>JBAZCM010000030.1:0-18798 GCA_041654935.1 Sphaerochaeta sp. | reverse complement strand
ACAGAGCTTGTAGCAAGCGCCACTGCACCAGTATACTTAAGACATGGAGAATTACTTTGCTCGTCTATTGGTCACCAGTGAGCTACATGACGCCCCCTACTTCGCCAAGGTCCATCAAGAGATTGCTGACCTGGAGAGAAGGCGGGTGCAGCACTTCAATGCCCATGGACCGATCAATCGCCAATATATTCTCTTGATGACCGAGCTCAACAGCGCCTACGCCAAGGCCCGCGACACTGAGCGCGAGCTTGAGATGGCCCAACAGATCTACCAGACCAGTCAAATCCTCCACGGTGAGGAGGATGAGTTGACTATCGAAGCGCTGATGGGCCTTGCCTTCTCTTACCTTGATGACAACCAGGTCGATGAGGCCCAAGCCATCGCGTCCTCGCTGCTGCGCTTGGAGTGGGGAGGGGACGACGGGCCATCCTATGACCTGTATATCGATGCCCTCGCCCTGCAAGCTGATATTCAGCACACCAAAGGCGAGTACTCTGACGAGTTGGTCCTCCGTAAGCATATCCTGGGGATGTTGACTGAGCTCAGCGGAGCAACTAGTGCCCTGACGATCATGGGACGCTGTGCGATGGGTATTTGCCTAGAGAAGATGGGGCGATACCAGGCGGCCCTCGATCAATATTTGGTGGTCCGCTCCTACCTCGATTGGGATCCCGAGTTTGCAACCGAAGCGGAGAAGATCGGCCTGATGGTCCATATTGGGCGCTGTTACCGCAAACTTGGCAATCTCAGTGATTCCAATGTCCTGTATCGCTGGGCGTATCGCCAAGCGAAGAAGCACTTCGGCCCAACCAGTGCCCTTTCGCGCAAGATGAGTAGCCTTGTCTCCACCCTGGATCGCGATCAAACTAAATCCTGAGAGCTCTACTAGGCATTGACCAATTGCCTAATATTGGGTATCACTGAAGTAGTGTTAGACAATGCTAACTTACATATATACAGCGATCGCGCTGACCATACAAGGATCGAACGATGAAGAAAATTGCCATTGTGTACTATAGCGGGACAGGGAATACAGCATCACTTGCACAGGCTGTGAAGGAAGGGGTCATTGCAGGCGGAGGATCTGCAAAGACCATCGCCGCCAGCCTCTTTGGTGCTGATATGCTCGACAGCTACGATGCATTCGCCTTCGGCTGTCCAGCAAGTGGAGCCGAGAACCTCGAGGAAGAGGTCTTTGAGCCAATGTTCGATGCTATCAAAGGACATTTGGCAGGAAAAGAGGTCGCCCTCTTTGGCTCCTATGGATGGGGAGATGGTGAGTGGATGCGCACATGGCAGGAGAGTGTGAAAGAGAGCGGCGCTATTTTGAAGAGTGAAAGCGTCATCGCCCTGGATCATCCTGACGATGAAGCGCTTGCAGCGGCCCGTGAAATGGGTAAAACGCTCGCCAGTTGATGTTCATCGACGAATTAAACATATACCGCTGCAATCGCAGCGGTTCTTTATTGCACGAATAATACTCCTATGATACTATCTAGATGATATCATTTAGATATCCCCTAGGAGGCTATCATGCAAACAACTGCATACCCAGAGGAGCGTATCCTCACCCTTAAGACAAATGGTCTATTTGCCACTATTCTCAACTCTTTGTTGATCATTGTAGCAATTGGTCTGTTTTCCTTGGCAATTGCTCTACCCTTTCATGTGGTAATCCGTGTTGCCCTCATTGTCATTGGAAGCGGCTATGGCTTTATTGTAGGGCCAATCCTCTACTCTGGCCTGAAGGTCATCAAACCCAACGAAGCGATGGTACTCACCCTCTTTGGTAAGTACTATGGGACCATCAAGCAAGATGGATTTTATTGGGTCCACCCCTTCGCCACTGCCGTCAATCCTGTTACAACGGGTGACTATGCCCCCTCCTCTGCAAAAGTAGAGGCAAAGAGCGATTTTGCAAAAGCTGCAACGTCGATGAGCCTTTCACTTCCTAAGAGAAAGATCTCCTTGAAGGCCACTACGTTGAACAATGATCGCCAGAAGGTCAACGATGCGCTGGGTAACCCGATCATCATTGGTGTTGTCGTTATTTGGCAGGTCGTAGATACCGCAAAGGCTGTCTTCAACGTCGAGAACTACATTGAATACCTCTCCATCCAGTGTGATGCAGCATTACGTAACGTCGTTCGTAACTACCCCTATGACAGCGATGAGGATGAACAATCCCTGCGCGGCAGTGCCATTACCATCGCCCAAGAGATTACTGATGAACTGCAGGATAAAGTCCAGGCTGCTGGCCTGAATATCCTTGAGTGTAGGATTACCCACCTCTCCTATGCCCCCGAAATCGCAGCTGCTATGCTACAACGTCAGCAGGCAACTGCCATTATCGCTGCACGACAGAAGATCGTCGAAGGTGCTGTTGGGATGGTGGAGATGGCCCTCACCCAACTGAACGAAGGTGGATTGGTTGAACTGGATGAAGAGCGCAAGGCACATATGGTCAGCAATCTCTTGACCGTCCTTACTGGAAACCGCGATGTTCAACCAATCGTCAATACGGGCTCCATCTACTAGGATTTATGAGTCAGAAGAAGAACGAACGCAAACAACTGCTCCTCCGCCTCTCAGCAGAGCTCTGGGAGGAGCTTGCTCGATGGGCCGAAGACGACTTTCGCTCGATCAACGGCCAAATTGAGTACCTTCTTACAGACGCGGTTCGAAAGCGAAGGAAAAAAGATTTCAATCCGTCAGTCGACCAATGATCCGGCCCAGACGGTGGTTGCTTGCCCTTCAATGTACGCCCAAGGGCCTTTGACGGTGACAGCCAACACTCCGGGTCGACTCATCGCCTCCCCTTGCGCATAGATAGCTCGCCCGCCATCGACAATGAGACCTCTACTCCGTTGATACAAGGCCAAGGTTGCAGCAGCATTGCCGGTCACCGGATCCTCATCGATTCCGCTGCCAGGATTGAACATACGTGTGTGGGCGGCGATAGGGCTCTCTGCCCCATCATCGGTGTAACAATAAAAACCAGGGCTTGCGAGACGCTCTCCTAGGGCGATGAGCAAATTACGATCGACCTGTAGGTTGTTTAAAACCGTTTTACTGCTCATCTTCACCAAGACTCGGGGCGTTGTAGCTTTCCAGACCACCGCCTCCTGACAAGCCTCCACTTCACATCCTAAAGCTTCAGCCAATGTACATAACTCATCTGTATTGAGAATGTGTTGTAATCCTTTATCGGGCTGCTTGAGCGTGATGGTAGGATGGTCGGCCTGCCCTCCTACTGTCACGGAGAATGAGCCGCCCCCGCTGTGCATCTCGTATGTGCCAAAGGGAGCGTCAAATTCCGTGACCAGCACATGAAATGCTGCGATGGTGGCATGGGTGCAGATACCTACCTCCTGAGTTGAGGTGAAGAAGCGTATACCCACACGGAAACGCTCCAGGTCTTCTGCGGCAATAAACGCACTCTCACTGGCTCCAATTTCCCGGGCAATGGCAATCATCTGCTGCTCGTCAAGGCTACGCTGTAGGAGGAGCACACCTGCAGGATTACCAGTAAAGGGGACGGTCGTGAAGCTGTCTACCATCCACAATTTGTTGTGACCCATCCTATAGCCACCCAAATGCGACGGCGCGCTTGCCCATGATCTCATCATCAAAGATAACGGTAGCTTCCCGCTGAGCGAGGCCTGCCATCACCTGAAGGCTGAGTAAGTGCTCCTCTCTGGGGTGACAATACCGAGCCCCAGGGGCTTCCTCCCACCCCACCAGCTTCTCTTTTTGTCCTTCAAGATGCGTGCAAGCATCAATCAAATACTCTTGGAAAGCGTCGTATATTTCTCCATCATTTTGACCAAAGGCGCGGATATTGTGAAATGAGAAACCACTGCCGATAAAAAGAATCTCTTCATCAAGCAACGGACGGAGTGCTGCACCTAGATCCCAATGATCGAGAGCCGATAGTGAGGCGAGTTGGCTTACCTGGACAATGGGGATATCGGCCTCTGGATAGGAGAGCATCAGGGGGATGAAGACTCCATGGTCGTAGCCCCGGCCACTCTCTTTTTGAGCATCGAGCAGCTGGATAACCTGTTGGGCAAGATTCATATCTGTCTTGGGCCGATACGAGAGATCATAGCTTTCAGGGGGAAAGCCGTAGTAGTCATAATAGAGACCTGGATCTTCTTCGATAATGACATGTGGCCTTCTCTCCTCCCAGTGGGCACTGAAGATGACAATGGCCTTCGGTCTTCTGAAAACAGATGGCAGCTTCTTCATAAATGAGACCATCGCCTTGTGCGATCGATCACCTAAAATGGGCAGTGGCCCACCGCCGTGACTCAAATATACCAGTTGTGCACTCATACTCTCTCCCAAATCTCCTTCAGACGCGCGATGGTCATAGGCGCACTTCCTTCATAGTGATTATTCACATTCAGATATACAGTAGATTCAATGCCCTTAAGCAACTGAGCCAACCCCACAATTTCCTCATCCTTAGGAAGGACAATGCGATCCCATTCGTTGTTGGTAATGCGCTCAATCTCTCCTCGATCCTCACCATGAAGGCGAATGCAGAGAGACGGAAAGCCAACCTCCAGCGCGGCCTCTACCGAACCTAAGAAATTCTCCATCCAGTATCCACTAAGAATGACCGGTCTAAGGCCTGCCTCTTTGAGCATTTCAAACCAAGAGCGGTCGACCCACTTTGGATTACGTACTTCTATGGCGACATCCACCGAGTTGGGCAGTAGAGCGCCAAAAGCAGCTAAGCGATCGGTAAGTTGAGCTCGTTCAGTAACGACTTGGCGGTTCAGGTAGGGAAACTGGAGAAGCAGCATGGCACACTTCTCTCCTAAGGGCGCTAGGTGCTCCAAAAAGAGATAGAGAAGATCGATTGAGAGAAACCATGGGTTGAACTCACTCTTTGATCCATAGGCAAAGGGAGAAGTGAGGGCATTGGGGGCTTTTATGGTGAAACGAAAGGCGGGCGGGGTTTGTTCGTTGTAGCGGTCTACCGTTGCTCGATCTGGAAGGCGTACCTCACTTTTGCCGAGGCTATAAAACCATTGATCGATCTCAACGGTACGGTAGTGGCGAGCGTACTGGCCAAGGTACTCATCTACCTCATCACCCTCATAGAAAAAACTCTTCCAACTGGGATACTTCCATGAACAGGTGCCGATGTACAGCGAATCATCCATGGCCTACTCTACCAAGGCATAAGGCTACAGACAAGTAGGAGTAGACCGGATGGGTCAGATTATTAATATGAGTCAACTGGTTCACGAGTCAGATTATTATTATGAGGCAACGGGTCTGTGGGTCAGATTTTTATTATGAGGCAACGGGTCTGTGGGTCAGATTATTAATATGAGGCAACGGGTTTGAGGATCAAATTACTATTAAGCGACATTGCCGTGAAGAGAAGGTAAACCAACCTTCTAAAGTCGAGCTGAGATAGTCAACAAATCCTTCATCCGTTTGGCTAATTCATTGGTTAATTCACGAGCCTGAACGCGCCACGACCAGTTCTCTTCGTTACAGGAAGAAGGATAGTTGAAACGAGCCTTTGTATCCTTATTGAGCAAATCTTGGACCGGGATGATAGCCATACGAGCCACACTGAACAGCATCATCCGAATCATGGCCTTTGTAACTTCCTCTTCACTGCAGTCTAAGTAGTTGAGCACAACTTCTCGCTCACTCTTATTCAAACTTTCAAACCAACCGGCGGTGGTGTCATTGTCATGGGTGCCGGTATAGACAACAAAGTTTTCACTCCAATTGGGGGGCAAGAATTCATGGGTATAGTCAGCATTGCCATCTTCATCGAAGGTGAATCCGAATTGGAAAATCTTCATTCCTGGCAGGGTATATGTATCCCGTAGCTCGATGACCTCATCATCCATCAGTCCGAGGTCTTCGGCGATCAGGCAACCCATGTCAAAGTGCTGAGAAAGTTCTTCAAAGAGCTCTTTGCCTCCTGCATCGATCCAAGAGCCAAATTCAGCGGTTGAATCGGAGGCAGGAATCTCCCAGGTGGCAATCAGGCCACGAAAGTGATCGATGCGTAAGAGGTCGGTAAGGGCAAAGAGGCGTTGGAGGCGTAGAACCCACCAATGATAGTGAGTTCTTTCAAGCTCATCCCAATCATAAACGGGATTGCCCCACAGTTGGCCGGTGCTACTGAAGAGATCGGGGGGTACACCACTGACTGGATCGAACTGTCCTTGTGTATTACGTTTGAAGAGGTGTGGGTTTGCCCAGGTATCAGCGCTGTCGCCAGCTACGAAGATCGGCACGTCCCCGATAAGCTTAATGCCGAGTTTGTTAACGTAGGAGCGAAACTCTTGCCATTGCAGGGCAAAGAAGTACTGTAAGACCTTCCAACGCTCAATCTCTGTTTGATGGGAATCGATAAAAGCACTGAGCGCATCTTTGTCTCTGTTGGCATACTCCTTTGGCCAATGAGAGTACCAGCGGTTATCGCCAAATCTTTCAGAAAGAACACGAAACAGTGCATAGGAGTCAAGCCAATGACCCTCCTGAGCAACAAACTCTTGATAGCCAGCCTCTGTAAGGCCGGCTTTTTGTATAAAGGAATTTGCTGCCTTCTTGAGCAGTAGGATTTTATCTGCTTTGACCTGGGAGAAGTTGACCTTCTCACTCGCTTTGGGAGTGTATTTATCACAATCCGAGTGCTCTAAGTACCCTTTTTGACACAAATCTGCAAGATCTATGAACAGCTCATTGCCTGCAAAGGAGGAGTGAGGAGCATAGGGAGAGTTGCCAAAGCCGGTAGGCCCGGTTGGCAGAATTTGCCAGAGAGAGAAGCCTGCTTTGGCAATCCAATCAGCAGTCTTAAAGGCTTCTTCTCCGAACGTTCCGATTCCCTCAGGGGATGGAAGCGACGAGATATGTAGAAGCACCCCCGCTTCGCGTCGAGCCAAAAGAGATTTACTAGCCTTTGACTGCACCGGCGACCACTCCCTTGATGATATGCTGCTGCATCACCAAGTAGAAGACGATAATCGGCACCATCGCCAAGACAAGCATCGCCATCATCGCCCCCATATCCACTGCCCCATACCCACCTCGTAGGTATTGGATAGCTACTGGGATAGTACGGTACTCAATGCCGATGGTCAGATAAGGCAAGAGATAGTCATTCCACACCCACATAGCGTTGAGGATTGCCACGGTAATCGCAGTACTCTTGAGCATCGGATAGACGATACGAAAGAAGGTCTGCGGGGCAGTCGCTCCATCGATCATCGCTGCCTCCTCGAGGCTGAGGGGAATGGTCTTGATAAAGCCACTGAACATAAAAGTACCTAGGCCTGCCCCAAAGCCCACATAGAGGACCAGAATCCCAATTGGGTTATCCAGGTGGAGCATATTGGCGGTCTTACTCATGGTGAACATGACCATTTGGAAGGGTACGATCATAGAGAAGACCAACAGGTAGTAGACGACGGTGGTGAAGGTATTCTTAACGCGCGTGACGTACCAGCCCAGCATACTGGTTGCCAGGGAAATTCCGATGATGGAGAAGACAGTGATGAAGAGCGAGTATCCAAAGGCTTTGAAGAAGCCTATTTTTCGTGCTCCTTCGATGTAATTCTCCCGACCGGTGAAGGTATCGGGATTAGGGAACTTGAAGGGCTCAGAGGAGATGAAAAACTTACTCTTAAAGGAATTCATCAAAACGATGAGAATCGGTGCTATGAAGAGAATTGCCAGAAGTGCTAACACTACGACCAGGATTCTCTGCCATAGTTCTTGTTGTCGTCGATGGTCTGTATTCATGCCTCTACCTCCTGCTTTCTGCTGAACGCCAGTTGAGTGAGGGCGATCAAGGCGACAAGGATGGTGAAGAGCACCGCTTTGGCCTGCCCTACCCCCTCAAAGCCACTACGGCCATAGAAGGTGTTGAAGATGTTCAGGGCAAGCATCTCAGTCTGTTTGCCAGGATCTCCGGCGGTAAGAGCAAGGTTTTGGTCAAAGAGGCGGAAGCCTCCGGTCAAGGTCAAGAAGGTACAGATGGTGATTGACGGAGCGATGGAGGGCAAGGTGACACTCTTGAGCATGGTAGCTCTGCCCGCCCCATCAATTCTCGCAGCTTCGATGAGCTCAGAAGGAATATTTTGCAGCCCTGCAATGTAGATAACCATCATGTATCCGATGTTCTGCCAGTTCATTAATACCACCAGTCCCCAGAACCCGTATTTAGGGTCGCTGACAACCGTCACACCACGGCTAAGTAAGAAACCGTTGATGATCAGATTCCAGATCCAACCGAGGACAATGCCCCCAATGAGGTTTGGCATGAAGAAGACCGTACGAAAGACGTTTGTCCCCCTGAGACCCATTGTCAACAACGATGCCAACACAAAGGCGCCGACGTTGATGGTGATCATCGAGACGACGGTAAAACGTACGTTGAACCACAGAGCATTGGTGAACTCCTGGTTTATGAAGATTCGTCGATAGTTCTCCCATCCGACGAATTTTCCATCCAGAACGGTAGTGAAGCGAAAGAAAGAGAGCACGACTCCCATGATCATCGGCACTAAAAAAGCAATGACAAAGCAAATCAGCGCTGGGAGGACAAAGAGCGCTGCATATTTTTGAATAGATTTTTGCATGAAGCCTCCACAAGGAGCGACCGCCCCCTTATGAGGGCGGTCTATCAGTGATGCAAATCAGTTGGCGAGGTCGAACTCACTCTTCCACGCATCAGCTCCGGCCTTGGCGACTTCAGCCCAGCTCTTGCGTCCAGCAATGTGGTCAGCAAGCAGTGCACCGAAGATCGATTTCCACTCGCGGCTCGGAATTACGGAGAAGTCCCAGCTGAGGCTGGTCACTCCATCCTTGTTCATCCAGCGGATGACATCCTTGGCCAAGGGGTCGGTCGGCAACTCATTGTCTGCAAAGGTGTTGAACGGGGTGATGAACATCAGGTCATTCTTGACAAAGGCCTTACCGCTGGTGCTGGAGAAGAGCCAGGTAAGGAACTGGTCGGCAAGCTTCTGCTGTTCAGAGCTGACAGTCTTGTTGATGCACAGGTAGTTCTCAGTGCCAATTGAAAGACCATACTTCTCTTCCCCTGCAACACCGGTGTAAATGGGAAGGAACTTGATGTCGTTATCGGCGACTTGGTTACCCTTCACACCGAGGATCTGGCTTGCTCCCCAGTTTCCGTTCTGTACCATGGCAGCTTGACCGAGGGCAAACTCTGCCATCGAATCGTCCACACTCTTCGATCCAAGCAGACCGCGGGCAGTGGTGGAGTTATTCAAGTACAGCTCCCAGATATTGCGCATCTGGTTGGCGTAGGTGAAGTCAAAGTTGCGAGTCGGCTGACCGAAGGGGATATTCTTGTCACGAAGCTCCCAGTACAGGGGTACGTTGACCAAGTGAGTCTGCCAGCGCCAATCGTTTCCGGATGCCATGCTCGTTGAAGCAAAGACTCCCTGGATTCCCAAGGTGGCACGGTTTTTCTGCATGTCTTCGACAACAGCCTTTAAGAGGGCAAAGTTGGTGATCTCCTCTGCACTTCTGATTGCCACAGCCTTGTTGGGAAGGGCAAAGTACTTGCGCATGATTGCATCGTTATAAATGATGCCATAGCCTTCCACGGCGTATGGGATTGCCAAAACTTGTCCATTCATCTCCAGGGCCATCGACTTATCTGCAAGGATCTTGTAGAAGTCGGTGTTGCGTAGGTCAGCAGTATAGTTGAGGCTATCGGCCAACCCTACCGGACCGTTGGTCTGGAAGATCAAGGGAGGATTGCTCTTGGCAAGCTCACTCTTAAGTGTTTGTGCATAGGTTCCACTGGCAGCGGTGACTACCTTGAGCTTGATGCCGGTCTCTCTTTCAAAGACTGGGGCAATCTTACTCTCATACACATCTGCAATCTCAGGTTTGAAGTTTAAGAAATATACTTCCTTGGCTGGGGCAGTTTCCTGAATCCCTGCTCCAAAGAGCATCGAGCCAATTACCATGAGAGCCACTAGGGATAGCAACAGTTTTTTCTTCATGATCTTTTCTCCTTTTGTTTTAGCGGTCTGAAGACCACTTATCATTATACTAAACCGGTTTTGTAAACCGGTCAATCAAAATAAAAGGAGGATATACCCATTTAGATTTTCTCCAATTCTCTAAAAAGACATATCATCGATCATGCAAACGAACAGAAGCCTCTTATTGGGCTCCTGTTCGCATATCTATTTTTGTTATGAAAGAGTTAGTAGTTAGTAGTTAGTAGGTCAGCTGCGTGGCTGTGAGCATCCGGTCAAAGAGCTCTCTTGCCTTATCCCTACCAAGAATCATCAGAGGATCCTCCAAGAAGGCAGCGAAGAGCTGATCCATATCATTTGCGAGCACTGCACGCAAAGTCATCTCTTGTACATCACTGACGTGGCGTACCAAGTTCTGGATCGAAAGTGGTGGGTCAGCGGCTACGGTCGGTATGATCGAATCCTTGGAGATGTAACCATTGCTCTCCACAATCCTACCCTTGGGCAGGTAACTGATCTGTCCCTCATTTGGCCGGTTGATGTTGGTCAACAGTGGATCGCCGCCAGCAAGAGCCCAGAGGATGTCCACACCCTCCTCGTCACTACGCTCGGCGACCAGTTCTTCATCGGTGAAGGTCTTGGCACGCTTCTCCTCTGCTTGGCGCTCACGCCAGCTGTAGGGGGTACGCATGATGCCCCATTTGTGTAGCGACTCTTCGCTGTCCAGGTACCAAGGGACAAACTCCACCAGGTGACGGTCCCCAGCTGCACCCAATACATCAAAATCACGAAGGAAGTTCATGGCAACGCGCTGGTCACAGTCAAACCACTTCTCCTCCTCTCGTCTCTTCAAGGCAACGTGCGTGAGGTCGGCAAAGTAGTTGGGGTTTTGTAGTTCCTTACGAAGATGGACCATCAGATCCTCACCCTGCCAGTGGGCTCGCGTGATGAAGGTGAAGTGATTGACTCCGGTCAAGTCAATTTTGATCGCCCGGCGATCGGGCCGGGGGACTGAATACCACTTCTCCACGTTATCGGCAAGGAAGTTTTGTAGGTGAAAGACCTCATGGCAACAGCCCATAGCCTTGATAGCAGGAAATCCCTCAAAAAGGGCTGCGGTGCTGAGGGTCATGGGGTTGGTGTAGTTGATCACCCATGCATCTGGGCAATGGGCGGCTATGGCTTTGCCAAACTCCACGAAGAGGGGGATTGAGCGTCGGGCTCGCATGATGCCACCCGGTCCTGTGGTATCGCCCACTGTCTGCAGAATGCCATACTCTTCTGGCAGCAGGAGGTCTCCCTTGCGGCATGAGGTGCTTCCAGGCTCGATGGAAATGACCACCAGCGTGCATCCATCCAGGGCCTGATCCAGGTCATCAATCGCCTCGACTTCAAAGCGTCCGGTGGCCCCATTGGCAGCAAAGGCGCGCATGGCAACCTCAACGTTGTTCTGTGCAGCCTCTTTGTCGATATCGTAGAGGACCAAAGTTCCTGTGATGTGGGGGTTGAGGGTCAGATCCTTGATGAACTGGATCGCCCATAATCTTCCACCACCGCCGATGATACAAATTCGCTCGCCTTTCATAGTTTTCCCCTTCGAAAAGTGGAGGAGGGTTTCCCCTCCTCCATAGGTTGTCTACCCTTATTTGCCAATCAGACGGAGCAAGAGCTCGTAGATCTGCTGGCCACCCTGGGCTGGGGTGATCTGACCGAAGGCTACACGCTGGTAAATCAAGTACAGCGTGGAGTTGAACTCGGTATCGTTGGGAACGTGGTCGGTCTCCGCTGAGGAGTGTGGTCCGGCAACGTTCATGTAGTTGATGACCTTCTGGTCGGCTGCAAATGCAGAGCCTGCAGAGCGAGCCGTTGAAGAAGCCGGGGTTCCGCGGTCACTGCCGAGAATAAAGGCTGCCTCAGGATCGTTGACGAGGAAGTCAATGAACTTGACTGTCTCTTCAATGTTCTTGGAGTCTTTGTTCACAGCGTAGAACTGACTTGGCGGTTGCCACAGGGCGTTGGTCTCTGCTGCGCCGGGCATCTCGATGAAGTCAAGCTCATCGGTGGTTGCTGCCTGGTATCCACTGAGCTGGTTGGTCCAGATGAATCCAATGACAGCCTTACCTGCGATGACCATCGAGGTGTCAGCGTTGTTCTCAGCATAGCCTGCTGCGATGTCTGCCGGTGGGATCAAGCCCTCCTTGCGGTAGCCATCAAAGAGCTCAAGGTAGCGCTGGGCATCCTGCGGCCTGACGGCAGTGGACTTGTCCGATGCGTCATACAGGGGGGTGCCATTGTAGCGGGTCCAGTAACCGAAGGGCGTTGAGTTGGATGAGAGGACGCCGATGTCCTGCATCGGATAAACACCTGCAGGAAGTTTGCTCTTGAGCACTCTCAGGTAGTCCTTAAACTCATCGTAGTTCATCGTGATCTTCGGAAGCGGAGCTCCAATGCGCTCGACCATGCTCTTGTTGTAGACCAACGCGGGCATGTTAACACCGGTGGAGATTCCCACCAATCGACCTGCGATAGTACCGCTGTCGATTGCACTTGGGTCAATGACGCTCAAATTGATCGCCTTGCCATCAAAGGGGAAGATGTCCAACAGTACATCAGCGTAGTCAGGGATGTTTCCACCGACCTGGATGATGTCCGGTCCATCACCACCAGCGAGCTGGGTATCGACCTTCACAAAGTGATCACCGGCTCCACCACTGACTTCAGGGTTGACCTTGATGTTCGGATGGCGGCTCTGGTAGAGGTCGATTGCCTTCTGGCTGATCTCAACGCGCTGTCCACTACCCCAGTACGCCCAACGAATGGTCGTCGTACCGGAAGCTGCGGCATCTTCCTTGGTGCCTGCACCAAAGACGAAGGAGACGCTGAGGATGGCCAAAAGTAAAACCAATAGGGTATTCTTCATAAGATTCCTCCTTAAAGGGTGTTGATTACCCCTTTATTCCTGTAGTTGCGATACCCCTGACAAAGTACTTCTGTAATGAGAAGAAGAGGATGAACGCCGGGATCAGTGATAAGACTGACATGGCGAACATCGGGCCCCAAAACGAAATACCCGAGGAGTCCAAAAATAACCTCAATCCCATAGGGACGGTGTACTTGTGAGGGCTCGTCAAATAGAGCAACTGGTTGAAAAAATCATCCCAGGTCCATAGGAACGAGAAGAGTAGCGTGGTGATCAGAGCAGGGACGGTCAGCGGCATAAGGATGCGGCTGTAGACACCGAACTTTGAACACCCATCAATGATCGCCGACTCATCGATGTCCTTGGGAAGTCCGCGGATGAACTGGACCAACAGGAAGATGAAGAAGGCGTCAGTAGCAAAGAACTTAGGAACAACGATTGGCAGGAAGGTATTGATCCACCCTACCCGGCGGAACATGATGTAGCGAGGAATCGTCGTCACGTGGGAGGGCAGCATCAAGGTCAGCATCATAATGGCAAACCAGATGTTCTTGCCCTTGAACTGCAGACGAGCAAACGCGTAAGCGGTGATCGAACAGAAGATTGCATTGGCAAAGGCGCTGATGATACAGATGACAAACGAATTCTTGAAGAAGGTGCCAAAGCCAACGATACCTATTCCCTTCCATCCTGCTACGTAGTTATCCAGGGTAAAGGTCTTAGGGAAAATGGAGGCTTGGGTGAAGATCTGGTTACTGGGCTTGAAGGAAGCACCAATGAGCCAGAGGATTGGATAGAGCATCCCCACTCCGAGAGCGATGATGAAGAGGTTGAGGATCAAGCTGTTGATGCGTTGGGTAGTCTTTCTCTTACTCATATACTTACTCCCCACTTCCATAGCTGACCAACGTGCCGGAGGCTCTGAAAGAGATGGCCGTAAGCGAGGCGATGATGATCAAGAGGATCCACGCCATCGCAGCGGCGTAGCCCATCTCAGAGAAGCCAAATCCCTTAATATAGAGGTAGAGGCTGTAGAACATCGTTGAATCCAAAGGCCCTCCTGATCCACCACTGACGATGAAAGCTTGGGTGAAGGACTGGAAGGCACTGATCATCTGCATGACAAAGTTGAAGAAGATGATCGGGGAGAGAGATGGGAGGGTGATGGCAAAGAATTGGCGAATCGGGCCGGCCCCATCCACACTACTGGCCTCATAGTACTCTCTGGGAATCTGTTGAAGGCCGGCAAGGAAGATGATCATAGGACTTCCAAATTGCCAGACCCCCAACACCACCAGCGTAGAGAGCGCGTACTGCGGATTGCTGATCCACGCAGGCAGGTTCTCTAGGCCAAAGACGCTGTTGAGGATCATGTTAAGAAGACCATCAGCTGCGAAGAGACGCCTCCATAAAACAGCGATGGCAACTGAGCCACCGAGCAAGGTCGGAATATAGTAAAGGGCCCGATACAGGGGGATGAGCTTAAGTTTCTTGTTCATGAGCATCGCCACGATCAGGGCAAAGACCAACTTCAACGGAACGGAGGTAAAGACGTATTTGAAGGTTACCATCATTGAGTTCACAAATCGATCATCGCGCGGCAATGTCTCTGTTCCTTTGAACATCACCAGGTAGTTGGACCAACCGATCCACTGTGGTGGGGTTCGTATATTGAATTTCGTGAACGACAGATAAAGCGAATAGAACATTGGATAGAGGGTCAACAAGAAGAACCCAATTAACCAAGGGGCTAAAAATGCGTAAGAACTCAAATTATCCAGCAGTACTCTTTTTCGACGTAAATTTTTCATGCAAACCCAACTATCAAGATCATTTTCATTTTTATTCGTATGATTTGTTATATACGAATACCACCCTAAGCATCACAATGAAGCATAAGTACACAGTGCGCGGCCAGAAAAACAACTCCCCTTTATACCGAAATGATATAGAATGGGATTTATACCTACCATAAGTCATTTGACCGTACCTGCCATAGGACATTTGTCCTAGGTATCTCGGCCCCTCTCAGTACATGTATAGTCCAGTAATCCTTCCAAACTACCGTTCTCTCCCTATATCCTTTTGTGTAAATATCTTCTGCAAAGCTCCACCAAGTAATCGATACACTCTATTGTACAAATAAAAGTATTATATTGAAACACGTAATCAACACAATAACACTTTGTAACAAAACCAGATTCTCTATCTTACATATATACGCAAGAACTTGTAAGTTGTCTTATTTGTACAAACGACAGCCCTAACTCCTTAATCCTCTTATAGTATTGCAGTATACTCGCCCTATGAGGTCCTGTCAGTCGATTGACTGGTCCCTATTCACTCTTTGTTTGAAAACCTGTCGGTCCTCTTACACATTTCAAAAGGAGAACTGGTCGATTGTGGAGACAAAGATCTGTACGATATCAGGGTCATAGAGGACTCCCCGGTTCTTCCAGATCTCCTCCCGTGCTGCCTCTTTGGAGATAGGGCTACGATAGGAGCGCTCACTGGTCATTGCATCGTAGCTATCGGCGATGGCGATGATGCGTGCTTGGTAGCTGATTCGCTCCCCTTTCAGACCGCGGGGATATCCGCTGCCATCCCATCGCTCATGATGCTCCAAAATTGCAAGGGCAAGGTCGCTGAATTCACTGACGGCGTTGAGAACCCGATACCCGATCTCCGGGTGACGGCGCATCTCCTGCCATTGCTCATCATTCAATGAACCTGGCTTGTTAAGAATCGTCTCGCTGATACCAATTTTTCCGATGTCGTGCATCAGACCGGCAGTGCGCATTCGATTGACTTCACGTGCCGAAAGGTCCAGTTGCTCCGCCAAGAATGCACACAGGGCCCCTACCCTTCGTGAGTGGAAGCTCTCGCGCCGGCTTTTGGCAAAGAGAGAGTTCATCAATAGGCCAATGGATTTACTCTTAGCACTGGCACTCTCATAAATTTTGTTCTGCGCCATCATGGCATCGGCACGGTTGAGGATCTGGTTGACCGACTCACCCAGTGACTGGCGTGCAGCCCATCCAAAAGAGAGGGAGAGGTGGAAATCCTCAAAGGTGATGAAGGCAGCATTCTTCTCGATCTTACGGATGAAGCGCTCAATCTCTATCCCGGGGTCATCTGCGATCATAAAGACAAACTCATCACCGCCATAGCGGGCAATGGTCATGCCTTCGGAGCGATGGCGAGCGAGCAATGCAGCAGTCTTTTTGATCAGCTCATCGCCCATCTTATGGCCCAATGAATCATTGACCAGCTTCAAGCCGTTGATATCAACCAATCCGACGGAAAGGGGAACTCGATTCTCATGAGCTTGGAGAGCTCCTTCAAAGTAGGTCCTACTGTACAGGCCAGTAAGAAAGTCATGGTCGCGCTGAAAGAGCAGCTGCTGTTGGTTCTTCCGCTCTTCGGTGATATCGCGGCAGACAACCACTGCCCCTGCAATCGCATGCCCATCCCCATAGATCGGGGCATAGCTGTACGAGCCGAACCATTGTTCATCATGGCCTTGTTTGAGTACTGAGTAGGTGGTGGTCCCTTTCTGCCCGGCAAGAGCTCGGTAGCCAACCCACTCTGAAGAGTTGAGTTGTTTGCCCTCTTCACTATACACTTCAAAAAGGCCCTTGAAGTCCCCAAGCGATGGTGGACACTCTTCGGGGCTTTTGAAGTGGTAATACTCATAGAAGGCTTGGTTACTGAGAATGAAACGCCCTTCTGTATCGAGGATATAGACCGCATCTATCATCGAATTGATCGCTGCATCAAGCATGGCGTTGGACTTTTGGAGAGAGCGTTCACTAATCTGTTGATCCTCCAAGGCACTGAGGACCATAGTCCGTGCATGTTCTGCTTGGCGGTGCAGTGAACTGACCTCTTGGAGGATCTGTTTGTGCTCAGAGAGGTCAAAGAAGGTAACCAACATGGAATCGGAGAGCAAGGTACTGCCGATCTGTACGATACGGGTACTGCCATCCCAACAGGTGATGGTCGTCTCAAATGAACTAAGCTCTCCTACATCAATGCCCTGTTCATGGGCCTTGGAGATATCCTGCCATCGCTCGCCGATGAGTGTTCGGATCTTCTCATCGGTAAAGGCTGCGTTGAACCAATGCCCGATATCAACAAGCTCTTCCTTGGGATATCCGAAGAGCATATGCCACCACGTATTGGTTGCAAGGACTTTTTTGTCGTAGGAGAGGAGCAGTAAGGCAACAGGTCCTTCCTCAAAGAGGAGTCTGAAGCGCTGTTCACTCTGGGCCAGCTGAATTTCAGTCCGTTCACGCCGCTTCTTTTGCACGGTCAGGGTAATAATCCACAACACTGCGAGAATCAACAGGACAAAGGTGACTGCACTGACAATGAACAGTTGTTGGCGCGGCATCGCCCAGCGATACCACATCGGCAGCGTCTGTCGATGCAGCTGTATCCGCTCCTCTTCATCGATTAAATGCAGGGCGGTGTTAAGAATAGCATCCAGTGGCGCTAAATCTTTGCGCACTGCGATAGAGAGAGCGTTTGTATATGGGGTAATGCCTACCACCTTCAGGTTGTCAGTCATCCCCAGGCTCGTCAGGTGATGATTGAGGACCATCAAGTTCCCTGCCATGGCAAAGGCAGAACCACGTTGGACCATCGCAAGCCCTTCGGCAGGGCTTAAGACGTCCACTACCAATACATGCGGATAATCGCTCTTGATCCATTGGGAGACAGCGGTATCCTTGATGACAGCGACGCGTCGGCCATCCAACTCATCAAACGAACCTACATACCCGACCTGACTTTTTGCCAAAAGGACGATGGGAACTGTCAAGTAGGGCTCGGTAAACGCATAGTACTGCTGGCGCTCTGTCGTAGCGTTGAGCGATAATAACAGGTCATGGGAGAGCTGGGTTGCCAAGTACTCTTCTGCGGCAACATGACGGCTACTTCCCTCAAAGCTGAAGGTGATCCCTGTTCTCGCCGAGATTGCATCAAGATAGGCCTTGGCAACGCCCTGGGCATTGCCGGCGCTATCGGTATATTCAAGAGGGGCGTTGTCCATGTTGTATGAGACGGTGTAGTGACTACGATCGTAGAGGAGGTTTTGCTCTGAGGCGTCAAGGAGTCCCAAGAAAGCCGGGTTGAGCTGAGCGAACAGGGTGACACCCAGAAAGAGTAAGACAGCTACCAACAGTGTTGTTCGTCTCATCATCGCTCCCCTTCGTGAATCGAGGTGTATCGCGCGTCTTTACCCTGCTCTTTCAATAATTCGTTGACTTCTCCCTTGAGCTCAATGATCCGATCCTCACGGTGGGCCATCACCGCATACCAGCGACGCAACTCTTCAAGCTGTTCTTGCAGTTCTGCCTCCAGGTGCTTGCGCTCGGTGATCTCTTGGCCCTGGGCGATGGTTGCCAGCAGGTTGCCACTCTCCTGCTCGTAGACCGGCGTGATGGTCCATAAGATCGTCTTTACCGCTCCCCCATCTTGCTTGATACCCACCTCAAGGGACTCTATGCGCTTCTCCTGCTGAGCAAATGGTAAGATGTGCTTCAATTCTTCATCATCCAGGTACGGATGGAGAATCTCCAGGTGCTGGCCGATGAGGTGGCCTACCCCAAGGCCAAAGAGAGAGGCAAAGGAGAGGTTAGCTCGCACAATGGTCTGTGTCTCATCCCACACAACAATCGGAGCATTTGCTCGGCTGATCAGCGTGGAGAGGTAATCCCGCGCTTCACGCAGCTCATGTTCAAGTAGCTTTTGGGCAGTGATGTTCTCCGTATAGAGGACCATGCCTCCAATCGTATCATTGGCATCATACCAAGGGCGGCACTCCCAGCGGGTGTATTCGCGTCGACCATCGGGCATCTCGTAGTAGTCATC
>JBAZCM010000029.1:0-19564 GCA_041654935.1 Sphaerochaeta sp. | reverse complement strand
GGGCCCAGGTAGGGTGATCGGCTTTGAGCAAAAGGGTGTGTATCTTGATCTCCACGATCTTAACATGTGGATAGAGGCGATCGCCGACAATTTCTTGCCAGGCAAAGCCCAACGAAGAGGATGGGCTGTTGGGATCTATACCCAATCGGCGTAGGACCAAATCGAGCACTTCTTTGGATTTTAGCGGCTCCCCTTCCTTGCAAACCCGCTCACGCTTATCCTTGGCCACCGTCAAACCTCCCCTCGGCCACAGTATAGAGCAGGCTCTTTTGGCCTTGCAAGGAAGAACTATAGTGCTCATCAGGCAAAAATGTGAAGAACGCTTGGCTGTAAGGTGTAAGATTGGCTAAAAATCGTTCACGTTTTTGATGGTCGAGTTCCAACAAGACATCATCGACCAGGATTACCGGTTTCTTTGCTGTCATCGTCTCATAAAAGGCCATCTGGGCACTACGAAGCACCAATGAGGCGAGGCGCAATTGACCGGTGGAGCCAATTTGGGAGAATGGTTGCCCATCGCAGGTGATGACAAAACGGTCGCGGTGGATTCCACTGGTCGTGGTGTTCATGATTCGGTCCCGTTCGCGATGATTGGCCAGGTACGCTACTACCTCCTCCTCGGTTGCACAGTTGCGCCATGAGGGAGTGTAGCTGACCTCAATATTGACTTCATCACCCGATATCTCTCGATACAGCGGCGGGAATATCTCGTTGAACCGCGCAGTTGTCGCAGTTCGTTCCGCTTGGATGGAGATACCATGGCGGGCCAATTGTTGATTGTAGATGGGAAGAAGGCTGTCTCTGCCCTCCTTGATGGCGAGGTTACGCTGGCGCAGAATCTGGCGATATCGCCGCAAATCATCAAAAAAAAGGGGATTGTACATGCTCATCGTCTGATCGAAGAAGAGACGGCGCGCTTCAGGTTCCCCACGGACAAATGCTATATCGTCGTGACTGAAAACGATGCAGGGGATGTTGTAGATGAGGTGTTTGCGGTCCTTGATGAGCTTTCCATCAAGACTTACGCTCCGTTTGGAATCCTTGTACTCCAGCTCCAGGGTATGCTCAAAAGACTCCTCATCGCCGTAAATACCCACCAACTTGAACTCTTTTTGTCCATTTTGAGCCAATTCACGCAGCTGGGCGGTACGAAATGAGGAGCCATAGCAGAGTGTGTAGAGCGCCTCCAGTAGATTGGTCTTACCCTGGCCGTTGGCGCCAACAAGGATGACCTCTTTTGCATCGAGGTCAATCCATTGGCTCTCCAGATTTCTGAAGTGGTTGGTCCACAGGCGGCGAAATCGCATTAAGGGTTCAATTGCATCGGCATGATCAGGTGCATATAGTCTCGATTACCGTCGGGGACTACGGTCAATGCCCGGGTCGGTTCGGTGAAGTTCAGGCTGAAGTACTCACCATCCATCACCTTCAGCGGAGCAAGCAGGTACGTGTAGTTAAGGCTGATTCTACTCTCAGGACCCTCATACTGACAGGCAATGACCTCTTTGGCCTCACCGCTCTCCTGCTCATCGCTGGTAAGAAGCGCACCTTGTTCGCTGATATCCAGGTAAATTCTGCGGGCTTTGTTCTCCACCAAGAGTGAAACACGCTTCAATGCTTCAAGCATATCCTTGATGCGCATCGTTGCTTGGTACTTCTGCGTCTCAGGGATTACCCTACGGTATGCCGGATAATCGCCCTTGATCAGCGTAGTATAGAAGACACGATTCCCTACGATGGCAAAAAGAAGCTTATCGGTGATGGAGAGCTGCAGCGATCCCTCATCTGCCGAAAGTCGGCGCAGTTCAGTAAGGAATTTGGTGGGGATAATGATTGGGGAGAAGTCTGCAATAGCATCTTCGAAGCTCCTCTCAACAATACCCAACCGTCTACCATCGGTTGCAACCATCGTAAGACCGTCTTTGCTGCGTTCTAAGAACACCCCACAGAGGTACTGCCGCGTATCATCCTCAGCTGCAGCAAAGTGAGTCTGATCAATCATAGTGGTAAACGCGCGCTGGTCGACTGAGAAGTACTCAAGACTCTTTCCATCCTCAAGGGCAGGAAATTCGTCAGCTTTGATGGTGCGCAGTTTAAAATCAATACCCTGCTCAAGTGGCTTGATGGCAAAGGTGCCATTGCTACTGGTGAACTCAATCAGTCCATCAGGAAGGACACGAATAATCTCCAAGAGCTTCTCACAGGAGACCAGAGCTTTTCCACTCTCCTTGATCTCTACAGAAATTTGGGTACTGAAGCCAGAGCGTTGGTCAGTTGCCTTGATGATGAGCGTATCGTCATTGCCTTCCAGATAGACGTTGCTGGTAATGGAGAGGGTATTTTTTTGGCTAGTGAAACTCATTGCATAGATGATTTCAGTGAGGATGGTTTCTTTGCTGCAGACAAACTTCATCTTATTGCTCCTATATTATTAAAAATTAGTAATAGTAGTAATAATAGCACGGATTCTGTGGATAACTGAATAATTCATTGGTTTATCACCGATTATCTTTTCACATCCTGTGGATAACTTTGAAAGATATCCACAATCCTTACACCGGTTATACACCGTTGTCCACAAAAATCCATCGCTATCCACAATTCTTGCAGAGGTTATCCACAAGTTGTTAATCCTTGATTGTCGTCAAATCACGCTTGAGTTTAAGGACGGTGTTGGTGAACGCTTCATCCCCTTTCATCAGTGATTCAACCCGGTCGTAGGAGTGCATGACCGTGGTATGGTCCCTGCCGCCAAATTCAGTGCCAATTTCGGTGGTGGAGAAGTCAGTGATATCCCGGGCCAGGTACATGGCTATCTGGCGTGGCTGGACGATAGACTTGTTCTTCTTCTTTCCCTTTATCTCAAAGCTGGAGACATTGAAGTACTGTCCCACCACTTTGATGATCGTATCGATGGAGAGGGTCTGGCTTGCATGCGCCGCATGGGCGGGCAACACCCCCAACAGCTCCTTGGCTTTATCAAAGGAGACCTCTTGGTTGAGCAGCTCGCTGTAGGCAACCAGCTTGGTGAGGGAGGACTCCAGGTCTCGGACGTTGGTCACTACGTTGGTAGCGATGTAGTTGAGGATCTCCTCACTCATGGAAGCTCCGCGTAGGGAGAGTTTATTCTTTAGAATAGCCATCCGTGTCTCATAGTTAGGTGGCTGTAGGTCAACGTTCAATCCACGTTCAAAGCGCGAGGAGAGGCGGTCGGTGATATTCTTCAGCTCACTGATCGGGCGGTCACAGGTGAAGACCATCTGCTTTTTAGAGTCATAGAGATTGTTGAAGGTATGAAAAAGCTCCTCCTGGGTAGAGTCCTTGCCCTGCAGGAAGTGAATATCATCAATTAATAGGACATCGACCTTGCGAAACTTGTTCTTGAAGTGTTGGGTCTTCTGAGTCCCGATTGATTCAATGAACTCGTTGGTAAACATCTCTGCGGTCACGTACATGACCTTCAGCTCGGGAGTGTTCTCCAGAATATGGTTGCCGATAGAGGAGAGGAGGTGGGTTTTTCCGAGTCCGACACCACCGTAGATAAGGCAGGGGTTGTAGCTGACCCCTGGGTTCTTGGCAATGGCCAGCGATGCGTTGTAGGCAAAGGCGCTGTTATCGCCAATCACGAAGTTGGTAAACTCATAGGAGGCGTTGAGATTGCTCTCACTGCGCATCTTGGCACTCTTTTGTGCAGTGATGGATTGCTTGATCTGGGTTCTTTTTGCCTGTGAGGCAGCCTCGGTGTGACTCTCTTGGGCGGCTGGGGAGGGACGGGCGGCAACTTCAAACTCAACGACGATCTCCTCACCGGTCAATTCGCTGAGCGTATTGACCAAAAGATCGCGGTATCGACTGATTACCGTATCGAGGATGAACTGGCTCGCACCAGATAAAACAACCTTTCTCTCTTCGCTGCGGAGGTAGCTCAACCGGTTGAACCAGGTGTTGTACTCCTGCTCGGGCAAGGTCTCCCGAACCCTCGAAACTGTCTCTTTCCAGAACTCATAATAGCTGTGTTCACCGTCACTCATGCGGCTATTTTACCTTGTAGTGGGACGGGGTGCAAGCATCGAGTGAAAATGAGATGTCCAATAAATACAACTCTTTATAATATAACCAATAAAGAATTGCCAAGAATTGGTGGGATTGCTTGCAACACTTTTCTGTTTTTGCTATAATCAATAAGGATAGATTGTAGAATTTTTTATTATTACATAAGGACATATTGCATGAATGAAGGTAGCTTTGCCGAGCAGGCAACTGATGATCAGTTGCACCAGGGCAATTCAAAAAAGAGCGGCGGATCACAGGGCTATGGAGCATCAAGTATCCAGGTCCTAAAAGGCCTTGAGGCGGTCCGCAAAAGACCGGGCATGTATATCGGGTCGACGAGCATCGACGGGCTGCACCACATGGTCTATGAGGTGATTGACAACTCTATCGATGAGGCCATGGCCGGCTACTGTTCACAGATCAATGTAACCCTTTCCGTCGATGAGGAAGGGCGTCAATTCTGTACCGTTGAGGATGATGGAAGAGGCATCCCGGTAGAGATGCACCCAATCGAAAAACGATCATCGCTTGAGATCGCGATGACCCAACTGCACGCTGGTGGAAAGTTCGATAAGAACTCCTATAAGGTCAGCGGCGGTCTGCATGGTGTTGGAGTCTCCTGTGTCAACGCTCTGTCGGTCTTCATGGAAGTTACCGTCAGCCGCGATGGCGGGGTCTACCGCCAGCAGTACAGCCAGGGAATTCCTACCACTGAAGTCGAGCGTATCGGCGCCACCGACAACACCGGTACCAAGGTGGTCTTCTCTCCTGACTATTCAATCCTTGAGAGCCACCCGTTTGGGTACGAGGTTCTGCAAAGTCGCTTCAGAGAGCTTGCCTTCCTGAATAAGGGAGTCTCCATAACGATATCCGATTATCGCGATGAGGAGCCCAAAACTCAGACCTTCCAGAGTGAAGGGGGCATCGTTCAGTTTGTGAGCTACCTCAATGAGTTCAAGCGGACCCTCATCGATCCCCCAATCTCCATTGAGGGAGAGCGTGATGCCATCAAGGTGGAAATCGCCCTGCAGTACAACGATAAGTACGATGAGAAGATCCTTACCTTCGTCAACAACATCAACACACGCGAGGGAGGGACCCACCTCACTGGATTCCGCACCGGCCTCAGCCGTGTGATAAACGTACAGCTACAGAAGAATCAGAAATTACTGAAGAAGTATGACGAGCGGCTTGAGCAGAGTGATATCTGTGAAGGGTTGACCGCAGTCATCTCCGTGAAGGTCCCCGAACCGCAGTTTGAGGGCCAGACAAAGATGAAGCTGGGTAACTCTATTGTTGCCGGAGTGGTGATGTCCCTCGTCTACGAGAAGTTGGGTAACTACTTTGATGAGTTCCCGGCTCAGACCGAGATAATCCTCACCAAGATTATCAATGCTGCATTAGGAAGGGTTGCTGCCCGAAAGGCGCGTGAGCAAATCCGCAAGAAGAGCGAAGGAGGCGGCCTGCCAGGCAAGCTCGCTGACTGCTCTGAGAAGGATCCGGCAAAATGTGAGGTCTTCATCGTTGAAGGTGACAGTGCCGGCGGTTCGGCCAAGCAAGGTCGAGATCGCCGCTTCCAGGCAATCCTCCCCCTTTGGGGCAAGATGCTCAACGTAGAGAAAGCCCAGGAGTACCGGGTGCTGGGCAATGACAAGCTACAGCCGGTCATCTCCACTATCGGAGCAGGATTGACCCGGTACAACGATATGGGAAAGGATGATGACTTTGAGAGCGATGTGACCTTTGACGTTGATAAGGTTCGCTACCATAAGGTAATCATCATGGCTGACGCTGACGTCGACGGCTCCCACATACGTACTCTTTTGTTGACCTTCTTCTTCCGCTATATGCGCCCCTTGATCGAGGCCGGTTATGTCTACTTTGCCATGCCGCCACTGTACAAGATCACCATTGGTAAGAAGATTGAGTATGCGTACGATGAAGAAGCCCGGATCAGGATTTTGGAAGAAAATGGCGTAACCGATGCCTCCAAAGTGGGTATACAGCGCTATAAGGGCCTTGGAGAGATGAATCCAGAGCAACTTTGGGAGACTACGATGAATCCCGAGACTCGACTCATCAGCCAAATAACCCTCAATGATGCCGAAGAGGCCGACCGCGTCTTCTCCATGTTGATGGGTGAAGAAGTTGAGCCAAGGCGTGCCTTCATTGATGCCAATGCCAGTTATGTGACAAACCTTGATATTTAAGGACGAAGGATAAACCCGTGCAAGAGAACAACCAAGAAAGGACGATCCTTGTAGATGTATCGAAGGAGATGCGTACCTCGTATCTCAACTATGCGATGAGCGTCATCGTCAGCCGGGCTCTGCCCGACGTACGCGATGGCCTGAAGCCGGTACACCGCAGGATTCTCTACGATATGTTTGAGATGGGGCTGAAGGCCTCATCATCTTTCAAGAAGAGCGCCAGGATAGTCGGTGACGTACTGGGTAAGTACCACCCACATGGTGATGGCTCGGTCTACGATGCGCTCGTGCGCCTCGCCCAAGACTTCAGCCTCCGATACCCAGTGGTAACTCCACAAGGTAACTTTGGCTCGATCGACGGTGACCCAGCTGCAGCGATGCGGTACACCGAAGCAAAGATGAGCCGCATTGGCGACGAGATGCTTATCGACATCCAGAAGGAGACAGTGGACTTTGGCCCCAACTACGACGACTCGTTAACTGAGCCGACGGTGTTGCCGGCAGCCTTCCCCTTCCTTCTGGCCAATGGATCAAGTGGTATTGCCGTCGGTATGGCTACCAATATGGCTCCCCACAACCTCACTGAAATCTGCTCAGCAATCTCGGCGGTGATTGAGAATCCTGATATCACCATCGATGAGTTGATGGAGCACCACATCAAGGGTCCGGACTTCCCCGGTGGCGGAGTCATCTGTGGCTTACAAGGATCTCGTGATGCATTTACCACCGGCCGTGGTCGAATCGTTGTACGTTCGCGCTATGAGATTGAGAGTGGGGATCGCGATGTAATCGTCTTTACCGAGTTGCCGTATCAGGTAAACAAGGCCGATTTAGTCAAAAAGATCGATGACCTACGAAAGGATGGCGCGATTCCGATGATCCACACGGTCCGAGATGAAAGTGACCGCAACGGTATCCGCATAGTCGTCGAGCTGAAGATTGGTGGGGAAGTGATGGTTGTGCTCAACCAACTCTTTGCCCGCACTGCCCTGCAGTCCAACTTCAACGTAAACAACCTTGCCCTCGTCGATGGCCGACCGATGCTCCTCACTCTTAAGGACATGTTGGTCCACTATATCGCCCATCGTAAGGAAGTGGTTACCCGTCGTACTCGATACGATCTGCGCAAGGCAGAGGAGCGGGCCCATATCCTCCTTGGTCTGAAGATTGGTCTAGAGAACATCGATGAAGTCATCAAGATCATCAAGGAGTCAGCAGACAACAGCATAGCTATGGATGAATTGATGCGCCGCTTCGGCCTCACCCAGGTGCAGGCACAGGCGATCATTGATATGCGCCTAGGGCGCCTCTCTCACCTTGAGAGTGCCAAGATTTTGGAAGAATTAGCCGATTTGGAACAAAAGATCGCCTATTATAAGGATTTGTTGGCAGATGAGCAGAAAATCCTGGCAGTTGTCGATGATGAGACGAAGAACTTAGTCCCTTCCCTTGTTCCCAAGGACAAGCGCCGCAGCAAAATTGTGCGTGAGGAGCTCGGTCAGGCAACGATGGAAGACTTCATCAAGGAAGAGGAAGTTGTTGTTCTAATCAGTAACAAGGGTTTTGCCAAGCGTATTCCCACCGAAGAGTATGAGGCCCAAGGCCGAGCCGGTAAGGGAACAAGGACCACTCGCTTGCAGGACGGAGACTTTGTTGACCATATGTTCGTTGCCAGCACCCATGAGTACGTAATGTTCGTCACCAATGCTGGTAAAGCGTACTATACGAAGGTATTTGAAATTCCTGAGGCATCTAAAGCTGCAAAGGGCACCAGCGTAAAGAACATCCTGCAAATTGAAACCGATGAGAAGATTACGTCAATCATCAACTTCAAGGAGTTTGATGACGAGCACTTCTTGATGATGGTTACCCGAGAGGGTGTAGTGAAGAAGGTTTCGCTGAGAAACTTCATCAACGCCCGTGCTCGTGGTATCCGAGCCCTCTTCCTCGATGAGGGAGATGAGCTGTTGAGCTGTGAACTCGTAGAGGACGGCGATGATGTGATGATCATCACCCAACTCGGACGGGGCTTGCGCATTGATCAGGCATCAGTGAGGGCAATGGGAAGAGCTGCAAGAGGGGTACGAGGCATTCGCCTAAGGGGTGCTGACAAGGTTGCCGGTCTATTGAAGGTCGATAATGAGCGAAGAATTCTCATGATCACCGAAAATGGCCAAGGCAAGCAGGTACACTTCAGCGAATTCCGTGTCCATGGACGAGCTACCCAAGGTCAGCGTATCTACACCATTGGTGGCAGGGCGAAGTCAATTGTTGGTGTTCTATCAGTCAACGATGACTTTGATGTAGTCTGTGTGACTTTGATGGGTCAAACGATTCGCGTCCACGTGGAGCAGATCTCCATCCAAGGAAGAGCAGCTGCAGGAGTGCGCGTTGCATCAATGAAGTTTGATGGAGACCGCATTGTGGCAATTGCTTCTACCGAACGTGACGACGAAGAGGAAGTACAGGTGCCTGAAGCGTTGAGCCAAGAGGAGGAGCAAGAGATTGCTCAGGTCGAAACCGACGATTAAAGACATCTGTTAAGTGGTATGAAAGGGCCTTTCCGATTCTTCGGAAAGGCCTTGCTTTTAGCGAGAATTCTAGGCTTTGTCTCTAAGCAATTCTGTATCTATGTATAGAAACACTCCCTCAAAACCTGCAAATGACGCGTTTAAACGACGTTTTTGGGTGTTTTGGAAAATCTTTTGAAAAAGGAGGAGGAGTTCGCAAATAATGAGGGCATTAAAAGAGGGAAGAGAACATTAATGACATGTTTCACGTGAAACATTGTGCTGGTATTGCTAATAGGTTGTTTGTCTTTCGTGTTCATCGTCGTCCTCTATCTATATAACAACCGAAGATCATAAATGTTTCAAAATATGTTTCACGTGAAACAATATTCGCATATCATCCATTTGTAAAGAGAATTTTCATAAAACCAATAAAATGCGTTAGGCAATAAAAAACGTTTCACGCGAAATGTTTCACGTGAAACGTTCAATTGGGTCGAGACCATCTTAAAGGTCAGGAGTGTTGGTTACTGTGAGGTTAGGATCTACAAAGTTTCGTAGATACCGCTCCACTCCGCCCTTAAGGGTCATCTGGCTCATCGGGCAGCCAGCGCAGGCGCCCTTGAGACGTACCGCTACGTCGTTGCCAACAAGGCTGACAAATTCTATATCTCCACCGTCACTTTGCAGCGCAGGTCGAATATCCTCGAGCGCCTTTTTGACTTTATCTTCCATCATCATATGATGTCCTCCGTTCAATACTCTGAAGATACCCCTAAGGCAGAAGAGGGTCAACCTCTTGAGCCTTTAGAGGTGACAGGTCAATCAAAATTCCGTATAGTAGTGCGTATGAGTGCGCATACTATTTTGTTTTTGAACCAAAAGGGAGGAGTTGGGAAGACTACCTCTGTTGTTAATCTTGGTTCCGCACTTGCCCGCATGGGCAAGAAGGTCCTTTTGATCGACCTAGACAGCCAAGCCAATATGAGCAGTGCCCTAGACCTGGAAGCAGGCGGTCCGTCAATTTACGATGTTATTGCCTCACGGGTTGCTGTCTCTGATGCCGTGCAGACCACAAAGGTTAAAAATCTTAGTGCAATAGCCAGCAATCTTGATATGGCAGGTCTGAACATCGAGTTAGTCGACCAAGAGGGCAGAGAGTTCTTTTTGAAAAACGCCTTGCAAGGAATAGAAAGCCAATGGGAGTATATATTGGTTGATTGTCCGCCCTCTCTTGGGCTCGTGACGATCAATGCAATGGTCTGGGCTGAGCAAGTTGTCATTCCACTGCAGTGTGAATACCTTGCAATGGAAGGCTTGAATCTCTTGATGAGAACGGTAAGCAATATTCGTAAGAACCTTAACCCACAGTTGCGGGTCCTGGGTATCCTTTTTACCATGTACAGTAAGCGCACCAAGCTGGCTAATGAAGTTGTTGAGGACGTCTCCTCCTTCTTCCCTACGTTGGTTTTCAAAACCCTGATCCCCCGTAACGTACGGATTGCAGAGGCCCCTTCCCATGGGCTTCCGATCAACATGTACGATAATGCAAGCAAAGGGGCAAAGGCGTACCAGCATTTTGCAAAGGAGGTTGTTGAACGTGTCCGAACCCACTAAGAAGAAACGAGGCCTTGGAAAAGGTATTGGCAGCTTGATGCAAGACTACTCCTACGATTCTGTCGTAGAAGAAGTGTTGCACAGTACTGGAGAAGCTGCCGTGCAAGTCCTTGAAGTTCCCATTGAAAAAATCCGGGCAAACCCCAATCAGCCTCGCCGATCCTTTAACCAAGAGGCTCTGGCAGAACTCGCTCAATCGATCAAGCGCGAGGGTGTGTTGCAACCAATCCTCGTTGAGGAGATTGGCCCAGGCTCATATTCGATCGTAGCTGGAGAACGACGCTATCGCGCAAGCAAACTCGCTGGCCTAGAGACTATCCCGGTGTTAGTCAAAGATTTCAACCAAATGCAGCGCCTTGAGGTCTCGCTCATTGAGAATATCCAGCGAGAGAACCTCAACCCGATCGAAGAGGCCAAAGCGTTTGCCTACCTCATCCAAGAAGCAGGTATTACCCAGGAAGAGCTTGCTCAACGGGTGGGAAAAAACCGCTCTACTATCAGTAACTCAATACGACTATTGCAACTTAACTCTTCTATGCAAAAGGACTTACTCGATGGCAAGTTCAATGCTGGTCAAGCGCGCGCTATCCTGTCTGTCGTCAACCCTGCTGACCGAGAGATTCTCTATAAGATGGTCTTGGAGAAGGAGCTGAGTGTTCGAGCTACTGAGGAGTTGGCTGCCAAGTTTAATGAAGGCAAGCGAGCGATGTATCAAAAGAAGAAGCGCGCTTCCAAGGATCTGCACAAGAGTGTAGAGGTCATTGCTGCCGAAGATAAGTTTCTGCAAGCCTTTGGCTCTCAGGTAGAGATCAAGGGAAACTTGAACAAAGGAAGACTGCAGATCCAGTTTCGCAGCAGCGAGGAATTAGAGAGACTATACCAGCTCTTGGCCCCAAACCAAGAGTTGTTTGAACGAGAGTAAGGAGTATCTATGGATATGCATAAGAAAGAGGAGGGCCTGTACGCCCTCCTTACCACCACCAAAGGAGAGATTTTGCTCTCCCTCGAGTATGAAAAGACCCCGATGACTGTAGCTAACTTCGTTGGCCTCTCTGAGGGTACCTTGAATGTAAATGGTAAAAACAAGCCATTCTACAATAAAATCAAATTCCACCGCGTCATTGAAGATTTCATGATTCAAGGTGGATGCCCTAAGGGAACTGGTACTGGTGGTCCTGGCTATACATTCCCTGATGAAATTGATAAGAGCCTTCGTCACACTGGTGCAGGTGTTCTGTCGATGGCCAATGCGGGGCCCGGGACCAATGGCAGCCAATTCTTTATCACCCACGTTGCAACTCCCTGGCTTGATGGTAAGCACACCATCTTTGGCCATGTAGTTGAGGGAATGGACGTAGTAAATGCCATTGCTCAAGACGATGTCATCAACACCGTCGACATTATCCGCAAGGGAGAGAAGGCTGAGGCCTTTACGGTAACCCCTGAGTCCTTTGCAACCCTCGTTGCCTCTGTGGATGAGCGAAACAAGGTAAAACTCGCAAAAGAACAAGAGAAACTTGAAGCAGAGCTCAAGAATCGCTTCCCTGATGCAAAAGCAACAAAGAGTGGCCTCAAGTATGTGGTGCACAAGGAAGGGGATGGCAAGCGCAAGCCAGCGTGGGGACAACGGGTGACCGTACACTATAGCGGCAGCTTGATTGATGGGCGGATCTTTGACAGCTCGATTCAGCGCGGCCAGCCTACTCAGTTCAACGTGGGTGAAGTCATCGAGGGATGGAATGAAGCTCTCGTTGAGATGAGCGTTGGAGAGAAGCGAACCCTGATTATCCCTCCCGAGCTTGGCTATGGGACCATGGGATATCCAGGAGTCATTCCTCCGAATGCAACGCTGATCTTTGAAGTTGAGTTGTTGGACGTTAATTAATTATAACAAAAGGAATTAAAATGAAAGGAAAGGATGTTCAGTACGTATGTAGTCAGTGCGGCAGAAGCGAAGCCAAGTGGCTTGGGCGTTGTCCTGACTGCGGTAGCTGGAACACCTTTGAAGAGGAGCGAGTTACCTCTGCTCCGACTGGAAGGCATGCACAGATCAGCTCAGAGGGAAAGGCTCTTTCCCTCGATGCCGTTGAAGTCGATCCCCTCTTTCGTTTTGATACCGGAATCAGTGAGCTGGACCGTGTGCTGGGCGGTGGTGTTATGCGTGGCTCGTCAGTCCTCATCGGAGGCGAGCCAGGCATCGGCAAGTCCACTCTGATGCTCCAGGTCCTCGCTCGCTGTGCCCCTTCTCGGTCAGTGTTGTATGTCAGTGGAGAAGAGTCTCCCAGTCAGGTAAAGATTCGCGCCCAGCGCCTTGGTCTGGATCTGAAGAAAATCGACATCTTCTGTGACACCCGTGCAGAGGTGCTCAGTAAGCTGCTGGAGGACTCCACTTATGAGGTGGTGGTAATTGACAGCCTGCAAACACTCAGTAGCGAAGAGCTACCATCACCGGCGGGATCGGTCAATCAGATTCGATACTGCTCAACGCTTTTAGTAGGCTTATGTAAGCGACAAGGCATCTCTCTTTTCTTGGTAGGTCATGTCACCAAAGAAGGGACGCTCGCAGGCCCGAAGGTAATCGAACACCTCGTTGATACGGTTCTGTACTTTGAACAGGTTGCAAGTGGTATTCGGTTGATCAGGGCTGCTAAGAATCGATATGGGTCAGTCGATGAGATAGGCATCTTTTCTATGGGAGCTGACGGCCTACACCCAGTAGTCAATCCTGCCTCTTTCTTCATCAGTGATCGCGGCGATGGTCCATTGCCTCCCGGCATTGCCTTCTCGGCAACGCTTGAAGGGTCTAGATCTTTCTTGGTGGAGATCCAAGCGCTCACTACCCCTGCAAAGAGCGGGTACAGCCGCATCTACAGTGACCGAATCGAAGTTGTACGGGTAACCCGTATCGCAGCAATCCTTGAGCGGCATGCAGGACTGCGCCTTAGCGAACAGGATATCTACGTCAATGTCGGTGGAGGCATCAAGATCAGTGAAGTGTCGATCGAGCTGCCGCTCGCCCTCGCTTTATGGTCCGCATTAACAAATAGAAGCCTTCCTAACAATATGGCAAGCTTTGGAGAGTTGAGCCTTGCAGGAGAGGTTCGATCGGTTTCAATGAGTGAAAAACGCCAAAAGGCAGCCCAGGAGCTCGGTTTTAAGCGAATTCTTCTTCCCAAGAAGACAGCAAAGAGCTCACTCACCCAATACCCCTGCAAGACCATTGGCGAAGCTATTGAGGTTTGCCAGAACCTGTTATAACCATTAATTAGTATCGCTTACTAAGGTTGTTAGCAAGCATTATAAACCTTTTTGAGTACCACAAAGGCGTTTGGGTCTACTGTCTACACAAGCATCTTCAAGAGAATGGGGAAGACCACCACATTTGCAATTGATGCGGTGAGGCTGGTGAAGAGAAAGACTAAGAGGGTATGTAACAGGCGGTTGCGATACCATCCCTTGAAGGTCGTCGCATCATCGCTGAGACGCTCAAAATCCTTGACCAAAGGCTTACGCAGCGTCGCTTCGACTAAGCCACTGACCATACCTACCCCGATCGCAGGGTGGAGAGCAGTGATAGGGGCGCTGAGAGCGCTGATAAGGATGTTCAACGGATGGGCAAGGGCGGCAATCGCCCCGATTGCTGTGAAGGACATGTTGACGGTAAGCCAGTAGCTGAACATCTTGATGCCGCCTCCTTGTCCTCCCTTGATGAAGCCAAAGACAAGAATGGAGACAATGAGAATGGGGAAAGCCCAAGAGAGGATTTTACCTCCCTTGCCGGCAGGAGGTGCTACGCTGATGTCCTCTAAGTCAGTTGTGATGCTCCGCTCTTCGAGTGCCTCAATGGTCTTGATAATACCACCCATGTGTCCAGCTCCTACCACAGCAACTTTCTTGTTGCCTGGAGCCAGGAAGATCGAGGTTGCCAAGTATCGGTCACGCTCATCAATCAGCACACTCTTCACTGAAGGCAGTTCTTTGGCCAACTCCTCCATCATGTTTTGCATGACGTCAGCTTTCTTGAGCTCTTCAAGCTCCTCTTCGCTAATCTCTTCGTTGGTGAAGACTGTGCTGATAATGGTGGCTATCAGCTTTGATTTATTCCACGCATTGCTCATCCGCCATGCACGCTTGAAGGTGGTTTGGATGTCACGGTCACAGAGGGAGTAGGGAATTCCTTTCTCTTTAGCAAGGCGTGCTGCGCTGATGATCTCTTCCCCGGGAGCGATACCGGAGGAGTCCCCCATCCGCTTTTGAAATGAGGCAAGCGCCATGTTTGCCACCAGTAAGAAGGCCTTGTTCTCTTTGATGACCTTCTTGATGTCCATGTTCGACCACGCGCTCTCTTGCTCCTTGTTCTTCATCCGTCCGTCATCGAGTTCAAGACAGATGTGATCAGGCTCTTCGGTCTCTATTGCGAGCTTAACTTCATCGACGCTCTGGGCAGAGACGTGGGCAGTGCCGACAAGCAAGATCTCTTTTCCATCATTGAGTGTAAGACGGACTCGGGTATCACTTAATGCTTCGGTGGTCATGCAGACAACTATACTGAAGGAGAAGCCGTTAAACAAGGGAGCGCGTTTGACACGTCTCTTGGGTTTGAAGTAGAGTTTCAGCCACATGGACACACTCTGGTACCTGGGAAAACTTGCCCTTGCGTTGGCAACAGGATCGCTCTTTGCCAAACTGATTGGAGAGAAGCGCTTTGTTCGAACCTCTGCAACCATGCAGATGGTCTTGGTGTGGCTGCTGCTCTTCTTTATGGGTATCAACACCGCGTCCATTGAGAATATCGGAAGCCAGATTGGCTCGATCGGTATTGCTGCCCTGGTTATAACCCTGCTCTCTTTGGCTGGGACTATCGCTGTGGCTATGATATTCACTCCAGCCACTGAGGCTGACAAGTCCTCCACTATTGCCAAACGGAAGGAACAATCGAGGATTCGCTACTTCTGGGATATCATCAAAGAGCCGCTGGTTCTCATCGGAATTGTGGTTCTGGGGATGATAAGTAAGCTGTTTACTCCACTCTTCAATTGGTTTGATAACTCCTTGGTATCGTACCTGCTCTATGTGCTGCTCTTTTTTGTTGGGATGCAGATGGTACAGCGCAACGTCAACTTTAAGGCAGTCTTTTCCAATAAACGTCTGATACTGTTACCCCTCTACACGATTGCAGGCACCTACCTTGGTGCCCTCTTTGTACCGTTGCTCTTACCCTATACCGTGGGCGAGGTGATGGGGATGCTCAGTGGCTTTGGGTGGTACTCACTGTCAGGAATTATGATCGGAGAATTGGGTTATCCAATACTCGGTTCAATTTCATTCTTGTCCAATCTGCTCAGGGAGAGTTTCTCCTTCTTCCTCATTCCACTTTTCGGACGCTTGGGACGGCGCTACTACCCAGCAGCGGTTTGTTGTGGGGGAGCGACAACTATGGATGTAACGTTGGTCTTGCTCTCAGGGCACTTTGGGATCCAGACGATGGTAGCTTCAATCTTCCATGGTGTAGTGATGAGCCTTTCTGCACCGCTGTTGATTCCGCTCTTCTTCTAGCGTGCGATCCACAGCTGGGCAATGATGGCCAGCGGCCCTTCCTTCAATAAGCGAAGATAGATTCTCGCTGGCCCGTCGATAGTGATGGGTAGCATTGAGAGCACCATTGAGAGGCTCTCTGGTAGAGCGAGCTGCATGAACTCATATCGTCCTGCTTCGAGTTGATTAGAGAAGGCTGTTTGCGGTTGCTCTGTCGCCTCTTCGATGGCTTGGAGCTCTGCTTTGCTTGGGGAGGGCTTTGCTCCTACAAAGAGCAGGCGCCCGGTTGAGGCGAAGGCGAAGACTATCTCTGTGCCGCTCTCCTCTCCGTCGAGATACGCAATAGCTTTTTTGTATGACTCTTCATCACCCTGCAGTTCGAAGGGTGGGTCTTGGTAGAAGATGGGCTGGACAAGAGAGAGCATCATGGACGAAGGCCTTTGCATGAGTGATACTGTAACAGAATGAAAACCAAGGGTAAAGTAGCACAAATTCCCTATACGCTGACTCGAAGGAGAACGAATAAGAACATCGTGGTCCGGGTCGATGAGCATGGGCACGTACAAGTAAGTGCACCACCGAGAAGCCCACGACATGTCATCGAAGAGGTCATCAAGAACCACGAAAAGGTCCTGCGCTCGCGTATCGCCCAGCGTAAGGAGCTTCTTCATACCTTCGCCACCGGCGACCGGTTCATCTATGAGGGAGAACGCCTCACCTTATTGGTGCGAGTCGGCTCTCCTTCTTCTGTGCAACAAAATGATGGACTGTTGGTAGTCACCCTCTCTGAGGCAGGACTCTCTCCTCAAGCGGTTGAAGCGTTACTTAAAAAGCACTATCGAAAAAGAACACGGGAGCGGGTGATGGCGATGATTCCCCGCTGGGCAACAGCCCTTGGCTTAGAGGTCCCCCCGTTCACAGTACGTGATGCAAAAAGGCGATGGGCGAGCTGCTCCTCCTCCGGAAGGCTAAACTTCTCGCTACGGTGTCAGTCGCTCGATGATGAGCAACTCTCCTATCTCGTCCTTCACGAGCTGGCCCACTTGATCCACTTCGATCACTCTGCTGCCTTCCATGCTCTCCTCAGAGATCATATGCCCGCCTATAAAGAGATTCAAAAATCAATCTTTGCCATCCAGGCAGAGAGTCAACTCATTTGATGATTCACAACCGCCTAGAGATTGTGTATGGTAAAGCTATGGAGGATTATTATGAAAGCTGACTATATTGCTGATGGAGTCTATCGGGTAGCCGCAAAGGTAGGAAGCCGCGACCTCTTTGAAGGAATTTGGCCAATCCCTGATGGGGTGATGCTTAACTCATATGTGGTGATGGGAGAGAAAAAACGAGCTCTCATCGACCTCGTCAAAGATTGGGACGGTGCCCTCTATGCGGTCTATGACCAGCTTGATACCCTTGGTCTTGGCCCAGGAGGCCTCGATTACATCATTATCAACCACATGGAGCCAGACCATACAGGAGCGATGAACCAGATTATCGACCGCTATCCCGATGCCAAGATCATTGCAAGCGAACGGGCGATACCCTTGATCAAGAGCTTCTACAAAATTGAGCGGAACTTACATGCAGTCAAGGATGGAGAGACCCTCGACCTTGGTGGCAAGACCCTACAATTTTTCATGACGCCGAATATTCACTGGCCAGAGACGATGATGACCTACGTCCAAGAGGATGGGGTTCTCTTCAGCTGTGACGGATTTGGATCCTTTGGTCGATACGTCGGTGCTTTTGATGATGAGCTAGGTGCTAACGAAAAAGCTCATCTGTACAGTGAGACCGAGCGCTACTACGCCAACATCGTCTCCTCCTTCTCCTCCTTCGTGCAGAGAGGGATTGCAAAGCTCGCAGACCTTGATATCAAGGCTGTTGCTCCGAGCCATGGCATCGTCTGGAGAAAAAACCCCATGGAGATCATCGAGCACTACAGCCGTCTCGCATCCTATATGCAGGGACCACGGGAGAAAGAGGTAGCGGTGGTATGGTCGAGTATGTACGGCAACACTGAAGCGCTACTGAGACACGTCGTCGATGGTATTCGTAGTGAAGGAGTGGAAGCTCATATCCTGCAGGTGCCACAGACCCACGCCTCCTTTGTCCTAGAGAAGGTTTGGAGAAGCGAAGGCTTGGTCGTCGGAACGCCAACCTATGAGTACAAGATGTTCCCGCCCATGTATCACATCCTGGATATTCTTGAACGCAGTCACGTGCAAGGGCGCAAGACTCTGCGCTTTGGCTCCTACGGATGGTCAGGAGGAGCACAAAAGCAGTTTGATGTGTTCGCCGATGCAATGAAGCTCGATTGTCAGGGGACCATCGAGTATCAAGGATCCCCTTCAGAGGAAGACAAGCAGCGCGCCTATGATCTTGCCAAGGCAATGGCCAAGCAGATCAAGGAGATGTAGTGTTCCGTATCTGATACCTTACTAATACAGACCAAACCCCACCGTAAACTTAGTGGGGTTTGGTTTCTAGTGAATAGGTCAATGGCAGAACGAAAGAGCTTTTGAAAACCTCCCAACAGTAAGTAAGATTTATAAACCTCAGCTTATTGATTGTCGAACTACAATAAAATTGTCTTTAGCGCATGAGCAACTCTTTCATCACTCTCTTCTTTCAACGATGCATACAAAGAGAGGGGATCAACTCGTCCTTGAGTACTGAAGAGGCGAGGATCATATCGCCAAAGCTGAATTTTTGTGATCTCATCAGAAGGAAAGGCGCCAGGATCCTGAGTAAGTTGTACCTGAAGTTCTGATAATCGTTTAGATGAAACAGCGCGCACTCGATAGAGTGGAGGATTGAGTGTGCTCAATTGAGAAAGAGCTTCTAGTCCTGCGACAGGTTCTTCATCGATATTTGTGTTAGAATATACGATTCTTTCAAAAGGAGATTTCAGTAACTGTAGCCCCTTTGAGAGATATTCAGAGCGTTCAATGCGGCGATATATTTTACTTCTGTTCAAAGGCCCAGTCCATTCAAAGGAGAGCAGACCGTGGCCAGAGAGCACATTCAATGCTCGGGACGCGGACATTATCGATATCCCAATTTTCTGGGCAATCGAAGTGGCGTTTGCAACCAAAGAGTCATCGTAAAAGAACATCAAGTATATGCACTGTGTTATTGGAGAAAAGGAAGGGGTACTCTGCTGGATTTCCTGGTGTGGGTTAGTCATTTTGAGGCCAAGAAAAGGCAGAAATATATGCTGCGTCCCAATGATAAACGGGATGCGCTTCACAAGATACATTTTTAAACGGTGTGGAGAAATGCTATTGTGATAGACAACCAGGTTTTTGGTTGCCTTACTTGCGATGAGTGTGAGGTGTTTTTCGAGCTGTTCGATGCGTGGGAGATTTCCAATCGACTCAAGGATTATACACTCTACACCGAGAATGTTCGTTTCGTAAAAGGTATAAAAAGACTTCAAAAACAATGGCAATCCAGCTACTTCTTTCCAAGGACTAATCGCCTTGTTGACACCGAAAAGGCTTTCAGAGCCACTTTCAAAATGTGAAACAGGCCTCTCTTGATGAATAAATATGCACTCATACCAATTTCGGATTTCCAAGGAGTCTGTCATCATCATCCAGATGTCATTTTGTGCAATATCCTGATGATAAT
>JBAZCM010000028.1:0-19574 GCA_041654935.1 Sphaerochaeta sp. | reverse complement strand
GTTTTCTTCATTCACTCCTCCTCAAATTCGTTTTCACGCTACCATCGAATAGGGCTAATGTCAATTAATTTGTAATATTAAATGACAAAATGACAGCGCTTCTATTTTCCTATGGTAAAACAAGAACCATTTCTCAATTATTGCCGATGATAGCCGACTTACAACACAACGCCTTGGTGTGGTGGCCAATGGCTACGTTACTGGAGTTCCCAACTATTAGGGAAGGATCTATGAACACCTATTTGGATATTGATGTTGTTAGACTGCTACCCAGTGGGTTCAGCACTTTTACAACGAATTCTCAATCACCTTCATGACGCGTGTGATATGCTGTTCATGCATGCTGTTACAGAAGGTGCAAAGGATGAGTGAGAATGAGTAAGATGATTACCTACATCTCGGCAACTTGGGATGAAGAACGAGGAACAATAAACTGGACAAGTTCGACAAGGTTCAGTGCCCCAAACCAAAGGAAGCAGTCCGAACTGGAAAAATCATTTTATAACTATTTTCGCTTCTGGCAGGCAGTTGTACTTGCTAATGCCAAACACGCTACCCACACAATAGAAAGCAAGCAAGCCATATCCTCGAGAGAGAGAATTGAATCTGTGAGAAAGGTTCTGGGCATCAATATTTCCGATCTTTCCGAAATTCTTGGAGTAGCACGCCCCACAATCTATGCATTTTTATCAGGCAATGAGCTAGTAGGGGGTGCAGATGGTAAATTTCAGAAGATGGAAACGTTGAGTTTGCTTTGCTCAAAAATTGAAGAAGCGAGCCTACCCATTCCCTGTAACAAGATTTTACGGCGGCGTAATCAAGAAGCAAAAAGTCTGAAAGAAATTTTACAACATGGCGATGTCACAGAAGCCGAACTTGATGTCTTTGTTGCCGTTGAGATTGGGCACTACCAACAGAATCGACAACGGATAGCAAAGACTTCCGCAAACAAATCTAAAGAAAAACATTTGAATCCTGAGTCAATTAGCACGCCAGCCCACCTTCCTTAAATGGGAGGTAAAATATGCGGCAAGATTGTACGCTATAGGTCCGGTCATCTGCTATTGCAATGCCAAAGCCCAAAGAGATATAGAAATTAATGAGAACGCTGTTGAGATGATGACCAGCTTCGAAGCGTAGATTGTATCACCGCCATATTTGGAAGCTAGTATGACCGTAGAGGAGCCACCAGGCATACCGCTGAGGATGATCGATACTGAGGCGACCATGGGGTCGATGCCAGCAAAGTGACAACCAATAAGCGTAATGAACGGGATGAGAAATAGTCTGATGATACTGAAGGAGAAGAGGTTCTTATCCAACACTAATTGGTCGCGATCCATCTCTGCAAAAAGGCTTCCAATTAAGAGCATAGAAAGCGCAGTGGTCGCTCCACCCAATGAATCAAGGGTGTTTTCAACAAAGCGTGGGAGATGCAAGCCACTGACCAATAAAAATAGACCAACATAGACTGCAACCATGCAGGGATGCAGTAAAACGTTCTTCGCTGCCTCCTTCTTGCTCAGGTGTGCAGAGTTGAAGATTGCCAAGCCAGCACTCCACATCATCACCCGTTGGGGTATAAGGTAGACTGAGGCATACATATATCCCACTGGGCCAAACATCTGCCCTGCTATGGGGATACCAATAAATCCTGCATTCGAAATGAGGATTGCATAGCGAAGAACCTTGGCTTTGTAAGGATCGGTTGAGCGATAGAATACCTTGGAGAAGATCCAACTTACGCCTTGGATGGCAACAGAGACAAAGAACACGGTGAGCAAAGAAGAGAAAAGATCTCCGCTCACCTGGATCTGAAATGATCTTATGATCGAACAAGGTAGTGCAATGTAGAGGACCAGATCGGTTAACAGCTGCTTTGCACGCTTATCAAAGAGCTGTAACCGTCTCGCTATTGCCCCTACAGTGAGTAGCAGAAAGAGCTGGCCCTGTAGGGTCAATAGATTAGAAAATTGCATCAGCGAACCATGGCAGGTCGTTTGGGGTCGAAGGTCCAACCTGGGATGAGATACTGCATCCCAACTGCATCATCGCGTGCACCAAGACCCATCTCAAGGTAGAGCTGATGAGCCTTTTGGATTTGCCTGCGGTCAACCTCGATGCCTAAGCCTGGCCTCTGCCCAATGGCAATATGTCCATCCTCAATTTTTGGAGGATTAACCGTCAGTCGCTCAATACCCTCCTGCCAGATCCAGTGTGTATCAACAGCGGTCGGATTGCCCGGTACTGCAGCCCCTACATGGGCAATCATGGCAAGAGAGATATCAAAATGGTTATTAGAATGTGATCCCCAAGTCAGACCAAACTCGTCACAGAGTTGACCAACCCGAACTGCACCATTCATTGTCCAGAAATGACAGTCTGCCAACGGGATATCAACACTTTGAAGGCTCAGCGAGTGGCCGAACTGTCGCCAGTCAGTTGCAATCATATTGGTAGCGGTAGGAAGACCTGTTGCTCTTCTGAACTCACTGAGAATCTCTCGTCCGCTATAGCCTCGTTCTGCCCCACATGGATCTTCGCAGTAGCTGAGAATCCCATGCATATCCTTACAAAGCTCAATGGCATCCTTCAGGAGCCATCCCCCATTAGGATCGAGGGTCATCCGAGCCTCAGGGAATGCATTCTTAAGAGCCTTGATGGCCTCAATCTCTTCTTTGCCGGAGAGAGCACCTCCCTTCAGCTTGAAATCTTCAAAGCCATACAGATCCTTCGTTGCACGGGCAAGTTCGACGATGGCATCGCTGTCCATCGCCTCCTCATGTCGTAGGCGATACCAATCGATCTCATTATCAAGGTCATAGTAGTACGGAAGATCGGTCTTCTTACGATCGGCGACAAAGAAAAGGTATCCTAATGCTTTGACACGGTCACGGACCATCCCATCTCCGAGGAGCGAGGCGACGGGAACTTCCAAGTACTGGCCCAATAGATCCAAAAGCGGTGCCTCTATTGCAGTAACAACGTGGATGCCAGTGCGTAAGTCGTATGTCTGTAGACCTCGTTCATCGCTCTCATCGTTTCCAAGGGCTGCCCGCACCGCTAAGAGAGTTTGTTTGTAGGCACTGATTTTACTACCCTCAACGAGGTAGGCAACCTGCCTCAGGGCATCGGTAATTTTCTCTCCCCCAGGTACTTCCCCTAAGCCAGTATTGCCTTGACTATCAGTCAATATAACAATATTGCGGGTAAAATATGGACCGTGTGCTCCACTGAGATTAAGTAACATGCTGTCTTTGCCTGCTACGGGAAATACTTCCATCTTCTCGATAATGGGTATCATACGCTTCTCCTTCGATGCGAAATTTTTTCTCATATTGTATAAGAATAGGCTATAACGGATTCGCAAATCTGTCAATTTAAAGTATAATTTATTATCTTTTTATTTTATATTTTATAATGTTATTTGAATTATTCTTCAAAATTCTCGTATTCTAGGGTTTTCAACCAGAATTCTGAATAAACGCAGCACTTGTCGCTAGACAATAGAATTGAAATTCGTCACTATTTCTTTTGATTATTTTAAATTTTTATGTAATACTATAATGACATTATACAAAAATACTGTGTTTTCAAATTCAACTGAGGAGCTCCCATGCCTACCACCGATAAATACACGATTAAGACCGTTTCCCGCTGTTTCCAAATCCTCGATTTCGCCAGTGAACAAGGCGGTCCCATTTCCATTCAGGATGTCTGCGTTGCCTTGGATACCAATAGCAACATGGCCTTCAGGTTGCTTGCAACTCTCCAAAGCTCCGGGTACATGGTAAAAGATCCTTATACCGGTCTCTACTCTATTTCCTTGAAGACCCTCAAACTCAGTCGGAGCGCACTGCAAAGCCAGGAGATTCGCAAGGTGACCATGCCCTACCTTGAGCTGTTGTGGAATCAATTTCCCAAGGCGAACGTCAATATGGCTGTCTTCCACAATGGGGAAGTCCTGATGCTCGATCGCATCGACACGCAATCTACCCCACGCACCTACTTCACCCCTGGCAGACAGCTCCCCTTCCACTGCACCGCGCTGGGGAAAGTACTCACCAGTGAAATGGACGAGGCAGAGCTTGATGAACTAATCGCTATTAAGGGACTGCCTAAATACACAGAGCAGACAATTACCACAGCCCAAGCCTTCAAAGAAGAGTTGGCCAAGGTACGCGCCGAAGGAGTTGCCCGGGACCGCAACGAATTCATTGAAGGAGACAATTGCTCTGCTGCTCCAGTACGTGATCGCATGGGCAAAATCATCGCCGGCATCAGCCTCAGTGCACTTACTTCCAATATGAGTGTTGAGGAAATCGAAGCGACAATCCCACGACTGCGTGAAACCGCTTCGAGAATCTCCTACATGATGGGATATACAACAACGCCGGTACTGTAAAATCTCACGATCCTGTCGGTGAGCTCCTGGTCTATTGTCCAGGAGCTTTTTTAAATACAACCCACCTCAATTTTGTTCTCAACAACCCTTGGTAATATGAACAAGACCTGTTCAGTGACTAAGGAATTGATTGGAATGGCCCTCGAGAGTGCCCGTAAACAGCACGATAAGGGCCAGTACAAGAAAGTGCATATCGAGGATACTGATGTCAGTGCCACCACCCTTTTCCAGTTGCCTGCGTAGCATAGTCATTTTTCCGAATCATGGTTATCGGCCTAATAGATTAGAGGGCCTTGCGGCCCTCTTGAGTTTTGAGATTTTGGTTATTGCAAATACCCGGCGTCAACCAGCTGTTGCCGAAGGTGTGCCATTTGCCGCTTCTCGGAGGGAAGGTTGGGCAAGAACGGTGCTCCGACTTCTTGGCCAATGAGATTGGCCAAATCCTTCGTTGCCACGGGAAAGCTAGACTTGTCTGTTGCCAGTCGGATTGGGTTGAGTTTCCACTGGGCGTTCAATGACCCTTTCAAGTCCCCCTCCTCCCATTTGTTGTAAATTTCACAGACAAGTTTTGGCAGGTAGTTAGCTGTCGAGCAGACAGCTCCTACCGCTCCAGCAGCAAAGCCACTATAGATGAGGGTGTCCTTTCCACACATGACCTTGAAATCGACATCCGCATTGCGCCGAATGAACTCTATGGTCTGAGTCATATCCCCACTGGAGTCCTTCATTCCCACCAGGTTATCTACACTGTGTGCGAGCTCCTCAACCAGATCCTGGCTCATCGCATACCCACAACGACCTGGGTTGTTATACAGCAACACCGGTGTCTGTGGTACAGCCGCTGCAATTGCCTTGATGTGACCTTTCAATTCGACCTCAGTTGGTTTGATGAACATCGGTTGGAGGATTGAAACGCCTCTAGCACCAAGACGTACTCCCATCTGGGCAAGGCGCACACCCTGAGATGTACGAATTGCCCCGATGCCCATGTACACTGGGATTCGTCCTGCTACGTGGTCAATCATGATGGAGAGAATTCGCTCCATCTCTGCCTCGTCAAGCATATAGAACTCACCGTTGGAGCCAAATGCCAGAATACCCGAACACCCACCGTCAATGATGTAGTCGACAAGGGAGCGCAATGCTCCCTCATCAACCTTCTCACTCTCATCGATCGGCGTCACGATTGGAACAATTATTCCTTTTATGAACGATGTATCCATGCCGTCCCTTACTCTCCAATCTTTGTGCCGCTGAGCTTGGCATAGTAGCGGGCCAGGGCGCTGTGGTCATCACCACCGAAGCCGTCGGCGCGCAGGGTATGCATCATCTCCTGGGCAAGGGCGGTCAACGGCAGCGGGCTTCCCACCCCGTGGCCAGTATCCAGGGCATTGGCAAGGTCCTTGATGTGCAGGTCAATCTTAAAGCCGGGCTTGAAGTTCGAGTCCATCATCATCGGAGCCTTGGCATTCATCACCGTACTGCCGGCAAGGCCTCCCTTGATCGCCTCAAAGACCAGCTGGGGCTCAACGCCGGCTTTCCGTACCAGAGTGAAAGCCTCAGCAACTGCTGCAATGTTCAGAGCAACAATAACCTGGTTGGCGAGTTTGGTCGTGTTCCCGGCTCCGATGGGCCCACAGTGCACCGCACTGGCTCCCATGACGAGCAGGATATCCTTGACCTCATCAAAGAGGACCTTATCGCCGCCGACCATGATGGCAAGGCTGCCGTCGATAGCCTTGGGCTCGCCTCCACTTACCGGAGCGTCGAGCATCCGCACGCCCTTGGCAGCTGCAGCTTTCTCAATCTCCTGGCTGGCAAGAGGGGCGATGGAACTCATGTCCACCAGCTTAAGCCCTTCCTTGGCACCCTCGAGCACTCCACCTTCTCCCATCACCGCCGCCTTTACATGGGGGCTGTTGGGCAGCATGGTGATCACTAGCTCAACTTGGCTTGCAATCTCTGCACTGGAAGCAGCGCTCGTAGCACCAGCTGCGACGACTTCGTCGACATTGGCTTGGTTGATATCAAAGCACACCACCTCGTGGCCTGCCTTCAAAAGGTTCTTTGCCATGGGCTTACCCATGATTCCAAGTCCAATGAAACCAATTTTCATAGTGTTACTCCTTCTCTTAGCGAACCATACACGGTCGTTTACTATCAAACTGCCAGCCGGGTATCAGGTATTGCATCGAAATAGCATCATTGCGTGCTCCAGCATCAAGTTTTCGATACACCTCGTTCGCTTTCATTACTGCATCCATGTTCAACTCCAAACCAAGCCCTGGAGCATTTGAGACATGGATCTTTCCGTCCTTGATCTGGTAGGGGTTATTGGTCAAATGCTGACCATCTTGCCAGATCCAATGTGTATCCATCGCGGTAATTTCCCCTGGGGCTGCAGCCGCACATTGGGCAAAAATTGCAAGCGATATATCAAAATGATTGTTCGAGTGTGAGCCCCAAGTAAGGCCCCAATCGTTAAGTGTCTGTGCAACGCGTATCGAGCCACTCATCGTCCAGAAGTGAGGGTCGGCAAGAATGATATCCACACTCTTCTGCCCTACTGCATGGTAAAACTGGCGCCAATCGGTGGCGATCATGTTGGTGGCAGTAGGGATACCGGTACGCATCTTGAACTCTGCCATCGTTTCTCGCCCTGAGTACCCTTGTTCAGTTCCACAAGGATCCTCTGCATAGGTCAAGCCACTGTCTTTACACAGCGCGACAGCCTCATCAAGTCTCCACGCCCCATTGGGATCAATATTGATACGAGCATCGGAAAAGCGCTTGACGAGCTTTTCGATTGCCTCCATCTCCTTCTCTCCCTCCAGCACTCCACCTTTGAGTTTGAAGTCCTTGAAGCCATAGTACTCCTTCAATGCCTCAGCTTGCTCAACGATGGCATCGCTGTCCATGAAAGGGTTGCGACGGATCTTATACCAAGGGTTTGAGCTATTGCTCTCATCGAGGTATGCAAGGTCACTTTTACGCTTATCGGCTTGATAGAAGAGGTAGCCGAGGGTCACCACATCGTCTCTTTGGCGACCATCACCGAGGAGGTCACAAACCGGTAGGCCGAGGAACTGACCCCAAAGATCGAGCATTGCGCTCTCGATAGCAGTCTCTGAATGCACCACATCTTTCAAATTGGCCAAAGAGAGGTTCTGCAGTCCTTCGCTGTTCTTCGATCGTGCGTTGTGAATATCGGTGAGAGTTTTCAAAACCGATCGATAGGCACTGATCGATTTGCCGACAACCAGAGGAATAGATTCTTCCAAGGCAGCGGTAATCGCTTCACCTCCGTGTACCTCTCCTACACCAGTGTTGCCACTGCTGTCTTTGAGGATCACAATATTTCGGGTAAAAAATGGTCCATGAGCTCCACTGAGCGAGAGCAGCATACTGTCATGCCCTGCTACTGGAATGACCAGCATCTCTGTGATAATCGGAAATTTTTCACTCATCGCATCATACCTCTTCTGTAACTACCTTGCGTGGTCGATACTGTTTGTACAGAGTTGCCGCAAGACTGACGACAGCGAGGACCAAGAAGGTCGCGCTGATCGGACGATTAAAGACCTCAAAGAAGTTACCATTTGCATACTCAAGGCCACGACGTAGGTTTGTCTCGAACTCACTCTCAAGGATAAAGCCCAGGATAAAGGGAGGAGCAGGAACGCCAGCTTTGGACATTGCAAGACCAATGACGCCAAAGAGGATCAGTCCCCACATGTCGAAGACCCGGTTGTTCAAAGCAAAAGCTCCGATGGAACAGAGAATTACGATTAACGGCAAAAGAATGTTTGCTGGAACTTTGAGGATCTTCACAATACCTCGCATGCCGATATACATGACCAATGCCATAACAAGAGTAGCAAGGATCATCGAGGCAAAAATCTGATAAACAGTTGCTCCATTGGTCTGAAACAGGAGTGGCCCAGGTTGCATGCCATGGAGCATGAAGCCTCCCAAAAGGATTGCCGTAGCTCCATCGCCAGGAATACCCAAAGTCAAAAGTGGAATCATAGCCCCACCGATGGAGGCGTTGTTACTCGTCTCACTGGCGATGATGCCATCGGGAATACCGGTTCCAAACTTCTCTGGATACTTACTACTGGTCTTTGCTATTGAGTAGGCGATGATATTACTCGTCGATCCACCAATACCTGGTAGAATTCCGATACCTAGGCCAATGAGAGCGGACCGAATAATATTAAATCCTTGGCCTTTAAGGTCACTGAGTCCAAAGCCAAGACCGCGCATCTTATAGTCACGGATTTCTGCATCGTGCTGTTCAGTCCCAGCGGTGTTGAGTACTTCACTGATTGCGTAGAGTCCAACGAGGACTGCAAGGAGGTTAAAACCACTGGTCAATTGTAGAGAGCCGAAGGTATAGCGTTTGGCGCTATCGATGGGTGAAAGGCCAACGGTGGCAAACATCATACCAAAGAGGGCGCTGAGCAGGCCCTTGATAATTGATTTTCCGGTCAAAGATGCAATGAGGGTGAGGGCAAAGACGGTGACTGAGAAGTACTCCCACGGACCGAACTTGATAGTCAGGTTAGCCAATGTTGGGCTGAGGACGATCATGAGGACCAAACTGATGATAGTTCCGAGCACTGAAGCAAAAACCGCCAAACCCAATGCTTTGCCGGCCTCTCCTCGGCGCGCCATCGGGCTGCCATCAAAGCAGGTTGCGATGGAGGAGGGGGTACCTGGGATATTGAGGAGAATTGCACTGATTAGGCCACCACTCATACCACCGATGTAAATAGCGGTAAGCATCGACAAACCGGTTCCGCTTGCCATTGCGTAAGTGATAGGTAGAAACATCGAAAGACCTGCGACGGTAGTGAGGCCTGGCAGGGCGCCAAAGACGATACCAACGGTGGTTCCGATGACGATCATGAGAATGTTTATCGGGGCGGTGAATACGGTCCCAAATCCTTGTAATAACATTTGTAACATATCGTACCCCTTATCCGAGAATGCCCTTGGGCAAGAAGAGCGTGAAATACTTGGTGAAGACAAAATAAATGATTAATGTGCTTACGATTGAAAAAAGGATAAGAAAAAGCGCCCATCTTTTCCGCTTATCCTTTTCAGTGAGCAAAAATGATTGCGCAATCAAGTATCCAACAGAGGAGAGGATGAAACCCGCTCGTTGGTAGAAAAAGAAGTAGAAGAACAAGAAGATCAGGGAGAGCAAAAGTTTTGTTGGCAAGACCTCTAGAACTTTTACACGCTTGGCCCCTGAAGGATCTTCAATACAAATAACATTATCTGGGTCACAAACCTCAGCCGTCGATTCGAGCGAATTTTGCTGACTCGCAAGTTGTCGTCGTGCACTGATAAGTGTCGTAACAATATAGGTCACACTAAGGGCCATCGAAAGCCAGCCAATCATGGCGGGGATGGACCGAGAGTCGAGACCACGGTTTCCAAATGGGGTGAATGTAGAAATGCTACGCGATGCTACGATGTAGAAAATGGAAAGCAAGGCAAAAAACACCCCTATGCCAAGCTCTTTCTTCGTTGCCTTGTTCATTGGTTATACCTCATTCTAATGGTCAGTCATCAGCTGATCCGGAACAAGTGTCCCGGACCAGCGGTGTGACTTCACAACTATGATGATTGCTTATTTGCCCTGAAGCAAGTCGCTAATCTTCATCATTTCCTCCAATTCCTTTGACCAGTGAGCCAAGGTATCGGCAGGATTCATGTACGTAGGAGCCTGACCGAGGGCTGCCATTTCTTTCTGGTACTCAGCATTGGTGGTGATAATCTCCCCAACTGCTGCACTGAACTTCTCAACAATCTTTCGGTCGGTTCCCTTGGGGAAGAACATGGTGTTGAAGTAGGAGTATCCAGCGTTCACACCACTCTCACGAAGGGTTGGAAGATTGGGCAGCGCTTCAGAGCGCTCATTGCTGACGTTTGCGATGTACTTGAACTGTCCCTTATCAACATAATCTTGGACCATGTTGTAGGGCATCGGGATAATGTCAACGTGACGACCGAGCAACAGGGGAAGACGCTCACCAGATCCACCGGCAGAAACGACGTTCAGTTTTGCACCAGCTTCCTGGAGACCAATGGAAATCCACTGGGTGGACGCGCCGGTGTTTGCAGTAATTTTGTACTTACCAGGCTCACGCTGGGTAACTTCAATCAGCTCCTGGACGTTGTTGAACGGAGCATCGGCGTTGGCAACAAGTACCTCGTCAGCAGAAGCTGAGAAGACACAGGCAAGCTCAAAGTCTGCATAACCGAAGTCAACCATGCCAGCTGCCTGAGCAAGGTTCATGGAAAGCTGGGAGACGAGGATGGTGTATCCGTCGTTCTTGGCATCCTTGACTTGTGCTGCAGCGATGGAGCCACCACTGCCGGCAACGTTGGTTACGACGACCGGCTGGCCCAGTTCCTTGGACAGGTACTTGCCGATTGCTCGAGCGTTATAGTCAGAGTTTCCACCAGCTGCAAAAGCAACCACGAGGTTGATCGGCTGGTTTGGCCACTTATCAGCGGCGCTCTCTGCGCTCTCACTCTGACCACCAGCGACCACAAAAGAGAGGGCAAGAACAAGAATCAAAATCATTGATAGTGCTTTTTTCACAGTATCCTCCTAGATATTAAACAGGAATTATTTCCTCGTTACGGCTATAGAATAAAATGGCTTTTGACGTTTGTCAACTTTTATTTGATTTTTTTATAATATAATTATAATTATCAAGCATATTCTTTGAATTTTCAAGCTAATCAGCTAATTTAGCTATATTTATAAGTTTCTTTATACATTTATTTAGATTTGCTGAATATCCTGACCAGAGTCTGAGCTTTCATGGACGTCATTCGCACTTATAACAAACATGGAAGTGCTTCTGATTCTCACTACGCATGAACAAACACATCCTAAGGATCATAAGGGATGACTTCGCACAAGCTACGACACCTCTATTCAGCCGCATAACTCAGTAGAGGGGACATAATGAGAAACACCACACTGGGATACCTGTTAGTGTTACAACCTCAAAGAGATTTTTCCAACCAAAGAAATCGAAAAGAATCGATCGTTAGCCGCTAAGAGACAAATTGTACGGTCTAGGGCTCTTACTGAGCTCGACTATCCCAAATTATAGTTTCTTCTTGTCTACCGTTGGTACTCGACTCTTAGCTGTTGACCTGATTCTGTACACTTCCACTCAAGAATCCTGAAAGATTTGCCACAGCAATATCCATCAGGCGGGCACGACTCTCTTTGGGAGCCCAGGCGATATGAGGCGTAATGAGAACATTCTTAGCTTTCAGAAGCGGATTGTCTTTATCGATCGGCTCAACAGAGACCACATCGAGGGCTGCATAGCCAACTTTTCCACTTTCAAGACCTTCAACCAGGTCCTCTTCAACGATTAAGGGACCGCGGCTGGTATTGAGGATGATCACCCCATCCTTCATCTTGGTAATGTTCTTTTTATTGATAATACCCTTCGTTGCCTCAAAGAGTGGGCAATGCAGTGAGATCACATCACTTTGCGCAAAGAGATCATCAAGGTCCACATAGGTATCTTTGTGCTCTTCACTCTGATAAAGGTCATAAGCAATTACCCGCATGCCAAAGGCTCTGGCAATCGTGGCCACTGCCTGGCCGATCCTTCCATACCCAATGATGCCCATCGTTTTGCCACTGAGTTCCATCAATGGGTAATCCCAGAAGCAGAAGTCTGGATTCTCACTCCATCTCCCCTCTTTGACCGCATCGCTGTGTCGTTGGACATGGTGAGCGACCTCCAGTAAAAGGGCAAAGGTATATTGGGCTACGGCATCGGTGCCATAGGTGGGAATGTTGGTAACCACCACGCCCTTCTCTTTTGCAGCCTCAATATCGACTACGTTATACCCGGTTGCAAGAACTCCGATATAGCGAATGCCAGGAGCGGCCATAATGGTCTCTCGGCTTAAGTGAGTCTTGTTGGTAATAACGATCTGCACATCCCCGATTCGAGAAAGAATCTCGCCCTCAGCGGTTCGGTCATAGACAGTCAGCTCTCCGAGCTCTTCAAGTCCCTTCCAATCTAAATCCCCAGGGTTCAGGGTATATCCATCAAGGACTACTATCTTTGTGTTCATATTCTCATCTCCTATGCTGTCCCTCTCATTTCTCAGGCTGAAAGAGCAATTGGGTCCAGCATAGCATTTACTGCCAATTTAGGCATCGCCAGAAATCCCCATAATGTGAAAAACCCACACGGAACATGATGTGGAGCCAGTGATCAGAAATCTTGGTCAAATATACGGAAATGGGATTCCTCGGAATTGTCCTACAAGGTATTGTCTTCTAAAGCTCGTAACATTTCTTACTCCAGAAAAATCTGAGATCCTAGTAAATTGGGTTCCCATTCTTGCGCTTTTTCTGTAATTCCAATTTCGGATACTCTCATCACCTGCAGATCTAAAACTTCTGTATCGTGAGTCGTAAAGATTAATTGAGCACCGCTCCTATTGTATTGTCGTTCCTTAAAAAGTTTGAAAATTTCGACTAACACCAAGGGGTGAAGTGGTATATTTCAACATCATCCGCAATCTTAACTTATTTAAGGATTAGTAAATAAATCATAATAACAAAATGTCTCCTGAAAGGCTTTCAACCTTTCCTAAAGTGTCTATTCTTAGGTAGGCGCATCAGATGATTGTTATTATATCGAAGAAAAATTTTCTTCTCGTTGGAAAGAAAATTATCGTTAGCGTGCGGGTAAAGCATCTTACCCCCCCACATTCCCAACTTCTCAGTTATGCTACTACATCCAAGAACCCTTGTGGAAATAATCATTTATGGAACCAGAGGGATTTCTCATTTGTGGCTTAGTTTATTGAGGTAATTGACCAAAAAATCGGTTGACAGCTTAGTACAATGATGTTAATTTGTTAACGTAAAGACTGGGCGAACAAAGGGTTTGATGTAAACACTCTCGAGTGTCCCTTAAGTAGCCCGTTTTTTTTATAAAGGGGTCTGGGGTGGAATCAATTGTAATGATTGACGGTGGCTTCCTCGTAAAGAAGTACAAAACAGCAACCGGAAAACATCTTGAAGCGAAAGATGTAAAGAAAATTGCAAAGAATATCCTAGCTGAGTATTCTTTAGACGGAAAATCGCATAGAATTTATTACTATGACTGTCCGCCTAATTCAGAAGAGACTGTATTACCAATTTCAGGAACCAAGCATTCTTTTGGCTCTACCAAAGCATTCAAAAAACGAACCGAGTTTATAAACGCTTTAAAAAAAGAAGATTTCTTTTCTGTAAGAGAAGGAGTCTTAACCTTCAAAGGATGGACCTTAAAAGACTCCTGTTTTGACAAGCAAACTGGACAACTCATGTATTCTTCGCTAACCGATGAGTGCTTTAAACCCAACCTACAACAAAAAGGAGTAGACACGAAAATTGGTCTAGATATGGCTTGGGCAAGTTATGAAAAGATTGCCAATAACATTCTTCTGGTCACTGGTGATTCCGATTTTGTTCCTGCAATAAAAACTGCAAGACGCAATGGTGTCTTTGTTTATCTCTTTACGATGAAACACGGTGTTCGACAGGATATTCTGTTAAATGCGGACGTCTTAAACACCCAGCCAGTAAAATATTTTCTCAGTTAATCACTATGGCTTAGACTCCTACTAAACGGTCTATTTTATTAATCTCAGAAATGCATCTAGAATAAATTTTTGAGTATAGCATGCCCCTTCCTCTACGATTGTTATTGAATAGTTCATGGTACATTTTGTTTACATGCATGTTCATTAATCATTGACCTAAAATGAAATACATCTCACATCTCTTATCTCAAAAATATTATTTTATCGAATAATAACTGGAAGGCTTTTGGCTCTCCCCATACGTGAGAGGGCAGGTTGGAACGAATTGTCAGCTGTATTATTTTGCTCTCAAAGCATCCATTTCAGCGCGCCAAATGCGCAGTTGCTCAATTGAAAGGCTTCCCCGCTCAACAGATGCACACCCATCGATAACCGGCCTCTCAGCTGCGATGGCTGCGCGGCAGGCATCTGCGGTCAGGTGAGCAACCTCAGCAGGGATAACAATAGCCCCATGCTTGTCAGCATGTAGCAGATCTCCTGGTCTGATAACCAGTCTCCCAATCTCAACCGGAGTGTTCTGAGCCTCCATATGAATATATGCATGACTGACGAGTACACAGCTAGCCAAATAACTGAAGTCCAGGGCATGGACCTCATCGAGGTCACGCACCCCTCCGTTGGTGATTACACCATCACAGCCGAGGGCTACATGAATTGAAGCTTGTACCTCTCCCCAGAACGATCCAATGGGCTCTTCGTCGATATCTTGAATAACTGAAATTGGTTTTGGGCAGGCACGAATTGCTTCATAGTATTGCCAAGCAATCGCTTCATGCTCTGCAGTCTTTGGTGTACGTGCACTGACCTTGGCAGTTACAGCATATCCACAGATACGCTTTGTATCACTGAAGATCGCCCTGATCTTCGGTGAAGTAAAGCCTTCGGTCCGTGGTCGAAGATTAAATCGTTCAAGTGCATTTGCGACCGTAGGAGTGTCAAATTGTTTGAGCTCTTCCAGCTGATCATGTGTCAGGTATTTCATCATATCCCTCATTGTCTTGATGGATTCAACCATATCACATTAAAGAGTCTTTGAAAGCAACTAGACTACCTACAGACACCTTGTTTAGCGAATACGGAGCGCGATACCAGGTGAACACAGGGGAACTTTATCAGTCTTATTCAGATGTAAGAGACTGGTAAAGCAACTGCATCTTTACCCAAGAAAACTGGTTTCTCCGTACTGCAAATTACTGTTGCGGGGCCAATCTCCATGTTGATATTCTTCAGTGCACTGAAATTTTTCAATGCCTGAGTGCTAGGCGTGGCACTCTTTTTAATCTCAACCGGATAGAGTATCTGTCCGTCTTTGATGAGTAGATCAATCTCCTTGCCTTCCTTGTCCCGATAGAAGTACAGCGAAGGATCACGGCCTGCATTATGCCAGCTCTTGATGATCTCACTGATTACAAAGGTTTCGAAAAATGCTCCTGCCATCGTTCCTTGCATCAAGGCATCACTACTCTTCCAATTGGCAAGCCAGCTCGCCAGTCCAGTGTCAAGAAAGTATACCTTTGGAGTTTTTGTCACCTGCTTCTCAACACTCCTTGACCACGGTCTGAGGAGCGTGACAATGTTGCCGGCAACCAGATTGGAAATCCATCGCTTGATGGTAGGAGAAGTAACACCAACTTCCTTTGCAATGTCAGAGTAGTTGATAATTGAGCCTGTCCTACTCGCCATGATAGTTAAGAATGTGGTGAATTGCCATGTATCGCCGATTTGGGTAAGACTCATAACATCACGTTCGATGTATGTCTTCACATAGGAGCCATAATATCGATCCCATGAGATCGCCCCCGTTACCAACTCAGGGTATGAGCCGCGATGAATGATTTGCCAGAGGGCATCGGGGGTAAGAGTATATCCAGGATTACGAGCCATGATCTGCTCTCTGGTTGGTATGAATGGCTGGCAATACGAGTCGTTCTGCTGCTCTCTAAGCGAAAGTCCATGCAACTGTAAAATCCCAACTCTACCGGCAAGACTTTCGGTGACATTCTGCATCATGGAGTACTGTTGGCTCCCTGTCATGATGTAGAGTCCTTTCATCTTTTTTCGATCGACTTCCATTTTAATGTATCGCAACAATTCACCAATATATTGGATTTCATCCAGAATAATGGGGGGAGACAGCAGAGAGAAAAAACTCTTAGGATCATGTTTTGCCATAACAACTTGGGTTGGGTCACTAAAGCTTATACAGACTAAGTCATCAAACAAGTGTGCCAACAGAGTAGCTTTGCCGGCTCCTCGAGCTCCAGTTACGAGAACTACAGCAAACTCATTTGCAAATTCCTGTATCACCGGCTCAATATGACGATTGATATAGTTCATGCTGACTCCTCATTTCAGATATTCTAACATACAATATTAGTTGATATGATTCCCGTAACGGCATACAGAGTGCTGTTATTTGATGTACTCTGTCCTGACGGGGGCAGAGGGCCGGCGGTTACGGTGCTATTGTCTTAGGAATGACAGGATCATATCCTTTGGTTTAGTTTATCGAACCACACACCGGCCGTCGAACATCAAGATGGGAGACGCCGTGTGCTCGAACCCGACTCACGGCATCATCCCGGTTAGAAGCATGACAGCCATCGAATAACTGCCATCTGGCCCCAATATTACTACAAGGGGTAAGGTTATGGAAGAGAAGAAGAGAGCCGATTATCCATCGATATTCGACTACCCGCAGTTCTGCACTCCCGTCGGCATTGCCGCAGGAGAAGAAAGGAGAAAGAAGCACAAAGGGGAGACTAAGCGGTTTGTAGGTGTGGATCTGAGCAAACAAAACTGCCACATATGCATCATTGATCGGCAGGGGATGATTGTATTGCATACTTGGTGCTCGCTTCGCTCGACTCAAAGAAACAAGCTGTATGATGTTCTGGAGGAAGGCGATCTCGTGCTGATGGAAGCATCGACCGGAACCTTCAATATCGCTCGGGCGATGAACAAAATGCCTGGGGTGGTCGCTTGTGTGGTAAATCCGCACGCTACCCGTATTAACCAGACAAAAAAGAAGACCGACAGAGAGGACTCGTTGTTCCTTGCGCGGCTGTTATTGCGAACTCCCGTAGAAGAACTGCAATTGGTGAGTATCCCCAGTGACCAGGAGATGGCTCACCGGGATACGATCTCCCACTATCGAAAGATAGATGAGTCACATACCCAGCAGGTAAACAGACTCCATGCTCTCTTCTTCGAAAAAGGGTTTCCTGAGGCGGGAAAATCATACAATCTGCATCTTAAAATTGGCAGAGCATCTGCAATTGAAGCGTGCTTTGGTGCTGACCGAACTTTAGCTCCTTCCAAGCGCATTGCTAAAGAACTCTCAATGCAACTCACCTTACTAGAAGAGCTACAAGAGAGAGGAAAGAAGCAACTGGCAAAAATCGTCAAAAGTGATGATCGTACCGCTACACTGTTAGGCTCAATTCCAGGAGTCGGGCTGAAGACAATCGCGTCATTCATCGCCTTTGTCGGTGATATCGATAGATTTCATAGTGCAAAGCAGTTGTCAGCATATTGCGGATTAGTTCCGAGGGTATATCAATCCGGGCAGAAAGATGCTGCGCGTAAGATAAGCAAAGAAGGACAAGCGGCATTACGAGGATATCTCATTGAATCAGTCTTTGCCATGACCAAAACAAATTTTGACTTTCCATTGAAACGCAAGTACCAAGATTTTCGTGAACGGATGGGAGCTCGTAAGGCTGCGGTTGCTATAGCAAGAAAACTTGTGACCATGATGTATTCCATGTTAAAGCATGGAACCATCTTCACTGTTGAGGATGCAGAAGAACAACAGGACGTTGTTGCTTATCATGCACGAAAACAACTGCAAGTGATTGGACGGTATAACCAAATCCGGCAATCCTGCAAAGCATACCCAGATATGGTTGCTGCAACCAACTCTATGGTAATAAATGAATTAGGGGTGTTCAAAATCTCCTATCAAGGAGCTTGACGGGAATCATAGAAGACAATATGAAGTGACCTCCCAGTTTGCAAACCGTGGATTCACCGAGCATACTGGGAATAACAAAATTATCTGTATGCGGCTACCGCATGCAAATGGAGGTCACTATGAACACAGTAATCCACATTGGCATCGATGTCCACAAGGACTCCTACTCGCTTTGCGCCTATGATTTTTCAACCAACCAATCATTTGCCCAAATGAGGATCGAAAGTAGAAATGAACTGGTCGTCAATTATGTAGAACGGTTGCTGAGTAACCACGAAGGCCGGGATGTCACCATCCTCTGTGGTTATGAAGCCGGTCCTTCTGGTTACGGGCTTTATCGCTATTTGGACGAAAGGAACATCCCTTGTGTCCTCATGGCACCAACCTCACTACCCAAAGCACCGGGCAGCCGAGTAAAGAATGATCGCCTCGATGCAATGGAGCTTGCCAAGCATCTGGCCTACGGGACCTACAGTGCCGTGAGTGTCCCCACCCTCGAGGATGAGGCGGTCAAGGACTACACCAGGATGCGCAATGCCCGGGTGGAGGCATTGAAGAAGGCCAAGCAGAACCTGCTCTCGTTCCTTTTGAGGAGAAGCAGGTCCTTCAGCGAGGGCAGGTCCTACTGGACCCAGATCCACTACCGATGGTTGAGGCAACAACAGTTCTCAGATCCGTTGGACCAGGAAACCTTCAACGAGTATCTGCAGGAGGTCATCGATCAACAGGAGAAGGTCGATCGTTTTGACAATCGCATTGCAGAGATTGCCGACGATGAGCGATGGAACGAACGGGTGAGCAAGCTTCGCTGCTTCAGGGGCATTGAAACCCACACAGCTCTTTCCCTTGTCAGTGAGATCGGTGACTTCTCCCGTTTCCGTACTGCCCAGCAATTCTCGGCATTTCTGGGATTGGTGCCTACCGAGGATTCCAGTGGACAACGTGAGTTGCGGGGAGGGATAACCAAGACCGGCAATGTGCGGCTACGCAAATTGCTTGTCGAGGGGGCCAATGCCACCCTACGAGGCAGCATGTATGGACAGAAATCGAAGCGATTGAAGGCTCGTCAAGCGGGTAACGAGGCACAGGTAATCGCCTATGCTGACCGTGCCAACCGAAGGATGCATCGGGTATATGACCAACTGACCGTACGACAAGTACATCGAAACAAGGCAAAGGTGGCGGTGGCACGGGAACTGTCATGCTTCATCTGGGGTATGATGAACGACAAAATCGACTGATGTAGGGTAATTTCGAGTAATTGGAATTGGCATATGGGAGGATGGATAGGCAAATCGGGTACACGATCCTGCCATCTTCGAAAAATCTATGTGACACCGGACGGTGATTCACGATGTTAGACAGAAAGGGCTGTAGGCGGACCATTGGCCTGTGGTAACCAATCCGCGAATATCAGAATGGTCAAGTGCCGAACAACCTGGTTTGTCTATCCATCCTTCCCATTGATCGACGTATTGAAAAGAGAGGTTGAGAATGTAATATTCAGAGCTTGACAACGGTCACATCATATCAGATTTT
>JBAZCM010000027.1:0-19728 GCA_041654935.1 Sphaerochaeta sp. | reverse complement strand
TTTTGATACTCACCCTTCTCTCGTTCTCCCAACATCCCCATGACAGGAAATCTCTTGAGTACGATGTACTCGTTGTGCGTCATGCGTTGGATATTGGCCTTACCCACATACGCTTTGATCTCCCCTTCACACCAGCGATAGATATCAGCGAGCTCTTGGCGATCAATGCAGGATTGATAGAGTCCGTTTGAGTGAATGGTGATGTAGAGGCAGAACACGTTATCCAAGTCGTCCTGGTAGCTGGCCAGCCACCGTGATACCGGCGCATCCGACCAAGTCACTTGATCGGGTGACAACGATCCAATGTATCCTAGGAGTATGAAGATTCCCGCAATGATACAGAAGATAACAGCTGTAGTACTCCAGAGAGGAAAAAATATCAGAAGCAATGTTGCACCGATCAAGCTTATACAGCTACAGAGAAGGCAATTTTGATAGAGTTGTTTCATGGCATGAGTGTTATAAGGTTTTAATGATGGACCTTCTCTTCTGAGCGAAGAAAAGGTCCATCAACAGCGATCGATCAATCGGTTGGCTTCACAAAATAGCTGCCTCGATTCTTCAGCAACAATTTTGTGCCATCCACCACCGCCGTCAGCGGCCGGCGTGAGAGGTGGAAGTCCATACCGATTCGATTATGGAAGAATTCGTCCACTCCATCGATCATCGCCCCACCGCCACTGACATAGATGCCATTGACGATGATGTCACTGGAGAGCTCACTGGGAGTGCTCTGCAAGACCTTCAGGATCATCGTGGCAATCGATTCAAAGGGCTTGATTAGCACATCACGAATTTCAGTTTCATTGACAGTTATCTTCTTGGGCAATCCGGTGACCACATCTCGACCGCTTGCCCAGGTCTCCCTCGGTTCCTTGATCTTCGATCGCAGCGATCCGATCTCAACCTTGATACGTTCTGCAGTCTTCTTTCCAATAAGAAGGCCGTGCTTATACTGTAGGTGATCCATGATCTCCCCATCGAAATAATTACCTGCGATTCTTGTTGAGCCTGAAACGACGATATCCCCGAGTGAGAGGACTCCGATATCGGTAGAACCTCCTCCAATATCGATGATCATCGAGCCATTGCTGCTGAAGATATCAAGGCCGCTGCCAATGGCACCTGCCTTAATCTCCTGTTCAATAAAGACGTCCTTGACACCGAGCTTCGCTCCAAGGTCCATGAACGAGTCGCGCTCGAGTTGGGTCACCTCACTGGGGCAGCAGAGTAGTAGCGTAGAGGAGCTGATATCGAGGTGGATATTCTCTACCCGATGGAGCGAAATCTCAATGAGTTTCTTCGTTGCCTCGATATCAGAGATGACACCTTGGGTGAGCGGACTGACGATCTTGATCCCATGATGGCCTTTGCCGATCATACTGGCGGCCATTTTGCCGGTGGCAAGGACGTCATTTGTTTCATAATCAAAAGCGATGACTGAGGGCTCGTTGGTCATTATCCCCTCGCCTTCAACGTAGACGAGGATATTGGCAGTGCCTAAGTCAATCCCGATATTCTTCCCTACCGGGCTTTTTGTGTCTTTCTTAGATTGTTTTCGAATGGTGATAGCCATGCTGGGACTCTCCTACAGCTGAAGCGGATTGACAAGGTAGTCACCGCGGTTCTTCAATAGATACTTGGTACCTTCAACGACACAGGTAAGGGGGTTGTGGACCACTTTCACCGGAACCTGGATTCGATCCTGGAAGTACTGCTCTACTCCACGAATCATCGAACATCCTCCGGTGAGCAGAATCCCGTGCTTGTAGATATCAGCAGACAGCTCAGGTGGTGTGTCTTTGAGCACACCGGTAACGAGCTTGATGATCTCATCGAAGACCGGTGTCAGTACCGCTTGGACCTCATGGGTTGAGAGCATGACCCACTTGGGAATGCCCTTGACCATGTCGCGCCCTGCATATCGGTTTATCACATTCTTCGCTTCTACTTGCAAATCACCGAGCTCAATCTTCATCTTTTCTGAAGTCAATTCCCCGATCTCAACGTTCTGTGTCTTCTTCACATATTTGGTGATCTCATCATCCATGAAGCTGCCTGCACGCCTGATAGTCCGTGAGAGTACGATATCTCCGAAGGAAATGACCCCAACGTCAGTGGTACCGCCTCCGATGTCAACGACCATCACTCCCTTGGATTTGAAGATATCAACACCTGATCCGAGAGCTCCGGATTTGATCTCCTCTTCAATGAAGACGTCTGTAATCTTCATCTTCATGGCAAGGTCAATCATCACATCGCGCTCAATCTTGGTAACCTCTGAAGGGCAGCAGATTACACAAGTAGTCTTCGAGAGATCCTTCTCAGTCAAATTCTCAATCTTACCGAGCACATAGTTCAGTAGTGCCTTGGCTGCCCGCATATCTGAAATAACGCCATTTCTCAGGGGTTTCACCACTGATATCTTGTCATGGACCTTGCCCAGCATCCGATGGGCATCTTCGCCAGCTGCAACAATCTTGCCCGATTCACGGTCAAAGGCTATTACTGCAGGTTCATCAAAAATAATTCCCTTACGCTCAAGGAACACCAAAAGGTTTGCTGTTCCCAGATCGATTCCTAGTCCCAGTTTGTCTTGTACCGTAGCTGCAATCATTCTCCTACCCTTCCTATATCTCACTGTAAAAGTGTCGATTCGTCATTTTGAGCATTTTCTTGCATCCGTCGATCACCGCAGTTATCGGCACTTCACTCAGATAGACCGGTATCTGTGCAATCTCTGCGATATACTCCTTGACGCCTGGAATCTGCGAGCAGCCTCCGGTCAAAAGAATGCCTGAGTCAACAAGGTCCCCTGCGAGTTCAGGTGGTGTCTCCTCAAGCGTTGCCAATAGAATTGACTTGATCGGATCAAAGCAGCTGAGGAGCACCTCACGGACCTCTTCTGCCTTTATAATAATTTGCCTTGGAAGACCGGAGACCAAATCTCGGCCCATTGCCTCGGCTACCAGGGGTTTATCATCTTCATCCACCGGATAGGGACCGGTCAGGGAAGAGAGCTCAACCTTAATCCGCTCAGCAGTTTGATTTCCAATCTCCAAGCGATGAACGGTTTTAACATAATCGATGATCTGTTGATCGAAGAAGTCACCGGCAATCTTAATAGACTTAGAGAGTACTACCTCGCCCAAAGATAGAATTCCAAAGTCTGTGGTTCCACCACCGATATCGATGACCATATGGCCCAAGGCCTCAAAGATATCAACACCTGAGCCTAAAGCTCCGGCCTTGATCTCTTCTTCAATCTCGGTGTTCTTGATACCAAGCTCGTGACCTAGCTCAATGATTGCCTCTTTTTCGGTATTGGTAATGTCCGAAGGAATACCAATAAGTAGCTTGTTGATTGACTGCAGATTAGACAGGAAGATTTTGTCCAATGTGAAGAGTAGGATCTCTTTGATCAACTGGATGTCAGAGATAACCCCTCCCTGCAATGGCCTGGCCACTTCTACCTTGCTGTGGGTCTTCCCATCCAGCTTCGCCGCTTCGTACCCAACCGAAACCACATTACCAGTCGCCTTGTCAATTGCAATGATCGAAGGTTCATTGAACAGTGTACCCTGCCCTTCGACATAGATGAGAAGGTTTGAGGTACCTAAATCGACACCTACTGATAAATTTGCCTTTTCCTTCATGTTTTCCCTCCATGTGGAATATTCAAATAGTGAAAGCAACTGCTCATCACTTAGACAGACTTTATTGGTCCCCTGTTGGTTTGGAAACGCTGTTATTTCTTAAGGTACATATGTTCAATTTCCACTTCAGTAAATCATACGAAAAATGTGCTGTCAACAGAATATAAATATATTTTTCCTTACAAGATAAGGACTTATTACATATGTCAATGAGCAAAGTTGAGATATAACCTTCAGCTTTTGTCAGTTGTCAGTCTGTACAGTAACTGTGATTTGTCTAATTCTCTATGTATTTGATATTTACGTATTTTTAAGACATTCTATTGTACCAATGGTCTATGACAAATGCCATTTGTCATCTCATGGTTTCAAGATGAATAAATTTACATCCTGTCTTCACTTATTTTGGGCCCTATTTCCCACAAAGGGCCTATTTAAGAGATCCATTGATAAAATCAAACACGATTTTGGGGAAAAGAGAGATTGGATTGAAGAATTTTGAATAAAAAATTAAAGAAAAGGTACTCAATTCATAAAAGCTATTTCATAAAATTGGTTAGCCTAAAAACGAGATCTTAAAAGGAGACGTCATCTTTGACTCAAATACTGACAGAGCCATCCCACATGCAAGACAAATAGGATGGCCTAAGGAGTTTAATTGTGCATCTGGTCATTGACGTCTTACTACAAATCAAAAACTGCTGTAACGCCATTTACTTTGATCTCTACATCCATATCTTCATCATCAACTCCAAGATTGCGCAATGTTAGCACGACAGTGTAGGTCCCATCAGGAAACCCCTCTTCTGGGAAATTCTTAAATTTTAAGGTGAGATCTGCATCAACCTTACCAGTGCTTATCACTGCATTAGCACTTCCGCTGATGACTAATTGGCCTGATTGAATGAAATCCGCAAGTTCATTTTTGATATCATCGTCTACATCAGCATTGGCCAATAGTGCTGCAATGGATCCTCCTATATCAAAATTAGTCCAGGTTATCGAGATGACTATTTTATGCCCGTCGCTGATATATTGCCGCTTTCCGCTTTATAGCGAAGAAATAATTGTTATAAGTTTAGTTACAGTTTGAACAAGCGAAGGGAGCACTCTCTTTGGATGAGAGATCCTTTTGGTCAATGCACTTCTTTTTAAGAGTTTGGGTGTTTGTCTGCATCTTTATGTCTAGAGCGTTTGTATTTATTGCGTATTGAGGCAATGTGGATGGTCACCAATGTACCGATGACCGAGAGGATGATTGTTACTGTTGGTTTTGCAGTGAAGACCATGGTGAGGATCAAGCCTAGCCATAACCAAGAGATTGCAAAGATTTTTGTCCGTATAGGGACTCCCTCCCCTGTTCTCCAGTGACGCAGATAACTGCCCAATATTCGACTTCTCTCAAGCCACCTAGCAAGCTTAGGACTGGAGAAAGAGTAGCAAGCACTGGCCAAGAGAACGAAGGGCGTGGTGGGTAGCAGTGGCAGGATGACTCCAATAGCGCCCAACACGACAAAGAACGAACCCAAGCCAATTAATACATATTGGCGGAGGGTTCGCTTCTTTGGATCAGTAGGTGCGCTCATAGACACCAATGTTGCCGAGGAGCGCTTTTGTGTCAACCAGTCTTAGTGGGTGAAGAGCCAGTATAGGCCCCACACGATACCGATGAGCAGCAGGATGACCGGAGTGAAAACGAGAAACGCACTGATGATCATGGCAGGAATATCGCCCTTCTCAAGCTCTTCCTTGATCTCTGATGCGTGGCGCTTCTCAGCGCCCTCTACATCCAGCACTCGCTTTATCTTCTTGGGAAACAACATGGCTAGACCTCTTTTTCTTCACCTACCAGTGGGTGGTGACAGGCAACCCAGTGTCCCTCCTCCAACTCTCGCCACTCTGGCACCACGTGGGTACAGATTTCGGTCTTATACCGACAGCGGGTGTGGAACTTACATCCCGGCGGGGGCTTGATGGGACTGGGGATATCGCCTTCGAGCAGCATCTCATCACCAGCTTGCTTGCGCTCTGTAGTAGGAATCGCTGCCAAGAGCGCTTCTGTATAGGGGTGCATGGTACGGCTGAAGATCTTCTCAGAGCTGGAGAGCTCGACAAGATTGCCCAGGTACATAACACCGATACGATCACTGATGTATTTGACTACTGCCAGGTCATGGCTGATAAAGAGGTAGGTCAGGTTGCTCCGCTCTTTCAGCTCCTTAAGCAGGTTGATAATCTGCGCTTGGATCGAGACGTCCAGGGCACTGACCGCCTCATCACAGACGATGAACTGCGGGTTGAGAGCCAACGAGCGGGCAATACCGATCCGTTGGCGCTGGCCGCCGGAGAATTGGTGAGGATAGCGGTGGATCATGTATGGTGCTAAGCCACACTCCTCCATCACACCCATCACATACTCTTGCATCTCCTCTCCGTCGCCCTTGAAGTACCGGTGGGCCAAGAGCCCTTCTCCGATGATCTGCCCCACAGTCATGCGGGGGTTCAGCGATGAGTAGGGGTCTTGGAAGATCAATTGCAGATCCTTGCGCAGTAGGCGCATCTCACTGAAGGTAAGGCGGGAGAGGTCGATACCGTCATCGCGCACCGCCTCATGAAGGGCGAACTGCTCATCGCCCTTGAAGGCTGCGCGTCTCTCTTCGAGCACAGCGTTGGCTGCGCTGAGTTTTTCAGCAACACCATTGCGTTCGGCTTCAAGCTTTTTCTTCTCATCTTCAAGCTGCTCTTGCTTCTTCAGCGCAGAGGCAGCAGATCGGCCCTTCTTCTCTAGGCTACGACCCTTACGACCGAGCTCTGCAATATCGAGCTCAAGGTCCTTGATCCGCTCATCGAGGCGGTGGTAATCAGCTGCCGCCTCATGGGCTGCCAAAAGATCGGGCACGATACTCTTCTCATCTTCAATGATGAAGAAGCCGCCGATCAACTGGACAATATCGAGGTATGCATTGCGGTATTGCTTCTCCAGTTCAAGCGAATCGTTCTGTGCCTTGAAGACCACCTCAGCCTCTTGGCTGCTGTCAGCCTGCAGGCTCTCAAAGCGTGCGACAGAAGACTCATACTCCTTCTCCAATTCAGCAACTCGATTTTTATGCTTTGCGAGGTTGACCAGGGTATCTTTTACGTAAGAGGGAGCGAGGTCCTGCAGCGATCGACCATAGTAGAGGGTTTTACCGTCGGTCTGACGATAGAGTTGCAACAGAACCCGCCCAAAGGTGGATTTACCACAGCCGCTCTCCCCTACCAAGCCAAGGGTCTCCCCTTTATAGATCTCAACATCGACGCCATCGACGGCTCGAACAGCCAGACCGCGGGTCTTTAGGGGGAAGTGTTGCTTCAAGCCTCTGATCTTGAAGAGAATATTCTTATCGCTCATTGCGTGCCACCTTGTCAGGATAGAAGCAGCGGATCGTGTGACCTTCGGCCACGCTCTCCAGCTGCGGATGCTCGCTGCGACACTTATCTGTGGCGTACTTGCAGCGAGGGGCGAAGAAACAGCCCTCAGGGAGGTCCAAGGGGTGTGGTACGGTCCCCGGTATTACTTCCAGCTTTGTCTGCACCTCAGTGTCCAGGCGAGGAATAGAGGCCATCAGGCCTTCGGTGTAGGGATGGCTGTACTGTCCATCGCTGAAGATGGTGTCTACCGGCGCCATCTCAACGACCTCACCGCTGTACATCACCGCAACATCATCGGCCATCTGGTTGATGACCCCGAGGTCGTGGGTGATGAAGAGGATTGCTGTCCCCTTCTCTTTTTGCAGGTCGTTCATCAGCTTGAGGATCTGGGCCTGGATGGTGACATCCAATGCGGTGGTCGGCTCATCGGCGATCAAGAGGTCTGGCTTACAAGCCAGGGCCATAGCGATCATAACCCGCTGGCGCATGCCACCGGAGAGCTGGTGGGGGTATTGTTTGGCAACCTGCTCTGGGTTGGGGATCTTCACGTCAGCGAGCATCTGAACCGACTCACGGGCAGCGGTCTTCTTGTCCATGTCCTGGTGGGCCATGAACGCTTCGCTGATTTGCTTCTCGATGGTGAAGACCGGGTTGAGGCTGGTCATCGGCTCTTGGAAGATTACGCTGATGGCGTTTCCACGGATCTCATAGAGTTCCTTATCACTGAGGGTAGTCAGCTCTTTTCCTCGGAAGGTGATCGAGCCTTCGGCGATGTAGCCGTTGCCATCAAGAAGCTTGAGGATCGACATCGCCGAGACGCTCTTTCCACAGCCACTCTCTCCGACAACCCCGAGGGTCTTTCCCTCCTCCACCTCGTAGGAGACGCCGTTAACGGCCTTTACGATTCCCCGCTTGGTGGTGAAGTATGTATGTAAATTGTTCAATTGCAATAATGACACAAACTATTCTCCTATCGGTCATTTGATTTGGGATCGATGGCGTCGCGCATCCCATCACCGGCCATGTTGATACTCACTGTACACAAGCTCAAGGCGATTGAGGGGAAGACCCAGCGCCACCAGTAATGAGCCATGACCGTCGAGTCGTTACAGCCGTAGAGCATATTACCCCACGTTGCATTGGGCTCGCTCACGCCAAAGCCCAGATAGCTGAGTGAGGACTCATACAGCATACACAGGGCAAAACTGAGGGTCAGGTTGACCAACACCACGGTGATGACGTTGGGCAGGATGTGCTTGAAGATGATCTTCAGCTCAGTGATACCCATCGCCTTGGCAGCGGTGACGAACTCCTGCTCGCGGGCCGCCAAGATTTGACCCCGTACCAGCCTTGCTAATGAAGGCCAGGATAGGAGGCCCAGAATCACCATAATCATGGCAATCCGGCCAGTCTCACTGATCTTACTGCCGATGATCGCACTGAGGATCATCGCCAAGGGCAGGAAGGGAATGGCGTTTACCACCTCGGCGAGACGCATCAAGAACATGTCGGTCTTTCCTCCGTAGTAGCCGGAGAAGGAGCCGAGGATGATGCCGATGATGCCGCTGATGATGACGGCAATCGCGCCGATGGTCAGCGTTACCCTACCGCCGCTGAGCAAGCGACTGAAGAGGTCGCGCCCATACTGGTCGGTTCCCATCAAGTAGCCCTTCAGGCCCCAGGTGTGGATTTTTCCCTTCTCATCAACTGCATAGTTTTGGAAGTACGAGGAGGTAATCCACACGATGTTCTTCAGTTTGGGAGCCTTTGCCTGGGCGTAGTTGTTCCGTCCCCACGAGACAACCGTCCCATCGTCGAGGAGGGCGGTAAAGTGGCCCCGACCTGCTGCAACTTGGACAGCTTTGCCTTGGGCGTGTTCGGGAACCGTGGTCACCCCATGATCATCCCCACCCCACACAACAATCTGTCCGTCTTTGGTGACCGCTGCAGCTGAGCGCTCGGTGAGGGCGATATCGATGACCTTTCCTTGGATCTCTTGGGGAATATAGGAGAAGGCAGTCTCCTTGGAGGAGAGGATCACGACCTCTCCATTTTTGGTGGTTGCAGCGGCCAATGTGGTGTTCGCTGCAATCTTCTTGAAGCTGCCTTGATGTTCTTGGGGAACCGGGATGCTGGTCAGGTTGGTATTACCCCACACAAAGATCTTCCCGCTCTCGGTGAGGGCGAAAGAGAGCTGATGACCGGCGAGGACTTGCACGGTCCGCTCGCTCATCAGCTGCGGCGGGATTGCATTGAGGGTGAATCGATCGTTACCCCAGGTGTGCACCTTTCCATTCACATCGAGGGCAAGTGCATGGTCCAGGCCTGCTGAGACTTGGATGATCTTCGCACCAAAATCTGGACGACTTTCGAGCTTCGGGGTAAGGGTTCCCCATTGGTAGACAGTGCCGTCTGTATCAACACCTACTCCAAAGACCGAGCCGCCTCCGAGACTCGCCACGTTTCCTTGCAGGGATTTGGCATATTTCATGTATGCGAAGGTCGGTTTGGTATTTTTTTGCGTAGGGTCCTGATAGCTGATATCCATCGGAAAGAAGATGGGAAGGATGAAGACGAATGCAAAAATTGTCAAGAAAATATAAACGCCGAGCATCGCACTCCACTTCTCGCGGAAGTTGCGAATCATCGTGCGATAGGGGCTTTGTACCTGCTCTTCTTCCAAGAGCGAGAGGGTTGCAGTCCTTCTGCCAAAGAAGAGGGTTCTCAGGACATCGCCAAATGTGCTGCCATATGTTCGTTTTGCCATATTCTGCTCCTACTCCAGTTTTACGCGAGGGTCGGCCAACCCGTAGGAGAGATCCATAAGCAAGTTGCCGATAAGACTCAAGACGAGATAGAACATGACCATTGCCAAGGAGACGGCAAAGTCTTGCTGGTTCAGCGCATCGATGATGACCTTACCCATGCCATTCCACAGGAAGGTTCGCTCGATGACCACAGATCCGCTGAAGATGCTGATAAACCAGCCGGTCATGATGGTGATAAAGGGGATGAGGGCGTTACGGAAGGCGTGTGAATAGATGACTACCTTCTCACTGAGGCCCTTTGCCCGTGCTGTTCGAATATAATCCATCCTCAGTGCTTCGATCATGGTCGCCCGCACATAGCGAGTCAGGCCTCCGAGGGAGGTGAAGACCATGACGATCAACGGAAGGGCCATATGATGTAATTTATCGAAGAACATCCGTATCGGTGTTCCCCTAAGGCCCGGAGTCTGTACCCCACTGATGGGGAAGAGGGGCATCTTCACAGCAAAGAGGAAGATGAAGAGAAGAGCGATGACGAAGAAAGGGAGGCTGTAGCCAATGATGGTGACCACTTGGACGGTAGAGTCAAAGCGAGTGCCGCGCCTGACAGCGGTGGCTATACCCAAGGGCAACGTGATGGCAAAGACTGGTATCAAAGACCATACGTTGAGCATGATGGTATTCTTCATCGGGACGCCGATCATTTGTCTGACGGGCATCTTATAAGTCAATGAGTAGCCGAAATCACCTTTGAGTGTATTGAAGAGCCAGGTGATATATTGGACGACAAGCGGCTTATCCAAGCCGAGCTTGCGAACAGCGTCCTGATAGCGAGCTTCGTACTCATCGGGCTTCATACTGGCCTTTGTTCCTTCGAGCATCATCCGTGCAGGATCGCCGGGGACTGACTTGTAGAGAGCAAAGAGCAACACCGAGGCAATGAGAAATACGACCACGATATAGGCGAGCCGTTTCAAAACATACTTGAGCATGGCCAAGATTCCTTTGGTTTGTTGAAAATTGTGGCAAATGCCCAGGGCATCGACAAATGTCGGTGCCCCAGGCGATTATGTTCTACGTATCTTCGTGCAGAGGTCTTATTTGACGTCGGCGCGAAGGATTGCGTAGCGGAAGTCCCAGGTAGAACCGGAGTCATAGTTGACAATCCTCGGGTTGAAGAAGTCATGGTACACGTCCGAGTACAAGGGGATGTCCGGAAGCAGTTGGTTCCAGCGCTTCTGGAATCCAATCCACTTCTCTACCCAACCCTTCAGGTCGGTCGGATCGGTGCGCTTCATATCCAAGCTGATGGCCTCAAGCTCCTTGTCTGCAATGAAGTTGGTGTTGTACACGCCAAAGTACTCAGGATCGGTGCTGTAGTAGTACCAGTACGCTTGGGTGGTGTTGAAGCCGGTGCCAAGGTTGAACATGCCATAGACGGGCTGGTCGATGCCATCTTTGTAGAGGTGGTCAAGCAGGACTGCGAAGTCAACGGTGGTACCATTGATCTGCATACCAATCTTGCGAACCTCAGGGACGAGCATCGTTGCGATCAAGTCACTGACCGGGTTGTTGGCGGTATTTGCCCACTCAATGGAGAGCGGCATGAGCTGACCATCAACACGCTTGTAGCGCAGGGTATCAACGCCCTTCTGGTATGCTCGGCCATCCTTATTAAGGGTCCAGCCATCGTCGATGAGCTCTTGCTCAGCGCGCTGCAGGTTGAACGGATAGGCGTTCAGCTCTTGGTCAAGGCGTGCTGCGTTCTCAACATACTCCCACATCGAAGCGCCATAGTAACCGTTGACGATGATGCCGTATCCGCCGGTGTACTGGCGAGCAAACTCGTTTCGGTCAAGGCTGTAAGCGATTGCACGGCGAACTGCCTCGAACTGAGTCGGGCCAAAGTCACAAGCAAATGCGATCTTTCCATAGCCGTAGCGGGGATAGGAAGCGAAATCAACGATGCCTTCATCATGAAGATCAAGACCGCGGGTGATCTGATCACCACCGCTTATGCCCTGAAGCATATCGATTGCACCGGTGCGTAGCTCGTCCATCTGGGTTGCAGTGTTGGTCAACTTAATGATGACGCGGTAGATGTTACCCTTTGCGCCATCATGTTCGCCAGCGAACTTCGGGTTGAGAATGACACTGGCAGTCTTGTCGGCTGCGTTGTAGTTCTCAAACTGATAAGCGCCACTGGTGACCAAGGGGCGGTAGCGATAGCCGGTGATCGGAGTCAAGATTGTCTCACGAAGCAGGTCGGCGGTGAAAGCGTCGGAGAGGTATGCGCCGTTGGCGCTGTCCAATACGTCAACACCCGGGGCAATTACGTGCAGGGGTGCTGGTCCGACGGATACAAGGGACAGGTCAAAGAAGTAGGGAAGTTCTTCAGCATCAATCTGAATCGAGAAGCTGTGCTCTCCGAGCAGCCTGATGCCCTTGAAGGAGCGGCTTGCGCCACTGTGGAAAGCTTCGTAGCCAACATACTCAGGACCTGTGCCATAGGAGGCGCCGAGCTCGACAGCCTCTGGGGAAGCTCTGTAGAGGATGTTGAAGACGTAGTCTTTTGCAGTGATGGCGGTGCCATCGTTGTAGACAAGGCCCTTGGCGATGTTGAAGGTATAGGTCTTCGAGCCATCGGCGTTGTCAACTGCAGTGTAGGAAGTAACAGCAGTCGGGTTTACGATATACTTTCCTTCCCGGGTCCACGAAACAGTCTCATAGCCTTCCATCAATGCCTTGAGGTAGGCGTTTGTAGCACTGTTTGTCCAGCCGTCAAAGAAGTCAGCGTTGACTTCAGTCGTTGAACCGAGGATAACCTGGGTCTCTCTGACTGGAGCTGCTTCTTTTGTACCTGCTGCGAAGGCTGATGTCATGACAATAGCCAACACGAGCAGTGCAACTAGCATTCTTTTGCTCATTTTCAAAGTCTCCTTTCCAAATTTTTACTTTTACACCGTAACGTGTAGCACTTAGTGTAGTAGATTACTATGCTTCTGTCACCTACTTAATGTTAACGCTGTAACAGAAGTGAAATTTGGCGCACAAAATTGACTCTTTCCCACTGTTGCATTAAACGCTCACTCTGCGGCATAGTAGGCTACGGAGATTTTATTATGGCAACCTATATAGATACCCCCTCAAGGACCTTCAATGAGTATTTGCTCATCCCAGGCTACTCTTCGGCAGAGTGTGTTCCCGAGAATGTCGATCTCACTACCCCACTAGTCAAGTACAAAAAAGGCCAAGAGTCTACTCTGTCGCTCAATATTCCTCTGGTCAGTGCAATCATGCAATCGGTCAGTGGTGAGCGCCTGGCTATCGCCCTCGCGAAGGAGGGAGGCCTCTCCTTTATCTTCAGCAGCCAATCGATCGAAAGCCAAGCGGCGATGGTACGCAAGGTGAAGATGCATAAAGCCGGCTTTGTTACCAGTGACTCCAACATCAAAGCTGACCAAACCCTCACTGACTTGGTCGCCTTGAAGGAAGAGACCGGCCACTCTACCGTTGCAGTTACCGATGACGGCACCGCCCATGGCAAGCTCCTCGGCATTGTCACCAGCCGTGACTACCGGGTGCACCGCATGGACCCCAATACTCCCATCTCCTCTTTTATGACGCCCTTCAAGGACTTGGTGTATGGGGATGAGTCCATTACCCTCACCGAAGCCAACGACCTGATCTGGGACAATAAACTCAACACCCTTCCCATCATTGATAAAGAGGGCAACCTCGTCTCCTTGGTCTTCCGTAAGGACTACGACAGTCACAAGCAACACCCACTTGAGCTACACGATAAGGCCAAGCGTCTGTTGGTTGGAGCGGGTATCAACACCCATGACTACGAAGAGCGCGTCCCTGCCCTCCTGGCAAGTGGCGCTGATATTCTTTGCATTGACTCCTCCGAAGGCTTCACTGAGTGGCAAGCCCGAACGATTCGCCACATCAAGGAGACCCATGGCGAGCACATCAAGGTTGGAGCCGGGAACATTGTCGACCGCGCCGGGTTCCGTTTCCTTGCTGAGCAGGGTGCTGACTTCATCAAAGTTGGTATCGGAGGCGGCTCGATCTGTATCACCCGGGAGACCAAGGGCATCGGACGTGGCCAAGCATCGGCCCTCATAGAAGTGGCTGCAGCGCGCGATGAGTACTTTGCAGAGACCGGAGTCTACATTCCTATCTGCAGTGACGGTGGGATAGTCCACGACCACCATATGACCCTTGCCCTTGCTATGGGAGCTGACTTCATCATGCTCGGGCGATACTTTGCTCGTTTTGACGAGAGTCCGACCAACCGGATCTTTGTCAACGGTACCTATATGAAGGAGTATTGGGGCGAAGGTTCAAACCGAGCCCGCAACTGGCAGCGCTACACCGCTACCGCTGATAAGAAACTGGTCTTTGAGGAAGGGGTAGATTCGTATGTACCGTATGCAGGATCGCTTCGTGACAACGTAGGCGTAACGCTGGCAAAGGTGCGCTCCACCATGTGCAACATCGGCTCCCTTACTCTTTCACAGATGCGAGAGAAGGCCACCTTGACGGTTGTCTCCTCCACTTCGATTGTCGAGGGAGGAGTACACGATGTGCTACAGAAGGACAGCCACACCTTCAGTACCACGTAATACGAGCCAACAACAATCACCGCTGCCCTCGCTTTTGAGGGCAGTTTTTTATTTATTGTTATAACAACAACAAAATCGTATTTTTATTGTTGTGACAACAATAATCATATGATAATATTGTTATATGATCAATCTAATTGTGGAAGAGTTGCAAACGATTATGGCACGGCGAATTGCAGCCCTGCCACCTACGCTCCGCCCTTTCACACAGGAGGCAACATCGCTTCCCAGAGCTCTGCTGTTGACCGGAGCGAGAGGTGTTGGAAAGAGTACCTTCTTACTTCACCACAGTAAAAACCGAAAATTGTTGTACTTCTCTGCAGATAACCCGTTGGTTATGACCCTCTCCCTCAGTGAAGTGGTACAAGCCATCTTCATGCATGGATATGAAGGGGTCATCATCGATGAGGTGCACTTTGCCCGCAATTGGAGTCTTCACCTCAAGAGCCTCTACGATGATTATCCACACCATCTTTTTTGGGTCAGTGACTCTTCATCACGTGTGCTGCGTAGCGGGACTGCAGATTTGTCCAGACGATTCGTGCATATGAAGATGCCCATCATGTCTTTCAGGGAGTACCTCTATCTGCAAACCGGACAATTGTATGATCGCTCTTCACCGTTTTCAGAAGAAAATCCCTTGCCAGTCCAGCCGACATCTACCATCCTCTCCCTCTTCAGTGATTATCGCAAACACGGCACCCGCCCCTTTTACTCTGAAGGCTATTTTAATGAGAGAATGCTCGCCATCCTTGATAAAACTATCCACGCTGATGTGCCCTTCTTTGTCCCGAGCATCACCGATAATAATTTGCGTTTGATGCACGCCATAGTCGGAACACTGAGCATGGCTTCAATTCCTCGCCTACAGGTCAATTCACTTTGCACTGATTGGAATATTGGAGCGAGAAAGCTCTATGATCTTTTGGAAGTATTGGAAGCTGTTGAGGTGCTGTCTATCATCCGTAAGGAGGGGGACCGCAAAGCTAAAAGTGTAGGTGACAAACTATTCTTTGCAGACCCCTCGTATTATGAAGTTTTAGGGGGAAACATCGGTAATGCCCGTGAAGCCTTTGTTGCTACCCTGTGTAGAATCGATGGCTTTGAGGTAACATCTACGCGTGATGAAAAACAAGGCGATTTTGTGATCACCAAGGAGAGAAAACGCCTTACCCTAGAAGTTGGTGGAAAAACCAAAAGCCGAAAAGGGGCAGACTTTGTTATTCGCGATGATCTTGATTATCCAAGCCCCGGTGCCCTTCCTCTCTGGCTCCTGGCAATGAGTTATTGAATCCTCGGTACAAAATAATCTCACTATGTATAAATTGCCTTTTTACCGGTCTTGCAGCCTACCCTTACTCGATACATGGCGAGCGCCTCTTATCAAACATTTGCCTCCAATCCTTCGATTGTCTATACTCCTCTTCTGGAGGCGAAAATGTCAGTCGAACGTGTACGTGCATTTCTTAAGCCCTATAATCTGGAAGACCGAATCCAGACCTTTGATGTGAGCAGCGCCACGGTAGCTTTGGCTGCCCAGGCAGTAGGGGTCCAAGAGGCCCAGATCCTCAAGACCCTCTCCTTTCGAAAAAAGGATGGGACTGTCCTCCTTGTCTGTGCTGCTGGCGATGCAAAGATTGAGAACAAGCTCTTTAAGGCAGAGTTCGCTACCAAGGCAAAGATGCTGAGTGCCCAGGAGCTATTGGATGAAGTTGGGTATGCGATAGGAGGAGTCTGTCCGTTTGTGAAAGCCGATCATATCGAGATTACCTTGGACCGCTCCCTCTTACGCTTCGATGCAATTTATCCGGCAGGAGGGGATGCAGCGAGTGCGGTAAAGCTCAGTTGTGAAGAGCTAGAGACGGTTACTGGTGGTCGATGGGTCCAAGTCTGCTCATTGATTGAGTGACGACCTTGCGTTCACAGAGGGCTCAGTTTACCATATCCACATGAGATATATCATTGTAGGCAGTCGCGTTCCCTCTGATGTGGTGGGTATCACCCTCCTCTCCTTTGACCCGCAAACTGGAGAGGTCGCCTTTGTAAATAGCTTTGGTGACATCCTTCACCCAGCCTACCAGTGTTGGGACCCACAGAGGAGGATCCTGTACTCGGTTGCCGAGCGCAAGGATGGAGCGGTCGTTGGATGGCACATTGACCCATCCCTTACCTTCATGCAGACCTTCAAGGCCGCTTCACTGGGCAGTGGTCCCTGCCACCTCGCCCTCAGCGACGATGGCAAGGCCCTCTCGGTCTCTAACTATGGGGGCGGATCGATCTCCCTCATCGCTCTGGAGGAAGGACTACTCTCCAACTACTTTGAGCAGTATGAGGGATCTGGGCCAGTGGAGGAGCGCCAGGAGGCAAGCCACGTCCACTCCTCCCTCTTTGCTGACGGCTCTTCGGCGCTCTTGGTCGCCGACCTTGGAGCCGACAAAATCCACTACTACCGAAACTCCATGCAACTGCACGATGTCATTGATGCACCCCCGGGCTCTGGGCCTCGACATATGGCACTCTCTCGCGATGAGCGCTACCTCTTCGTAGCAGCTGAGCTCTCCAGTGAAGTACTTGTCTACCGGATGGGTAAGAATCCGTCACTCGTCCAGCAAATCTCCACCTTGCCGGTGGGCTTCTCTGAACACAACACGGTCAGTCATATCCACATCAGCGAAGACGGAACATTCTTGTACGTAGGAAACCGCGGCCATGACTCTCTTGCTGTCTTTGGCATCAAGGATGGATGGCTCAGTCGGGTCGGCCACTCCTTCACCGAACGTACCCCTTGGAACTTTGCATTCAGCGACGATGAGCGTTTTGTCATCGTCGCTAATACGGACAGTGACTCGGTGACCGTCTATCCACGAGACCAAGAGAGCGGTTTGCTCGCTCCCTTGGTCAGCCGTATTGGAGTAGATCGGCCCAGTTGCATCACCTTGATCTAGATCAGCAGCAAAGAGATTGACAGGTTTACGGTGAGGGCAATCCAAATGAGTGTGGCCAGGCCCATCGCAGCCAATATCCAGGTACTTCGTCTCTCAAATATTCGTCTCATGCATTGCTCCTAAGTGTTCCACAAGCTCTTCGACACTGAGGTCGAGGCTTTTCATTGTCTTGATAAGGGCGGGCAGCTCCTCTTCAAAGAAGGCTTGCCTACGCATACTCTTTACCCGTTTTCCTGCGTCTTTAGCGGTGAAGTACCCAATACCCCGTTGGTTCTCAAAGACCCCCTGTTCCTGCAGCAAGGTATACGAGCGCACCACGGTGTTGGGATTGACCTCAAGCTCCACCGCCAAATCCCTGACCGATGGGACGCGCTCCCCATCACCCCATCGTCCGGTGAGGATGAGGTGGTGGATGTGGCTCACGATCTGCAGGTAGATCGGCTCGGTTGTATTAAACTGCATCAATGGCCTCCACTTCCCCTACCCGAAGGTAGGCGCTCACCAAGGCTCCGAGGGGCAAGACTCCCATAAAGAGGATTTTGCTTACGACAATCCAATTCTTTATGAGCTGTGGTGGACTGATGAAATGAGTGCTATCCAGCCGTCCCATCGCAACAAACATCGGTGTATCGCCGCCCATGCGTAGCGTTATCAACACTCTGAAGAAGAGAAGTCCAAGCGCAACCCCTACCAATACCAGCACGATGGCAAAGAGACCGGTTTTGATAAACGGCGCCTTACGAAAGAGTGTACCCCCAAGGATGAAAAAGGAGGTGCTCACCCAATACTGCAACAACAGCGACCCCAATTTTTGTGCAAAAGGGTTGAAGAGGTGGATTGGATTTCCAAAGAAGAGGAAGACCGCGATCTCAATAATCACACTACTGAGAAAGAAGATTGCAGTCAGCGCCACTGGGTAGCCGATGATAATGAGCACAGTCTTTGAGAAGAATTTCTCAAATCGACTTGCCGGGAGCATCAAGAAAGTATGTTGGTTCTCCTTCTTAAAGAGATCTTGATTGAAGAGCATTGTCGCAAGGATCACTCCTCCGATGAGAAGGAAGGGCACAAAACTGCGTCCATAGGTCTCAGGGGCAAAGCCCATTCCACTGTAGCGAGCTACAATGGACTGCAGGACTTCACTTACCAAGAGGAATAAAAATACTACCGCTACGTTTACGCGCATATCCCGCCTATTGATGATCCATTCACGCTTGATCAAAGGGATGAAGTGGCTCATAGGTTGCCTCCTCGTTGGATGATGATGTTAAAGATTGCCTCTAGGTCCAAGGCAGCAGCATCAGCTGCTTCTTCGCGCTTACGCAAAACCAGATAGCCACCGAAGACCTTCTCTTTGTAGAGCACCTCTTCTGCAGGCTCGACTGCCAGGTTCTCCAGAACGTAGGTATCGACGATGCGCTCCAACCCTTCATTGAAGATCACCTTGCCTGCATCAAGGACGATGATCGGGTCAATGAGCCCTTCCATGTCGCGAACCTGGTGGGTAGAGATGATGAAGGTACGCTCCTCATTCATTGCGCTAGCGACTATCTGGCGAAATTGACGCTTGCTGGGGATGTCCAAGCCATTGGTCGGCTCATCCATGACCAAGAGCTTGGTGTTGCTGGCCAAGCCAAAAGTCAGCATGTACTTCTTCTTCTGTCCCAATGACATACGGTCCAGGCGCACCGAAAGGTCCAGCTCGAACTCCTGGGCATAGCGATCAAACGTAGCCCGATTAAAGCGTGGATAGAAGGGAGCGAGCATTGCAAGGTAGGTCTCACTCTTCATCCGAGGAAGATAGAACTCTTCGCTGAGATAGAAGATTTCCTCCAAGAGCTTAGGGGAGCGGCTCTTCGGCTCATGGCCGAGTACCTCCATCCTCCCCTCTTGGGCAAAGAGTTGTCCTACCAAAAGTTTGAGCAAGGTTGTCTTTCCTGCTCCATTCTTTCCTAGCAGTCCGTAGATGTTGCCGCTTTCAAGGGTGACATCCAGGTCCTTGAAGAGCGGTTTCTGATGATAGCCAAAGCCAAGACCCTCGATCTTGGCAAGCATGGGTTGTTGCATTGCCACCTCCTATATAGTGTACTAGTTAACCAATACACTATGAGAACAAAAAGGTCAATAACCAAACCCCAAGAAAATTATGTTGTAGCGGTGATCAGATTTTTAATGCTGGTCCGGAGGTCCTCGTGTACGACATCCTTAGGATCGAAGCGCAGGAGTGCGAAGGTCAGCTGAACGCAAAAACCGATGGCAACGGCACTCAGCAAGGTACCCCATCCCAACATACCACCGAGCAGGTAGCCGATGACCG
>JBAZCM010000026.1:0-20180 GCA_041654935.1 Sphaerochaeta sp. | reverse complement strand
CTACTATGCCGTCTTTGCTGATCATTGCCGGCCCCTCGACGGCAATGGATGATGGAAGGTCAGCAATCAAGTTGGAATTGAGGATATTCACTGCCGGCTCCTCATAGGGCTCACTACTCATGAGACCTTCAAGGATCAGGACCAGTCGCTCTTCCTGCTTTAGCTCAATGGTCGGCCGCTCGCGGCTCAGCATAGCCGGATACAACTCAAAGAAATCTTTTATTCCCTTATGGTCGGCCACCTGCCACGCCCACTGGATGTACTCGCCGATATGACTGTCCCCGGTTATCGGCAGCAGCTTATAGGTCTCCAAAAAGCGTCTGAAGAGGGTGCGGTCAGCCCATTTCTTGGCTGAGCGATCGATACCAAGATTAGACCGATTGGTCGCCCCTTCAGTGCGAGGCAGGACTCCTCTGGCCTTGTAATGGGCTAGGATATCACTATAGCCAGGTTCAATCTCAAAGAAGGCAGGAGCCTTTGCCAGGATATCCGGGTAGGCATCGAGACCGCTGTCACGATAGTGGGCACTGAGGAGCACGCTGAAGTGATTTAAACCTCCACTACGAAGCACTAGGTTCTCAAAGGGAGTGTCGAGGATCAAGGGAAGATACCGCTCTAGAGAGGCGACCTCGTGACACAGTCCTACGAAGTTGAGCTCTGGGAAAGCGCGTTTGACTGTAGTGGTGATGGCAGTCATCGGGTTTGAGAAGTTGAAAACCCAAGCGTTGGGAGAAAACCTTGCCACATCCGCACAAATTTCCAGAATCGGAGGGGTGATACGCAAGGCATGAAAGAGACCGCCAGGACCCCCATTCTCCCCGTAGATTTGCTTGATACCCCACTGCTGGGCAACAGTCCAATCCTCACTCCACAGGGCAAAGCGGTCCCCCACCTCAATGGCGATGACCACCGCATCACACTCTTTCAGTGCCTGGGCACGGTCAGTGGTCGACCAAACGGTGAAGGGCAAAGGATTGGCTGCAAGAAAGCGATCGGCCTTCTCCTGGACGGACTTAAGGCCAGTTGCATTGATATCGACCAATACGATTTCACTGCCGTAGAGCTTCTCGCTTTGAAAGAAATCTCCGAGCATACCCAGACCAAATTGGGCGCTAGCCGCCCCCACCAAGACTATCTTCATATCACGCTCCTAAAAGATGATTGTTTCCAGATTCAAGAGATCAGTGCGCCCAACATGCACGTCACACGTAGATGGATCAACGGCCTGCCCCACTCCCACAGCCCGCATTCCCGCAGCCCTGATCGCTTCGATACCTGCAGGGGCATCCTCGATGCCAGAGCACTCCTCTACATCCACACCCAGCGCCTCAGCTGCCCGTACAAAGACCTCTGGGTCAGGCTTTCCTACCCCAACCTCCTTTGCATCGACGATGTAGTCAAAAGAATCGGTCAGGCCAAGTTTCTCGAGGATGTAGGGGGCATTGTGACTTGCAGAGGCGATAGCTACCTTAATCGAGCGGCTCTTCAATGCTCCCAGTAGGCTGGGAATGCCATCCAAGATGTCCTTGGGCCCGAGATCGGCAAGAGAGGCGCGGTAGGTGCGATTCTTCTCTTCTGCAAGAGCGATCTTGGTCCCTTCATCAAGGACGATGTTGTTATAATCGAGGATGATCTGCAGTGACTCTTGGCGTGAGACGCCACGCAGGCGCTGGTTGACCGACTCATCAAAGGCCCACCCCTCCTTATCACTGAGCGCTTTCCAAGCGCGATAGTGATGGCCATCGGTGGAGGTAATCACCCCATCGAGATCAAAGATTACTGCTTTACAGACCGCCTTTGTCTTAATCCTCACCCCCCCCTCTCCAACTGTCAGTGGTGTTGAACGATGACGGATTGATAGAGTACCTGTATCGGTGCGATAGGTAGTCTCTTCTTCTGTAATCTGGACGGTCAGCACGCTTTGGCCGTACCGAAGATGAAAACTCAACTCATCCCACCCTTCAGGAAGGTTTGGACGGAAGGTTGGAACCTGGTTTTGTAGTCGATAGCCCGCGATTCCGTAAATCAAGGTCATCCAAGAGCCGGCCATGGCAGCGGTATGTAGGCCATCCTTAGTGTTCTGATGTAGGTCAGCGATATCCATCAAAGCGGTCTCTCTCAGATACTCAAGCCCAATTTCGGGGAGATTCACATCGTAGGCTGCTACCGCCTGAACTGCTGCCGACAAAGAGGAGTCGCCGGTAGTGTAGCGCTCGTAGTAAAGGAAATTTCGCCTTCTGTGGTACCACGTAAAGCGATGGCTTTGCAGCACCATGGCCAGGATTGTGTCTGCTTGCTTGATCAGTCGGTGACGATAGATTACCAGTGGATGGTAGTTGAGTAGCATCGGATGGCGAATCGGACCCTTCTTTTCTTCATCCCACTCTTGGAGGGTGAGAAAGCGATCATCTTGAGCGTGGATCTGTAGTTCCTTGTCAAAGGGAATGTACATCGCCTCTGCTGCTTGGGCGAAAGAGAGTATCTCCTCATCACCTAAGGCAAGACGCTCAATGGCCTTTTGATAGACCTTTGGCATCGCGTCCTTCATCCAAGCGGCCCAATGGGCTGCCTGTTCAAGGTGATAGGCTGCCATGACGTTAGTGTAAAGGTTGTTATCCACCAATGCGGAGTACTCATCGGGGCCGGTGACCTCATGAAGGCAGAATTGCCCTCTCTTGCGAGGATCATAGAAGCCTAAATCCACCCATAGTCGAGCGGTCTCCATCAAGAGATCAAAACCTCCATCTTCGAGAATCGAATAATCTTCGGTGACCTGGAGATATTGGATCAACGCATGAGCGATATCGGCATTGATGTGGTATTGGGCTGTGGAGGCGGGAAAATACGCCGAAGCCTCCAAACCATTGATGGTGCGCCACGGATAGAGGGCGCCTTTTTGGCTCAGCTCCTCTGCCCGCTGGCGTGCTTTATCCAGCGTTGCAATGCGGTAGGTGAGCAGAGCGCGTGCTACTGAAGGGTCTGTATGAGTAAAGAGGGGCATGGCGTAGATTTCAGTGTCCCAGAAGTATTGGCCCTCATAGCCCAGGCCGGTCAGCCCCTTTGCCGCTAGGGAGGTAGCCCCATCGCGTCCTACAGACTGGTGAAGTTGGAATAGGTTAAAACGAAGAGCTTGCTGTAGCTCATCATCCCCTTTTATCACTACATCACTGGCTTGCCAAAAGCGGCTATAGTGCTCTTTTTGAGAGGCGAGGACCTCCTCCCATCCCAAAATCTTGTTCTTTTTCTCTTTTTGGCGATAGAAGAACGTCTTTTCTAGTACCAAAGTCTTGGTCCTGGCCGTAAAGAGGAGCGTGGGCATGAGCGATGAATCATCGATCCTCTCTTGGACCACAGCCTCTGTGTTGAGGCGATGGTAGGCCGAACAGAAGAGTGAGAGCCCACTCTCTTTAGTGCGAAAAGAAGCAGCATATCCATGGTCTTTGGTGTGGAAGACAGTATCGAGGGTTTTCAAGGAAGCCACACTGTTTAGTGAGGCAATGCGGGGATCGAGGCCCTCCTGGGTCCTGATTACCGGCAGTGCAATAGCAGAGAGGATTGAAATCTCTGCTTCCTCTGCCCCATCGACGGAGAGGCGTACCATCCCTCGACTGGGCTCTTCCATACTGAGTAGCGTCTGCCAAGTGATGACAAATCGCTTACCGGCTGCGCTGGTCCACGTAAGCTCTTCAGTAAGAAGGCCCTGGGCGAAGTCCAACTCTCGCCTCCAGGCCGAAGTGATTGAAACAACCTCTCCATCTATGTTGATGGTCATATAGCGACAGTCAGGCAGATCGAGCATCGTCTGTGAGGTGCGGGCAAAGCCGTACGCATCCTCGCCATAGGGTATCTGGCCAATCTCGTAGAAGCCGTTAATAAAAACTCCCGGATGATAGGAAGGGATGCGAGAGACAGGATGACCCCGCATACCGAGATAGCCATTACCCAAAGCAAAGAGACTTTCGGCGTGTGCCAAGCGATCGAGGTCCAGACCTCGTTCCTCGAGAGTGAAGATGCCCGTATCCATGCTTACCCCTTCACAGATCCTGCCATCAAGCCTTGGACAAAGTATCGCTGTAGGCCAAAGAAGACAGCCAAGGGAACCACCATGACAACAAAGGCCCCGGCGGTAAGAAGGTGCCAATCCTGACCACGCGAGCCGACCATGGTGGCCAGGCGCTGGGTAAGGACCGCTACATCACTGGTTCCTCCAAGGAAGACCAACGCTACCAAAAGGTCGTTCCAGACCCAAAGGAATTGGAAGATTGCAAGCGATGCAATGGCCGGCACAGAGAGTGGCAACACCAGACGGGCGAAGACCACCATGGGTTTTGCACCATCAAGGAAGGCCGACTCAAAGATATCGCGGGGAATCGTTGAGATATAGTTGTACAGCAGATAGATGCCCAAAGGCAGACCAAAGCCAGTGTGGGCAAGCCAGATTCCCAAATACGAGCCGGTCAACCCAATCTTTTGATAGTCCCGTAAAATCGGGATCAGGGCAATCTGCAGGGGAACGACGAGCATCGCCACAACGGTGGTGAAGAAGAACTTACGGCCGGGGAAGACCAGCCACGCAAAGCCAAAGGCGGCTGCACTGGCGATCAGGAGGGGGATGATCACCGAAGGAATGGTGACCGTAAGGCTGTTGATGAAGGCGCGGCTGAGGTTGTCCCCACTAGCGCGAACAGTTTTTCCTGCAGCATCGACAAAGGTGTAGCGGCTGCCCCCGAGTACTTGCTTATAGTTGGAGAAACTCAGGCCTGTGCGATTGGAGAAGACAGTCCACCAGCCGGTGTTCAGTACCTCCGTCCTCGGTCTCAGCGATGAGACAAAAAGGCCAATGATCGGCAGTGCCCAAATGAGAACCAAGACAATGAGGATCGCATTGATGATATATATCCATTGTTTCTTTTTCTGCAAACTCATCTTAGAAACCCTCCTGTTTGTTGAATTGTCGTAGGTTGTACCACATCACCGGAGTGACGGCGAGCACGAGGACAATGGCGATAGCTGAGCCCTTGCCAAAGTCATAGAAGTTGAACATTTGTTTGTACTGCATCGAGGCTATGACCTCCGTGCCGTATTGGCCGCCGGTCATTGTGTAGACAATGTCAAAGATTTTCAGCGAGATGATGATGATCGTCGTGGAGACGGTCACCAAAGTCGTAAAGATATAGGGGATGATGATCGAGCGGATTACTCGCAGCTCTGTAGCCCCATCGATGCGTCCAGCCTCAATGATCTGGGAGGGAACACCTTTCAAGGCAGCGGAGATGATGACCATGGCGTAGCCGGTCTGAAGCCAAATAAGGATGGCGATCAAAAAGACATTATTCCATGGACGAAGGGTAATCCAAGCCTGCGGCTCAACTCCAAAGAAGGTGACGATGGCGTTGAGCAGGCCGATCTGACTCTCGCCAGCTGGCTTATAGGCGTAGATAAACCGCCAAATGACGCCAGCTCCTACAAAGGAGATGGCCATGGGGGTAAAGACAATTGACTTATAGACTTTTTCGTAGCGAGATCGATCGGCCAGTAGGGCGATGATCAAGCCCATCCCGACCGAACCTCCGGTTCCCAGGATAATCCACAAGAGGTTGTTGACAAACGACTCGAGCATCTTTGGATCGGTGAAGGCATAGATGTAGTTTGCCAAGCCGACGAAGTTCTTTGATTGGGCATCAAAGAAGCTCAAATATAAGGAACGAAGGGTTGGGAAGAAGAGATACCAAGCAAGGATGGCCAATGCTGGTCCAACAAAGACGAAGGGTTGCAATTTTTTCGTTACATGCAGCGGCAGACGGTTGACGAACCAGTCAGCAACTCCAAAGAGAAGGGCTACGCCCCCTACCCCCCATATGATGGCCACGATGGCAATCAAAGCGGGTGGAGCCTTGCTCTCTTTAAGGAAGATAAAGCCTGCCCACAGGATAACGAAGGCAACAAGGGGAACAAAGATCGAGATACCAATACGGCCAACAGCAACCAAGGTGTTACCGGCAAAGGACCCCTCTCTTAGTTTTTTGGAATCAGCCATGGTCCACTCCTCCTTTTATATGGTGGATCGGCGAAGTAAAGATGATGCCGGCAGGGCCGGCACCACTATCAAAGGATTATTTGGGCCAGGAACGCTGGATGTCGTTGAGCACGGCATCAAGGCTCTTGCCTCCGACCCAGTCAACAATTCCACTCCAGAAGGTACCTGCACCAACTTGGGCTGGCATCAGGTCACTGGCGTCGAAACGGAAGACCTTGGCGTCAACCAATGCTTCGGCGAGTGAGCGCTCAATCTCATTGGGGTAAGCGTTCAGGTCTTGGTCCAGATAGGGGAAGAGTGCTCCACCTGCCTGTGCCCAGAGCTTTCCGCTCTCCCAGGTTGCCAAATATTCCATGAACTCGCGCACTTCAGGGCGATCGTTGAAGACGACGAACTGGTCTCCGCCACCGAGGATAGGAATGCCATAGGCGCTGTTGATGCCAGGAAGGGCAAAGACGCCGACCTCTTCCTCAAGGTTGTCTTGGATATCATCGGGGAAGAATCCGGTGATGAAGTTACCCTGACGGTGCATCCATGCCTTTGGCGGATTGTCAAAGAGCGGCTGCTGGGCATCACCGAAGCTGGTGGTCAGGATATAGTTCTTTCCACCGTAGACATACCGTGGATCCATCCAAATCTTACCCAGGACCTCAAAGGCAGCCTTGACTTCGGGGCTATTGAATGCAAGTTCATTACTAACCCACTTGTCGTATGCATCAGGTCCAGCGGTACGCAGCATGATGTCTTCAATCCAGTCAGTTCCGACCCAACCGGTTGCTCCACCGGCCTCAATGCCGACAGCCCAAGGGGTATGTCCATTGGCAACCATGCGATCCATCAAACGGTTCAGCTCATCCCAGGTCTTGGGAGGAACATAACCGGCTGCTGCCCAGGCTTTTTTGGGATACCACACAAAGCTCTTGGCATTTACGCGGTGGAAAATACCATAGGTAGTGCCGTTATAGGAACCCAAATCACGCCAAACTGGTGCATAGTTCTTATCCAATAGTGCATTGAGGGAGCTCCAAACAGGAACAAGCTTGTCTTTTGCAGCAAAGTTGTGCATCAGGCCAGGCTGTGGAAGACCTGCGATATCAGGAGCATTGCCTCCCTCGACTCGAACACTGATCAAAGTTTCGAAGTCCTTAGAGCCTTCGTAGACCACCTTGATACCAGTGCGCTCTTCAAATGGCCTAATCGCCTCTTCAAAACGTCTGGCCTCTTCATCAACGAAAGCACCGAAGACGGTGACTGTCTTCTGGTCGCTGGCTTTTTCGGCCTTTCCTCCAGCAAAGATCGGTGTCAGAGCGATGGCTAAGACCAGCACTACAAACAAGATTCTTTTCATGACTTTTTCTCCTTTTCATCCGAACACATCGGAAATGATAAACCGTGCATCAAGCGATTCCAAGCAAAGTTGCACCCCTAACCAAGGGGAACCAGCTAGGCGTGGAAGCGCTTCCATGAATAGTGTCCCATACCTTTGCCCATTTGTCAAACAAATTTTTTTCATCTTCCTTTATAAAGGGAGAACATTGTTTCCGTAGTTGAATAAAAACCGTTCCATCGATGAAATATTATTTTCCACTGTTTAAACACCATGTATTTTTGAAGTTTGTACTCTTCACTGCACCTAAGAATTCCCTCTTCTACAATATATTAGTATCTTTGTAGTGGAGGAGCCGATGAGTAAATATTTGTTACTGGCACTACTGGGTATTGTGGTGATCATATCACTGGCAGCCTTGGTGCGCGGCCAAAGGCTCCCTGCCAAGGAGGCAGTCATGCAAACACAACACGAAAGTCGTTTCACGTATATACCAATCAATACAACACTGCTTAACCCGCTCAACCGAGCCGAAGAGGCAGTGATCATCCATAAGGGCACCGAAAGACCCTTTACCGGCGAGTATACCGACCTAGAGGAAGAGGGTACCTACTACTGTCGTCACTGTGACGCTCCCCTCTATAGCTCGGCGAGTAAATTCCACTCCAACTGTGGATGGCCAAGTTTTGATGATGAGTTAGAAGGTGCGGTGACCCGCGTACCTGATGCCGATGGCATGCGCACCGAAATTATCTGTGCGACTTGTGGCGGACACTTGGGCCATGTCTTTGAAGGGGAACGATTCACTGAAAAGAACACCCGTCACTGCGTCAACTCCATCTCCCTGGTCTTCCGAGAAGGACCACCAGTCGCTAAGGCTGTCTTCGCCGGAGGATGTTTCTGGGGTCTAGAACATCTCTTTGCACTGAAGACTGGTGTCTACAGCGCTGTCAGCGGATACACTGGCGGTACGATGGAGAGACCAACATATGAGGATGTTCTGGGCGGAAAAACTGGTCACCTTGAGGCAGTTGAAGTGCTATATAACCCGCAGGTTATCTCCTACGAGGAGTTGGCCCGATACTTCTTTGAGATCCATGATCCCACCCAGACCAATGGCCAAGGCCCGGATATCGGCAGCCAATACCTATCGGCAATCTTCTACCGCTCAAAGGCCGAGTTCGACACTGCAGTACGCCTGATCGACCTCCTCGAAAAGAAGGGTTATAAGGTTGCTACCACACTGCGACCGTTGGCCCCCTTCTGGGAGGCTGAGGAGTACCATCAGGACTACTACCGAATTCGCGGGACGTTGCCCTACTGTCACACCTACACCAAGCGCTTCTGAGGCTCCAGTACATCAGCGCTGATGACACATTGGCTCGTCACGTACGAGCCTTTTGTCACCGGATGAGGGATTTGACTCTCTCCGAGAACTAGGTCCAAGTGTCCCATCTCGGTGGAGACGGTGGCCACGATACATCCGCTCTCTCCCCATCCGTGTTCACGCTTCTCCACGGCGATGACCGGGCCTGCAAGCAATACGAGCGTTTGAGCGGCTTCAAAGCGCTCGCGCTCCTTCTGTCCCAATGATTGCTCGCGGCTCATGACAAAGTTGTACGGCAGAATCTTCTTGTCCTCGACCTGCATCTCAGTCGGGGTAGCTTCTTCGTAAGCTTGGCGGCTGTCGTAGATATCCAATGCCTGGACAAAGGCACAGACCTGCAGGTCGATCATCGTTTGATCGTCAAAAGTAGGCAGGGTCGCTGCATGGACAAGGGTGGCTATGAAGGCGCTTTGTTCACTGCGGCTGGTCATCAGCATCGTGATGGAGAGCGGCTCCTGTTCGCCCACTCGCATAAGTGGCTTAGCTGTCCAGATGGAGCGTCCGCTCATATGCATGTCCAGGCCAACCAACTCATCGGCAATAGTGCGGAAGATGATCGTAAGACCGCTGGCAAAACGCTTGGTGTAATAGGCTCCACCCTCAACATCAGTGCGCTCAGCTTCGCCCATCCATGCACTCATCTGTCGTTCGTCAATCCGATCCCCATCCAAAAGAGCCTCTAATCCGGTGTTGGAAAAGTATAGTGCCATAGTGCGCCTCCGCCGCTCACTGTACCACAAAGGTTCTTGCAGGAAAACACCGAAACCACTATCGTTGGGACCATGGGACGCACATTGACATGGAAACAAGGTTGCCAGGAGGGCTTACCGATCTTCATTGGTTATTTTCCTACTGCAATCGCCTTTGGCCTGCTCTGTCGGGACTTAGGTCTCAAAGCATGGCATGCTGTACTGTTCTCTGCTACTAACTTTGCCGGATCGGGTCAGTTTCTGGCAGCAAGTTTGATGGGTAGCGGAGCGCTGCTCATTGAGCTCTTCATCAGTGTGCTGTTGATCAACATGCGCTATACCTTCATGGGTGCTGAGCTTGCCCGCAAGCTCGATGATGACCTCTCGTGGTGGCAGCGGCCCATCATAGCCCATGGCACCACCGATGAGGTCTTCAGTGTGGCGGTCCTACACCCCGCTCCCCTACCTAAAGGCTATCTTTTCGCCTTGGAGGCGACCAGTTACCTTGGATGGGTCAGTGGCACAGCAGTAGGTTTCTTGATCGGTATGATCCTCCCTCCTTCACTGCAACTGGCAGTTGGCGTTACCCTTTACGCGCTCTTTACGGTCCTGCTCACTCAGCAGACTCGTCAAAAAGGAGCGATGGTCCTGTTGGTCGCAGGCATCAGCGCAGCTATCCATACGATTTTGACTGTGGTATTCTCCTTCGCAGTGGGGTGGTCGTTCGTTATCTCGATGCTCAGCGCTACCATCATCGGGGCTCTGATCATCGATGAGGAGGTAGCCCAATGAACCCAGTGATACCAATACTTGCTGGAGCTGTGGCAACAGCCATTGTCCGCCTCCTTCCCTTCTATGCAAGCTGGTTAGACCGCCTGCCTCCTTTCCTCTCAAAGAGCCTTCGCCTCCTTCCTATCGCAGCTCTTGGCCCTCTCATCTTTCCCGCAGTTATCCTGGACTATACTCCCACCTGGTGGGCAGGCCTAATAGGTATCGCTGCAGCTTCAGCAGTAGCATGGCGCAAAAATGGGATGATCATCCCGATCCTCCTCTCAATTTTGATCACCTGGGCAATCCTTGCCCTGCCCTTCTAGGAGCAAATTGTGTTCGATGCCCATCGACATTTTGACCTCTCCTCTGGTGCAACAAGCGATGCCCTTTATGCGACCAGCACCCTCGATGAATGGCAGTACGCCCAACAGCAACCCAAAAAGGCAGTCTGCTCTCTGGGACTGCTTCCCTCCAGCCCACTCATTGATCCTGCTCTTCTATATGAACGGCTGGTCGCCTTTCCACATCTACAGATCGGTGAGGTGGGCTTGGACCGCCGCTTTGATGATCTGGAGAATCAAAAACAATTCTTGGATGCGGTGTTAGAGATTGGCTACCAACTTGGCCGCAGTGTGAGTCTGCACTGCGTGCGCGCTGATGGACATCTGCTGGACCTCCTTCGTAGTCGAAAGAGCCGCCTTCCGGTAATGCTGTGGCATGGCTGCACAGCCAGCTCTGAGGTCAGGACAGAAGCCATACGTCTAGGCGTTCTCATCTCCTATGGCCCCACCCTCTATCGAAGCAACATTGCCAAAGACCCACACTCATTGATTGCACACCCCTGGGTTCTCGAGAGCGATTGGGAGGGACCTGAAGAAGAGTACATGTCCACCTTTAACGCTCATATCAAATCTTTCGCTCTTCTCACTGGACTAAGTGAGGAGTCTGTGGTACGAAACAACGATGAAAAGCGAGCAGTTCTTACGAATCAGTCGACTCCTCGGTGACGAGCCAGTCGCAGCCCTGCATACCAAGCGGGTAGTCATTGTTGGCCTTGGGGCTGTTGGTGGCATGTGCTTGGAGAGTTTGGTACGGAGCGGCCTTGGCTGGGTGCGAATTGTTGACTTTGATACCGTGGGCATCACCAATATCAACCGCCAGATCCTCGCCACCCATCACACCATCGGGCGGGCCAAGACTGACGTAGCTAAAGAGCGGGTGTTGGCGATCAATCCCTACTGCACCGTCGAGGTACTGGACCTCTTTGTAGATAACGATTCGGTGGCTACGATCCTTGAAGGAGAAATCGACTTGGTCATCGATGCCATCGATTCGCTTAACCCCAAGTGCGCCCTTTTGGAGGCCGCTTACAAAAAGGAAATTCCGGTGATAAGCAGCATGGGAGCCGCTCTCCGTCGCGATCCGCTCTTGGTTCGCAAAGCTGATCTTATGGAAAGTTGGGGCTGTCCACTTGCCCGAGCAGTACGAACAAAATTGCGCCGTCGAGGTGTGGACAAAGGTATCGAAGTGATCTTCAGTCCAGAGGAGGTGCGTTACACCTACCTCCCTCCCGAAGAGGAGGAGCATGCTGACTTCAACGAGCAAGTCAGTGACCAAGGTCGTAGACGCAACGTCCTGGGAAGCCTGCCCACCGTCACAGCAATCTTTGGACAGAACCTCGCCCATCTGGCGCTGACAAAACTCCTTGATCAAGAGACGTTCAGTGGTGTTGAATCGTACAATCCCCTTAGCGCTCAAAAGAGAAGCGCACAAAGAACTCAGGGCGGTGAAAGTCTGGCTTAAGGGTTCCGAATTGTAATATATAAAAATCTCCTATTATCTCCACCAAGTATGATATTTTCATACTTATTGGAGATTATAGCGTAACAGGCATCGTAGGATAAGGGATAACTTCGACGGAAACACCCTTGAACATCTGGTACACATTTTCTCAATGTATCAGCGACGGGTGAAATCTAGTCAGATAAATTACCCTATATAATTCTTTACTATCTCCAGTAAGTATGATATTTTCATACTTACTGGAGATTAAATGCTTAAAACCTACCGTGATGTCATGTACGACCTCAGAGAATATTCCTCTCCTCGAGCAAAACTCACCCAAATGATCAAAAAAGGCGAAATCATCCGTGTAGCACGAGGTGTATATGCAGATTCATTTGATGAGCCGCGTCTTCCTGTCGCTGGTATGTTGATGTCACCGAGCTATGTATCATTTGAGACAGCGTTATCTTGGCATTCTATGATCCCTGAGCGCGTCTATGCTATTAAAAGCGTTGGATTTGCCCTTACCAAGGAGAAGGTGTTTGACACTCCCTTTGGCAGGTACTCTTTTCATTATCTTCCTAAGAATCTTTTCCCATCGGCACTCCACCTTGCTCAACAGCAAGGCTATGGGTTTCGCGTGGCTTCTGCTGAGAAGGCTATCTTAGACACCTTATATAAGATTCGAAGTATTCGGTCTCAGAAGGCGATTGAAGCACTCCTGTTCGAAGATCTCCGACTAGAAAGAGAGCGTCTTAATACTCTGAAATGGGAAGTAATGGTTGCGTTAGCTCCATATTATCGCAGTTCAACCATAGAGCAATTTATACAATATAGGGAAAAACATGAAATCTGAAATCCAAGAAATGCTCGAAGCGTATGAAATCAAATCAAGCGAAACAGCAATCCATGCTCTGAAGGAAGTCATACAAGAGATTATTCTCAACTCACTTGCTCAAACTGATTTCTTTGAAAACGCTGCATTCTATGGTGGTACCGCATTAAGAATATTCCATGGACTTGATCGATTCTCAGAAGATATGGATTTCACCCTCATTGAATCTCAATCAGACTTTTCGATGGACCCTTACCTCTTTCGCATTGAACGAGACCTTAACTCATATGGGTTCACAATGAGTGCTTCAATGAAAGAAAAGAAATCAAGAACCGCTATACAGTCAGCATTTTTGAAAGGAAACACCCTTGAACATCTCGTACACATCTTCTCAATGCAAAGACCAGTAACCGGAGCACCCAATAATGCGGTGTTGACAATCAAAATTGAGATAGACACCTCTCCTCCCAAAGGAGCTACGTATGAGCGTCTTTACCGTCTTCTTCCTACACCTTTTTCAGCCTTACTCTACGATTTACCTTCCCTGTTTGCTGGTAAGGTGCATGCCCTACTCTGTCGAAAATGGGCAACGAGAGAAAAAGGAAGAGATTTCTATGACTATGTATGGTATCTACAACGACACGTTACACTCAATATTGCTCATTTAGAAGAGCGAATGAGGCAAACAAATCACTGGACAGCGGCTGAGACATTATCAGAATCTTCTTTACACACACTTCTGAGAGAGCGGTTTGCCCAAGTTGATTATCAGCAAATCCAAGAGGACGTTATTCCTTTCATCCAAGATCCTTCAAAAATTTCTTTGTATAGTAAAGAATTTTTTGTCTCAATCACTGACCAATACCTTCGTGTACAGTGAAATTGGCTATGTTTTTAAGTGATTACACTTGTTTAGCATCCAACCTTTACAGGAGATTTATCAATAAGAACGATTATTGGTAGGCCCCTAGATATCATTTCAACAGCGGTCACGAGACCTTTTGTGGTGTTGAGTCGTACAATCTCCTTAGTCTTCAAAAGAGAAGCGAACAAAGAATTCAGGGCGGTGAAAGTCAGGTTTAAGGGTTCCAATTGGAAAAGCTGCCAAGTAGTGAGGCTCTTTGAGCTTATCGCCGCACTTATACAGATTGCCACGTAGCACAACCTCGCCCATCGGCTCATCAGCTCCCACCAAACCCAACGCTACCAAATCAAGAGCAATCTCAGCCTTCCAACGACTTTTAGCGGTGGAGTTCTCCAGGATGGTCACCGAACAAGGAATTTTGTCAATAAAATCGATGGGCCAGCGCTCTCTATCCTCTCGGTTGGTGCCACGAGCTACGAGCATCTTTGTGGAGGCACTGCACTCCACATTCACATACTCGTCTTGGCCTTCACGCTGTAAAAAGATCTCTACACAGCTGTCCTCCCACACCCGACCGTTGTGATCGGTAACCATACGCCTGAGCTGCGGTTCGGTAGCCATGAATCGGACATGCAGGTGCCTGCCCTCGTACCTTAGGCGTGCACGTGCCTCCACCTGGGGATATTCACCCCACAGAGGCACCAAGGCAATGGGTAGCGCCCGATCCATTGCACCCTGGGTAATTCGGATAGTCTTTTCACTCATGAACCTGAGTATAGAGGAGGCGGAGATTTCAGACCAGTCTTTTACGAGATAAAGAGCACCCGAGAGTGGTGTTCCCAGGTGCTGTCTTGTCATTCTGACTGTTTTGACAGGGTTAGCGAGGACTCTCCCCACTAATTGCTGCAAGCAACGCATCACCCATAGGGGCTGGACGGAGTGTCTCTGCACTGATTGTCCCCACCTTGATCTTCATCACACACAAAACATCATCGCCGCGCTTGACCGTCTGGCGGAAGACCATTGAGAAACGCTTAACCGATTCGGCGACCGTCTCCACGGTCAAAAGATCATCAAGGTACGCAGGCTTTTGGTAATCAGCACTCACCGTCTTCACAACGAAGGCGAGCTTCATCGACTCAAAAAGGTTGGTGTGCGACCCTTCGATCTGGTGGTTCTGGGCAACATCGCGCAGCATTTCGGTGCGCGCATGCTCGGCAAAATCAAGGTACCGGGCATGGTAGACAATCCCTCCACAGTCGGTATCACTGTAGTAGACTCGTTGTTGGTAGTGATGGGTCATAGGATTACCTCCGCCCCATCGAAGCGAAGGGTCGCCACATAGTCATCATAGGTTTGGGCGCGCCTGATCATCGTCACCGAACCGTCGCGGCGTAAGAGGTATTCAGCGCTGCGCAGCTTGGCGTTGTAGTTAAAGCCCATTGCGTGGCCATGCGCCCCAGCGTCGTGAATTGCCACTACATCACCTTTTTCAACTTTGGGAAGCTGGCGGTCAATGGCAAACTTATCGTTGTTCTCACACAGCGAGCCAGTCACATCATAGGTATGATCAAGCTCATGCTTGTCCTTACCAAGGACTGTAATGTGATGGTAAGAGCCATAGAGGGCTGGCCTCATCAAGTTGGCCATCGAGGCATCAAGGCCCACATACTCCTTGTACTTGCTGGTCACGTGCAGAACTTCACTGATCAGCCAGCCGTAAGGGCCGGTGATCACCCGTCCGCACTCAAAGTAAATTTCCAACGGATCGAGGCCACTGGGACGAATCTTCTCATCGTAGAGGACGCGCATCTGGTCGCTGACTGCCTTCAGGTCCATTGGTTCATCTTCAGGCTTATAGGGAATGCCAATTCCACCACCCATATCGATGAAGTCGATCTCTACCCCCGCCTCTTCCTTGATACGAAGACACAGGTCAAAGAGCATGCGGGCGGTCTCGACGATATATGAGCCGTCCAGCTCATTGCTGGCAACCATCGTGTGTAGGCCAAAGCGGGTTACTCCCTTATCTTTGGCAATGCGGTAACAGTCGATGATCTGGTCGCTGGTCACCCCGTATTTGGCCTCTACGGGGTTGCCGATAATAGCATTACCGGTACGTTGGGGGCCAGGGTTATAGCGAAAGCTGATCGTCTCGGGAAAAGTACCGATGGCCTCTTCGAGGGCCTGGATGTGGGTGATGTCATCGAGGTTGATGATTGCCCCAAGCTCATAGGCTGCACGAAACTCATCGGCTGGAGTGTCATTGGAGCTGAGCATGATTCGCTCACCGGTGATCCCACACGCCTTACTGATCATCAGTTCCGGCAGACTTGAGCAGTCGGTGCCAAAGCCCTCTTCACCTAAGAGTTTGATGATCGTCGGGTTCGGGCATGCTTTGACGGCAAAGTAGTTGGTAAACCCAGGTGCCCAGCTGAAGAGCTGTTTGAAAGCACGGGCGTTATCGATGATCGCTGCCTCATCGTAGAGGTAGAAGGGAGTGGGATGGACGTGGGCAAGCTCCAAGAGTTCGCCATGGCCTAGGGGAAGGGTCTTTGTACTCATATGCCTGCATGCTCCTTAACACTTTGCATCGCCCGCTCAATATCCTCTCGGTGGCCGTAGGATGAGAAGCGGACATAGTTTTTACCGGCAGGTCCAAATCCGCCGCCTGGAGTGACCACTACGTGACATCGCTCCAACAGCAGGTCAAAGAACTCCCAGCTGTCCATATCATTGGGGGTCTTTGCCCAGACATAGGGGCTGTTGATCCCCCCATAGATTGTCAGGCCAAGCTCACCGAGCACATCACGAATAATTTTGGCGTTACCCAGATAGTATTCGACCAGAGCCCGGCTCTCCTCATATCCCTTGCCAAAGAGAGCTGCATAGCCGCCGGCTTGGGCAACGTTGCTCGCCCCATTGAAGAAGGTGGTCTGCCTGCGGTTCCACATGCCATTGAGCACCCCAGCCTCTGCATCTTCACACACCAAGGCTTTGGGTACGATGGTCCAGCCCAACCGTACCCCGGTGAAGCCGGAGAACTTGGAGAGGCTGTTGATTTCGATGGCACACTCTTTGGCTCCCTCAATCTCATAAATTGAACGGGGATACCCCTCTTGTGTGATGTACTCGCTGTAGGCGCTATCGTAGATGATCACCGCTTTATGCTCGAGAGCATAATCAACGAAGGCTTTGACCTCTTGGTGGGTCGCAACAGCTCCGGTGGGGTTGTTGGGGTTACAGAGGTAGATCAGATCCACCTTCTCCTCTGGAGGAGTTGGAATGAAGCGTCCCGCTTCATCGGTAGTGAGGTAGACAAACCCGTCGTACTGGCCACGCTCGGTGTTGAAACTGCCACTGCGGCCGCCGACAACGTTGCTATCCACATAGACTGGGTACGCCGGATCGGTTATAGCTACTACGTTCTCGGTGCCAAAGATCTGTTGGATATTCGCTGCATCGCTTTTAGCTCCATCGCTGATGAAGACTTCAGTACTCTCTAGCTCGACGCCCCATCTTCGATAGTATTCGACGACCCCTTCACGCAGGTAGGTGTCACCCTGCTCATCACCGTAGCCTGTATAGGTAGCTACGTCTCCAAGCTTGTCCACCTTCTCCTTCATCGCTTCTTGGACAGCGGCGGGCAAAGGTTCGGTCGTATTGCCGATTCCCAGGCGCATCACCTGGATTCCAGGATTGCGCTGCTGCCACTGGGCAGTGCGACGGGCAATCTCCGGAAAGAGGTACCCGCTTGCAAGTTTATTGAAGTTTGCGTTGATCGTCGCCATGAAACACTATCTCCTCATCTTCCCATCGCTGGGAATATATTCGTTTATCAATTAGAGCAAAGATTAGCAGAATGGGACAATTGTGTCTACACTGTAACAGTTTGTTTTTATTGTAACAAAAACACCCTATTTCTTCTTTCTTTTACGCTCCCGGCTCTTCTGAGCCGCCATGAAATCGGCGATGGTACCCCCGCCTTCATGTGCACTGTTATGCTGATACTCACTGACTCTGGCACTCTTCCACCCCCCACGCTCCTCTTGGCCTGCAGGTCGATGGCGTTCGCGCTTACTCGGGCGCACTACTTCGATGACCGTCTCCCATCGCCAAGGACGCTCTTCGGTCGCCGGTGCTGCTTTTTTAACCAGTACGACCCGTTTTTTGCCCTCAACTTCTCCCTCCTTGCGCTTGACCACCACGCGCTTCTTCGGCTCTGCCGGCTTTGCAGGAGCATCGAAGACCCGCTTCTTTACCTCCCGCTCCTCATAGGCGCAGGAGAGGCGCTGACAGATATAGTGATCTTGGCCAAGAGAGTCGATGACCTTCATCATCGGCCCTTGGCAGTGGGGACAGGTCCTCCCTTGTTCAAAGCGTGGGCTAAAGACTTCAGTGGTGCTGACCACTTCATTGACCAGAGAGCGGGCATTCTCTTTGATATCCTCCAAAAAACGCTCCTTCTCCTCTTTGCCCAAGGCGATGTCGCTGAGACGTTGCTCCCAGCGTCCGGTCAGCTCCACACTCTTCAGTTGCTCGGGTACGAGGCGGATGAGTTCTCGTCCCTTGGGGGTTGGAACCAGCTCCTTGCCACTGCGCTCGACGTAGTGGTTTTGAATCAGTTTTTCAATGATATCAGCCCGGGTAGCCGGCGTTCCGATCCCCCCACCCATCTGACGCTTAAGGGCAAGGTCGTCGACCAAGCGCCCGGCGTGCTCCATTGCTGAGAGCAGGGTTGCCTCGCTGTAGCGTTGGGGAGCAGTGGTAGCCAATTTGCGCAGGCGCGTTTGGGCGACGGTAAGCGTCTGCCCCTCTGTAAGGGTAAGGAGGAAAGGACTAGCCTCCTCGTCATCGACCAAGGCTTGGGTAGAACGCTTACCGATATACGTAGCAACCGAACGCCACCCTTGCTCAACTGGCACGGTCACCCGTGCCTTGAAAGGTTGCCCCTCAACATCGATTGAGACCGTTGTTGTCTGGTAACGGTAGTCGCCGCTCAGTACCTCAAGGAAGCGCAGGCTCACCAACTCCCAGACCGCTCGTTCGGTACTGGAGAGGCGGGAGAGATCGACCCGCTCTTCGGTAGGAATGATGGCGTGGTGGTCACCGACCTTTGCATCCTGGACAAAACGCTCCTCATCGATGCGAAAGCCCTCATCGAGGTAGCGCTTACAGACCTCTTTGAAGTCAGTACCGGCCAACGCTAACAGACGGGCCCTGAGGGTGGGAACAATGTCGGCTGTTATATAGCGGCTATCGGTACGGGGATAGGTGACCAAACGGTGGCGCTCATAGAGGCTTTGCAATGTATCCAGGGTCTCTTTTGCACTGAGGTCGAGCACCAAGTTTGCATCACGCTGTAACTCGGTCAAATCGTAGGCAAGCGGGGGTGCTTCACTGCGCTCTGCACGGTCCACGCTCACCACGGTCCCCTGCTTGGCGACCAAGCTCTGTTCAAGCTCCAGGGCTTTAGCCTCATCGGTTATGCGAACCGTGTTCTCTTCTGGATAGTAGGAGGCCCAGAAGTGTGTAAAATCTGCCCGTAGAGTCCAATAAAACGCCCCTGCAAACGCCTCGATCTCATCCTCTCGCTCGACCATCAGGGCGAGGGTTGGGGTTTGTACCCGTCCGGCTGAAAGGCGTGCATCGTAGGTACAGGTCATCGCCCGGGTTACATTCATCCCCACATACCAGTCAGCAGCTGCCCGGCTTTCGGCAGCAGCGTAGAGGTTGTCGTACAGAGCGGCATCCTTGAGATTGGCAAACCCTTCGGCAATGGAAGCTTCGGTCTGGCTACTGATCCATAGTCGCTCACTCTTGCCCTGCCAATTGGCCAGCTTCATGATCCAGCGGGCCACTAGTTCCCCTTCACGGCCGGCATCGGTTGCGATGATCACCGTCTCGATGTCAGGGCGCTCCATGAGCGTTTTGACCACCGAAAGTTGTTCTTTGGTCTGCTCGATGGGAACTTGCTCAAGCGCAGGAGGCAGCATCGGAAGATCTCTGATCGACCAACGGCGCCAGCGCTCATTGTATTGGTCGGGATTGGCAAGCTCTACCAAGTGCCCAAGGGCCCAGGTGACAACATAGGTGTCACCTTCAATATATCCATCCATCCGGGTCCGACACCCTAGGGCCTGGGCTAACTGTCGCCCTACACTCGGCTTCTCCGCCAAGACGAGTTTTTTCACGCTCTCTCCTCCACTTCCCTGACTATATCGAGGTGATGGTCATCTTGCAAGGAGGGCAGATATCCGAGCAAAACAGCAGGATTTCATTCAATTGCCTGCGATATTATCTTCTTTATATATAAGCTAATACTTCGTTTAAAGCCCGTAATAAGCTTCTCTTTCATATTCCTTGACTAAGATGAAACATAGGTATATAGTCGGAGTAACGATTTGTTTAGAGGAGTCAATACCATGGCTTACATTATCACTGATGCATGTACAGCATGTGGGTCCTGCGTTCCAGAGTGTCC
>JBAZCM010000025.1:0-20190 GCA_041654935.1 Sphaerochaeta sp. | reverse complement strand
GGTGCCCACATTATATGGAAGGTTTCCACAGATTCGGTCTGGAGTACCGACTCGCTTCAGATGGGTGAAGAGGGTCTTCAGGGCATCTCCTTCAACCAGGGTGAATGTGGGCTCATCGACAAACGCCTCCTCCTCGAGGATGCGGCAAAAGCCACGGTCGATTTCAAAGGCAGTAAGCTGTACCTTTTCATCGAGGAGCAGCGTCGTAATCGAGCCGATGCCCGGTCCAATCTCAAGGACTGTCTGGCCCTCCTCTAGATCCAGAAGGCTCACAATCTTCTGGCGAATCGGCGTGGAGAGGAGAAAGTTCTGTCCAAACTTCTTGGTCATCGCAAACTCCCTCTCTCCCAAGAGTGTGCTGATTGCCTTGGGTGAGTCGTATGCGAACTCCCATTTCATACCGTCTCCTCCTCGCCATTTTGCTCGAGAATTCAGCATAGCCAATAGCTGTGAAGCTCGTCAACAGAATCAGGAGATAGTATCCGTAGCCTTTTACATCGTAGGCTATGGACGCAACAGCGCCGTAGCTCATAAGAGAGACAATTGCTTCTGTTACCCAGATCATCGGTAGCGCTACAAGCTTTCCTCCTACTAAGAGCAGAAGACTGCAGCCCATAGCTGTTCCGACCAACAGCGTTACCATTGGAGCATAAAGGAGGCCAATAGGATTCCAAGTGCCACTGACCAACAAAGAGGCGGGAGCAGTAGCAGCAATAGCCATCGCGGTGGTAACCAAAGGGATCTTAGGCAGATACTGCACGAGCAGCAGAGCTGAGAATGCTGCCCAACTATAGAGGGCTGCCATCGAGGTGACTATCTCAGGGTAGAGAAACAATTGCACCAAAAATGCCGCAATACTGGCCTGTTCACCGCCAAGATTGAAGGATCCAATGAGACGAAAGAACAATGAGCGGATCAGACTGGGTTTCGGTCCTGCAACCCCTACAAAGAGGGTCGGAGGTATAAGACCAAGGCGTCTTGCCTTCCTTTTTCCGACCAAGGTAGACAATACCACTACACTGATCGTACAGAAGAAGGAGAGGTGCATCCCGCTGAGGGCAAGGGTATGAGCGCAACCGGTTGCTACGGCCAAGTCTTTGAGAAAGAAACTCTCAGCTTCGCTTTGACCAAGCAACAGCATCACCGCAAGACTTTTTGCATCGCTCTCTCCCAGGGCATGTTGCAGACGCCGATCCAAGAAGAAGATGATCCTTCGTCTGAGATCAGCAAATTTCCTGACCTCCAACACCTGCACACCTGAGGCGATAAAGAAGGAAGGGTCGTCAGTCAGAGTGCCGGTCAGATAAATTGAACTTGAAGCGGGGATGAACTCTTCAACAGGGATGAGGGCGCTCATTACCCCCTCAGCTGAGCCTCTGCTCTCCCCGATTGAGCAATAACGCAGCTTGACACGAACGACTTGCAACGCTGATCTGGTAAGCGCTGAATCTTCGACCAATTTCCCTTCGACAGCTACTATTCGATCAGGAGCAAAGGCGTAGGAGGCTTTGGTCTGTCCATCGGCGCGACTGATCAGCAAATAGGTGAATGCCAACAGCACTGTCCACTTTAGCAGTCGATAGTGCTTGCCTTTGATGCTAGACACAACAACAACAGCAGCAATCAGCAAGACTTGGGTTGGGTAATGAAAAAAGGTAGGCCAAAGGCGATAGAGATAGAGTGTCAGTAAAGAAAGAGCGGCCAACATACCCCCTAGAGGGCAAAGGAAGGCCGCCTTGCTTCACTATTTAAGGGCGAGGACCAAAGAGAGCAGGCCGATATCCAAACCTTTGTGCATCGTTTGGTGGTAGATGTGGTCGGCGAGCTTCACAGCCTTGGACGCTTGTCTACGTGCCTGAAGCACTCGGTCGCTTAACTGAAGGAGTGCTCGGTTACTACGAGCCAAATAGAGGTTTAAAAGAGTTGTAAGCTCGGTGACTGTCGCCTCATCAAGAGAAAGTTTCAACTCCATGGGCCTGGCGGTCCCAACATGACAAAGCTGACGGCTGAGAGAGTAGGCGTCTTGGCTTGCCATCTCGTCGAGATACTCTTCAACAGCAAAGAGGCCTTCCACTATCTCTGGGCGGCGATCACTGGCCTGGGCTTTGAGGCGATGGCGGCGATGCTGGGCCAAAGTAGAGCGACTATCCCGTCGGGCAACAGCCCTCCATGTGACGATGGCAAGAGCACTACTGATGATCAGCTCATCGATCATCGGAATCGGGTCGCGGACCGCGAGCGAGAAGATGAAGTAACTGATGGTAAAGACCACCGCACTGATCAGAAGACGTGGTACGTACTGTTTATCCTGGATCCATCGATCAACGCTGTAATCGATGGTGCTATACAGGGAAAAAGTCACCTCATCGTTTTGCCGCCGGGTCAGAAGCGCACTACTTTTGAGCACCACCTCATCATCGTCTGCCCATTGAGCGACCAGTTTGGGATCTGCAAGGGGGGTGAGGCAGAGCATCAAGCGATCTTTTCGAACTAAAGCATAGGAGTTTTTCATGCGAAGGCCGCCTTGTATGAAGCCACCCGACCATCAAGCTGTCCCTCCAGTTCTTGACGCTTGTTGCCATCAGCGTGGAAGAAGAGGTAGTACTTGATCTTCGGCTCAGTGCCTGAGGGACGGACGATGACCTTCTCTCCATTCTCCATCCTAAGAATTACCACATCAGATGCGGGGAAGTTGGTCGACCCTTCCAAAAGGTCCTCTATATTCACAATCGTTGTACCAGCAAATGCATCGCCAACATTAAGGGTGCGAGTATTGGCCATGATTTTTGCAATCTTCGCCTTACCGGCAGCTCCCTCATAATCTTCGGCAATTATAACTTCGGTGTAGAACCCATGTTCATCATAGATTTGATCCAGTCGATCCTGTAGACTCAGACCTTGCTTTGCCCACCAGCTCATCACTTCGACAGCAACCAAAGCGCTACTGACTGCGTCCTTGTCCCGTACTGAAGGCATCGCCAGATACCCAAAGCTCTCCTCACAACCGAAGAGGAAGTACTCCTCTTCTCCCTTGGGGCCTTCAAGGATCGCCATCTGTTCAGCAATATATTTGAAGCCGGTCAAGACATCCTTGCTTCGCCCTCCCCCATCTTCAACAATTTTTGCTACCAAGTCGGTAGTCACCAAACTCTTGACTACCAAGGGCCGTTTGCCCAGCTGCCGTTCAGCGTCAGCGCTAACGAGGTAGTCGGTCAGCAACACGGCAATCTGATTGCCGGTGAGCAGGGTGTAGTTGGTCTTTTCACTGTCAGTAGGAATGGCGATACCAAGGCGGTCGGCATCCGGATCAGTTCCCAAGACGATATCAGCCTTGACCTTCTTAGCAAGATTCAAAGCCATCTTCATGGCATCAGGATGTTCTGGGTTGGGTAGCGGGACCGTGGGGAAGTTCCCATCGGGCTCTTGTTGCTCTTTGACCACATGCACTGCAATCCCCAGCTCACCCATCAAGTGTCTCACTGGGATATTGCCCGACCCATGTAAGGGAGTATACACAACGGTCACGGGACTTCCTTGAACCAAGGCAGGACGTCTGAGGACCTTCAGGGCATTCTCATAGTATGCCGCATCTACCTTCTCAGGAACTGGGACAAGGAGGCCTTTTGAGCGGGCACTCTCTTCACTGATGATCTTAATGTCTTGGGCTTTGACCGCATTGGCGCGCTCGGCAATGGAGAAGTCATGGGGAGGAGTCACCTGTCCCCCATCACGCCAGTAGACCTTGTATCCATTGTATGGAGCGGGGTTATGGCTCGCTGTGATGGTCACACCGGCTGTGGTCTGCAAATACCGCACGGCAAAGCTGAGCATCGGCACGGGGTGAAGCGTTGCATAGAGATAGACTGACACCCCGTTGGCTGCGAAGACACGGGCTGCTTGTTTGGCAAAGAGGTCACTATAATTACGACTGTCATAGGCGATGACCACCGATGGGTTGCTACTGGCGGTCTTCAGGTAATCGGCCATCCCTTGGGTGACCTTACTGACCATGTAACTGTTCATCCGGTTGGTACCACCGCCGATGATGCCACGCATCCCAGCAGTACCAAAGGCTAGACTTGTATAGAAGCGATCGTAGAGCGACTCCCAATTTTCAGAAGCAAGGTCGGATTCGACATCTGCCTTGAAGATTTCATTTTGTTCAGCGGCAAGGTATGCCTCTGCTTTTTTTCTTAAATCCTTCTCATTGTATGCCATAAATGGCCTCCTCCAACTCATCGATCGTATCAACGGTGAGCGACCCATCGAGGGCTTGCAATGCGTCCTTGGGGCGAAAACCCCAGCTGACCAAAATCGCCGGAACATCGGCGTTCTGTGCGGTTTGCCAATCAACCTCACTGTCGCCGATATAGATCAACGACTGTTCGGAAAAGCGAAACTCATCCAACGTCCGCTTGTCAGGCTTGGCCACAAACCCTGACCGTAAGCCACGTATCTGGACAAATGGTACGCTAGGAAAGAGTGTAACAACAATACTCTTGACTAGTCCATCCTCTTTATTTGAGAGAACTCCCAATCGATACCCTTGGTTGTCCAGCTGGTCCAGTAGTTCTTCAATACCTGGATACGGACGGCTCTCAGCCGAAGGGTTTTGTCGATAATACTCCATCAAGCGCTTTAGGCGTTGGGTAAGCTCAGCCTCATCAGCTGAATATCCAAAGTGGGAGAGTACACCCCGTAGAGTATTGCCTAGGCCTCTACCAACAAAGCGTTGTACCAGTTCATCGGAGAGGGGACCGAAGTCCAAATCATCTACAGCAGCTTCGACCGCAAGGCGGATGTCTGTGATGGTATCGACTAGGGTCCCATCCAAATCGAAGACTATCGTTGGTTTTTCCATGCCCTATTATCAGATATGCTCTTCTCTAGGTCAATTGATGCTTTGACAAAGTAGAGCGCTTCCAATACCGTAGAAGTATGCAAACCATTACCATTAAAGCTGGAAAAGAAAAACAATTACTACGGCGCCACCCTTGGGTCTTCAGTGGAGCCATCGAAACAAAACCTTCAACACTAGAGGTGGGTGTCAGTCGCGTACAAACTGATAGCGGACACTTCATCGCCTGGGGTTGGTACGATGAAAAGAGCCATATTCCGCTTCGCCTGCTCAGTTGGATCGAAGAGGAAGTAGTCGACGATCAATGGCTGAAGCGCACCATCGCCGAGAGCGTACTTCGCCGCTCTGCCTTTTTCCAAGACAAACAAGGAGGCACAACCACCTTCCGCCTCATCCATGGGGAGGCAGACTTTCTCCCTGGCCTGACCGTCGATGTCTATGGGACCATGCTCAGTGTCACCGTCAGCGCCCGCTTTGCTTGGGATAAACGAGAGTTGATCGTAGAAACTTTGCAAGGCCTCCTCTCCCCTGCCCTGATCCTTCTCTCCGTCGATTCAGCCTTCAATGCTTCTGAACAGCTGAAGGAGACCACTCTCTATTGGCAGGACGGAGGATGGTTCATCCCCGAGAAGCGCCTAGAGCCCATACGCTTCAGAGAGGACTCCGTACTCTATGAAGTAATACCTGGCACTGGTCAAAAGAGTGGTTTTTACTGCGATCGACGCGAGATCCGCACGATTGTAGAGCGCTACGGCAGCGATGCCGTACTCTTGGATCTAGGTGCATATACTGGCTCATTTACCCTCCATGCCCTGCGCGGCGGAGCCAAGGAGGTAACATTGGTCGACAGCAGTGCCAGTGCCCTGGAGCAGGCTGTCCATCATGTTGCCATCAATGAGGAGGCAGGCATTATTCCAGAGGGGTCTGGGGCCCGTACCACAACTGTGGTCGGTGATATGTTCGAACACCTACGCACTGTCGCCAACGACCACTACAATCTAATTGTTATCGATCCCCCGCGACTTGCGACCACCAAGGCCCAAACCGAAGGAGCGCTCAAGGCTTACAAGGACCTCAATCGGTTAGCGATGGAGCGAATCCAGCACAACGGGATCATCGCAACCTTCTCATCCAGTGCAAATGTCACTTCTGAGATGTTGCGTCTTACCCTTGCCTTTGCTGCAACTGACGCCAACGTTGAGATCCAGATTCTCCATCAGTTCACCCAAGGCGAGGACCATCCCATCCGCCTCTCCTTTGGAGAGTCTGCCTACCTCGATGGCTTTCTCATTCGGGTACTTCGACGCTAGTCTCCATTTGAGGTGATAGGCGTAGCGCTCGATAGGCTCGGTGTGCCAACAGGGCAGCCAAAAGGGCAAAGAGCGCTACCACTACCTCGATGATCATGATCGATACTCCGGTTCGACTCATCAGCACCGCGACCATATCAACGGCTGCATGGAGGAAAAGAGCAAGCCAAAAGTACTTTATTTTGCCCTCTTTGACCGCAGTCCAAACCAAGACTGAGAAGGAGAGGTGAAGAACGACTGCGATGACTCGTTCAATCAGGCCCACGAGATACAGCGGTGGAGGTGTTACAGAGAGGGTGGTGAAGATAGCCTGGGTAAGAGCCAGGCGCTCTCCTTCCATGGAAGCGAGCATCACCGCTTCCTTGCCAAGGGAGAGAGAGATGGCGTAGACAAGGTTTATCACCATAGCAGCCGTGAAGACAGCTATCACCTCAATCCCACCGTGGCCTGCCCCGAACATCAAGGCATCGCGATCATTGTCCATCCGTTTCTTCAGTAGTGTCGAAAAGACAACCAGACGTCCGCTCTCCTCAAACACACCGGCCATTATGCCCCCATAGAGGGCAAAGAGCCAGGCGTTCTGCCCAATTGTGACACCAAGGGCCGAACGGAGTACCAAAAGATGTACCGCCTGCTCTAAGACTAAGGCAAAGAGAACAAAGGTTGCCGCACCGTAGAAGAATGGACGCACTGCACACCCAAACCGCCTTTTGAAGATGATGAACAAGAGGATGGGAATAGCGGTCGATATAACCACATTGAAGATAAGTACAAAAATTGTCGCGTTTGAAATGGGGTACATGGTACCACCCTCCTTTAGCGTTCACAAAGAAAGCGTACTTAGAGTATATCCCATTTAGCTGGCCAGAGGACTATCATCGTCGTCATTCTCGAGTAATGAGATGAGAAATTGCAGTTGTTCAACCAGCATCCTGACCTGGCTGCTGAGTAGATCAACGTCACGTCCATCGAGGCTTCTCAGTGCGTAACTGTATGACTGCAGCGTCGCCACCGGACGATCAAAGCTGATAAGAGCGGGCATCGTCTCCTCACTATTGTACTTACACCGTCGAAAGACCGCCTTGCCACCTTTATCCAGTGAGGCTGATGCGCCAAAAAGGCGGCAGATCAAAGGCCTCACCTCATAGACTGTACAATGAAAAGGGCTTTCAGGGTCATAGAGCGGACATGGCCCATCGTCTGCACCTTCGTTGTACAGGCGTTCGATCAAGGGGCGCTTTTGCTCATCAAGGAGAAGGTAGGCTGCAACAAGGCTCGCCTCAAGAGCAGTGATATCAGGGTTGAAGTGCTCACAGCACGTTCCACAGCCCGCTCCGCAAAAGATGGAAAACTCCTGTCTGAAGCGTGTTGTTTGCGCTTCAATCTCTTCATAAAGAGCAGCCAATTGCTGCATGGATTGATGGTGATGGGTCGCCTCAAAGGCCTTGAGAATCTGTGCGATGGTCTGACTCATAGCGCTCTTTTCTCCAAAACTGAGCGATACTATCACTGCAAAAGCCAGTGAATCAAGCACTTTACTCCTCTTTTCCAAATAAATTTTTGTCTCTATACTAGGCCAAAGGAGTACGAAGATGATCAGTCGAGATGAAGCGCTTGCGTTCTTGAAGAAGTACACCCCCGAACCCTCTCAGATTACCCACGCTTACTGCGTTGAAGAGACAATGCGTCGCTTTGCCGCCGAGTACGGTCACGATGAGACCTATTGGGCGCTGGTTGGGCTTTTACACGATATCGATTACGGGCTCTATCCAGAGCAGCATTGTCAGGTAGCTCCCCGACTTTTAGCTGAGATTGATGTAGATGAGGCATTTATCCGCGCGGTAGTCAGCCACGGCTGGCAGATTTGCAGCGATGTAGAGCCTATTCACTTCATGGAGAGAGTGCTCTATACCATCGATGAGCTCACCGGTCTAATCTACGCCACCGCCTTGATGCGTCCTGAGAAGATGGTCGGTATGAAGGTAAAATCGGTGAAGAAGAAGTGGTCGAGCAAGAGCTTTGCGGCCGGGGTGAATCGAGACATCATTACCAAAGGCGCCGAGATGCTCGACATTCCTATGGACACCATCATCGCCCTGACCATCGAAGCGATGGCAGCCAACAGTGAGAAGATCGGCCTTTAGTCTCTGAGGTCAGCGAACGCATCCCAAGGATACTCGCCTGCTAATTCTGCGTTCAGTTGCTGTAATACCTCATATGGTGGTAGGACAATTTTTTGTTCTCTCAGGCCAAAAAGCGCAGCTACATTGCCTCCGAAGAGTTGGTATAAAAGATCGCTTGAGGCTCCTGCATCGGTGAGTGCTTTCAAGGCAAGCAAGAGCCCACTGAAGCCGGGAATCCCTGATGCCCCACCCCGTTTATCGGCGAGGGTGTGGGGAGCGTGATCTGTCTCAACCCAATCAATCTCACCGCCTAGGAGCGCTTCAAAGAGTGCAGAGCGTTGCCGCTCATCTCGTAGGGGAGGATTCATTTTCGCCCAGAGATGGGGTTTTTTAGCATCTACTTCGGTGAGTAACAGGTGGTGGGGCGTTACAGCACAGCTTACTCGCCTTCCTGCCTGCTTCGCTTCACCGACGATTTTCACTCCTTCGATGGTGCTGATATGACAGATATGCAGGTGTCCTCTAAATCCCGCATCGGCGGCCAGACGCAATTGGTCCTGGATCGAGACGATCTCTGCCTCGGGGGGCCTGACCTTGCTGTGGCTGGAGAAGTCGCTCGGGTCATTGAGATCTGGGTGCATGAGGCTCTCCTTCTCACAGTGAAGGGCAACCACTCCCTCATACCCGAGTTGGGCGAGCTGATGGTACACCGACCCTTGGACCGGTTCATCGGTAAGGCCCATATTGCCAGTAGAGTGGCCGGCATAGAGCTTCAGGCCTACTACCTTGCCATCAAAATCAGCGGTTGCATCAACGACCTCTTTGATCTGCTCACTATTGGCAGTCACTCCAGCCCAGATATAGTACTCGACTCCAGCTTCGAGGGCTTTGACGTCAGCAAGACGTCGTCTTATCGACTCTCGAGTGGTAAGTGGTGGATTGGTATTGGGCATATCAAAAACTGCGGTAATCGAGGCACGTTTAGCCACAGCCAAGCCGTGCGCCAAACTCTCCTTCTCCTTCTGCTGCCAATCGCGCAAGTGAACGTGTGGGTCAATCATAGGCTATCAACTCTGGTGCCTCACGGGCGAGGTAAGCATAGTTCATGAAGGTACCCCAACGACAAGTGAGACGGTCGCCACATGCACACTCCCCACACATGCCGATGCCACAGAGGGTCATGCGCTCCATGGAGAGGTAGAGGTTCTCTTCAGCTAGCCCCCGCGCTAGGAGCTTGCGGGCAGCGATGGCCATGAAGATCTCCGGTCCAACCAAGTAGGCAGCCTGGTCTGCGGCAAGCTCAATCTCATCCAACAGATCCAGCACTCGCCCTGGCCTTCCTTCATCTGCTATACAGCTGAACGGACCGTAGGGGGAGAGCGTATCCTCCAAGAGGGCTTTGCCCCCACTCTCTTCACTGGTGCCGATGAGGATTGTCATGGCAGTACCTTGACCCTGTAACTTCTCAGCCAGTGAGGGCAGCACAGCCACCCCGGTCCCTCCTCCGACAAGGAGGGCCCGCTCAGTCGGAGTGTTTTCAAGCTCAGCTCCATAGAGGCCCCGAACATATAGGTCATCACCAACTTTCAGTGCACAAAGAGCCTTTGAGAAAGGCCCACGCTCTTTGACGACAAAGGTAAGTGGCTTGTTGTGGGCAACCGAGAAGGGCTTTTCCCCAACCTGTGGAAGCCAGAGGAAGGCAAATTCACCTGCTTTACACTCAAGCGACCCATCAAGGGTAATAATGGCTGTAGAGGAGCCATAACGTTCTACTTCAAGGACAGTATGGCGTCGATAGGCCATTTGGCGCTCTTCGATGAGATACGAGGCAGCGTCCACCTCACACGATGAATCGTTCAATATTGCTTCTGCCTGGACCTTGAGGGCATCAAGATAGGAGGGCCAATGACGCTGATCGACGCAACCAAGAGCACTGCCGATGCCCACCGCATCACTGCCTGCTCGGACCATCTCAGCCACCTGCTCGGCAGTAAAGACCCCACCCATACCGATCAAAGGGACATCGGGGCCTACTGCCTTGCGAATAGATCGGATGGCGTTCACCGCATCGGCGTAGACAGCTTTGCCGCTGAGTCCACCCTTGCCGCCAAGATTGTTCTGTAAAATCGGGGTTCCGCTCACCGGATCGATATGTACGATAGGGCCAACCGTGTTAATGGCTACCAACCCATCAGCCCCTGCCTCCATCGTCACCTTGGCGATATGGCCAATGTCTTCGACATTCGGGGTGAGCTTGATGAAGAGCGGCGCCTTGCACTCAGGTGTTGCCGCCTTGATCTGTCGCACATACTCGCTGGCAATATTCGGGTCACAGCCAATGGCTGCCCCATAGCCGGCGGAGACGTGGGGACAGGAGAAGTTCAACTCTACCAAATCTGCAACCTCATCGAAGGCCTTTACCAAGATGATGAAGTCCTCAATGGTGTTCGCCGATAGGCTTACGTTCAGTAGCGTGCGCATCGAATGCTCTTTGCGCAACTCTTGTAGTTCGTAGAGAGCTTGCTCCAGGCCGGGGTTACGGAGCCCCACCGAGTTACCAAAGACTCCCGCCTCAGTTTCACAGATCACCGGCTCACGATTTCCCGGGTTCACCGTTACCTGAAAGCTCTTGGTAGTGATGATAGAAAGTCCCTCTGCCTCACGATCGAAGTACTTGATCAGTTGGGGCTTGGTTGAGGCAACTCCACTGACGGTAGAGAGCAGTACTGGCTTGCTTACATCCCTATGACGGCCGTTGAGCAGCTCTAGAACAGGATTCACAGGCTTGCCTCCTCGATCAGAGCGGTGAGGTTTGCCTCACAGATGCCAAGCCAATCTTTGGGGGCTGGACCCTTCTTCCATGGATGGGTAAGACCACTTGAGCTATTTATCCGCACCAACTCCAAGGGGTATCCAATCTCACTCAAAATTGCCAAGACGTCGCTGGCCGATCCTCCCTGGCTTCCCACTCCGGGGATTAAGAGAGGAACCGACTCATCGCGATAGTAGGTTACAATCTCTTTGAGTTCTTGTAGGTTTGTTGCCCCTACTACAGCGCCAACGTTTCCACGCTTTGCATTGTAGGCGACAATCTGGCGGGCGACCTCCATGTACAGAGGCCTACCATCGGCGAGGATCAAGTTCTGGAGATCCTTGCCTCCGGGATTGCTGGTTCGGTTCAGAACATATACTCCCTTGCCATCCCAGTCAGTAAACGGCTGTACTGAGTCACTGCCCATGTAAGGAGCGACGGTCACCGCATCGGCGGCCCACCCCTCAAAGGCTTCGACGGCATAGTTGTGGCTACTGGTGGCAATATCCCCTCGTTTGGAGTCAAGAATAATCGGGGTCGTAGGAAAGTGGGACCGCACCAAATCCAGAACTTCAAGCAGGGCATCACTGCCCTCTCGCTCTCTCTCAAAGGGGCGGTCGATCGCATGCCAATAACCAAGGTTTGGCTTGAAGGCTGCGGGAATTAGACCCTGGCGGTCCATCATGTTGAACAGGAGGGTAAAGCTCTCCAGAGCACTGGCAAAAAACTCCCCACGTTGAATAGGCAATGCCCCTGCAATGGGGTCTAGGCCCATACAGACCACATTTCCAGACGCTCCAGCACTCTCTTTCAGTAGATTTTTGTACTCCATCGCCTACTCCTTCTTTGCAAAGCCGCGCTTCTCGCCCCAACCAAACGGGTCTTCTTTCCACTGGGCAAGCGCCTCTGCTTCAACGGCGGTGATATATTCACTCTCCAAAGCAGTTTTGACCATCACATCGTAGTCCAAGATGGTGTGGAAGGTACACGCAGGCTGTAGCGCTGCAAACGCTTCAATGGCTTTGGGCATACCGTAGGTAAAGATTGCAAGGGTGTAGGGGCAGACTCCATCGGCGCTGACGACCGCTTCAACTGCCTTGATGGAAGAGCCTCCGGTTGAGATCAAATCTTCAATTAATAGCACCTTAGCCCCTTCGTAAGACCCTGCGGGTCCTAATCCTTCGATTTGCTGACCCAATCCGTGACCTTTGGAGGAACTGCGTACATACGACAGCGGCTTGCCCAGTCGATCTGCCAAGGTGGTTGCGTGGGGAATGCCAGCGGTGGCAGTGCCGGCAATATTGTCAGCCTCCCAATCTAGGGCAGTGAGCATCGCTTCAAAAGCTTGGGCGACCAACGATCGGGTTGGAGCGTCAGCGAGAAGGCGACGATTGTCGTTATAAATTGGCATCCGATAGCCACTGACCCAGGTAAATGGGTCAGCTACATTGAGCCTGATAGCTCCCAGCTTCAGGGCAGCCCGAGCGACCTTCGGACCCCAATGGTTGGTTATATCTGCAAGTGTTTTCATATCTTCTCCAGTCTATCTTATTTGTTGCGGCTCTTCCATATTTCCTTGAAGGTATGGACCCTCTCACAGTAGGCGCACACGAAGTGATTATCGCGCCGGCGGTGAAAGAGTGCCGGCACACCTTCACTCTGATCGGGGTGAGAGATGCACGCTTCGTTGGTGCACGCCAAGTCTTCGAAGTTATAAATCCGTGGAGGCAGGTGCATTCGATACTTGTGGGCAACTGCCCCGTCGGCTATCAAATTCAAGGTACACCCCGGAGCAACTGCAGCGAGGCGTTTGAGGTGGCGTCGATTGAGCTTGATATTTCCTGGTCGGAAGATGATTCCTTTAAAGAGGGTTTCATCCCCACCTCCGGTGGAAACCCACTCTCCACCCTTGCACTCATCCAGGCCCAGGACACTGCTGATTAAGCGCATATGGTCGCGAATTTCGTTGGGCTGTTCGCCGCGCAGGATGTGGTCAATCACCAGACCGTTACGAATTGGCTGCACTCCTTCGCTGACCACCTTCTCTTTTGGTGGACGTTCTGAGAGGTCTACCTCGTGAATGTACTCCTCCCCCTCTTCTATCGCTTTCGGGGACGATTGAGGTACAAACTCATCACCGATCTTACCTGCAATCATTGCGAGGAGGACGATGCGCACATACATACCGTTGATCGATTGGCGCTCCCACCCGTTGAGCGGGGTATTGTCCAAGAAGGTGGGGATCGTCGGGTGCTCTTTGTGCCTGGGTAGTGGATGGTAGAACTTGGTCCCCTCCTTGATCTGACCCAAAAGATCGCGACGGAAGGTAATGGCCCTTCTCAGTTCGGCCTCTCGCTTGAGGATTCGCTCACCCATCCGCTCCAGTTGGGGTCGAGTATAGTACCACTTGGTTGCCACATTCCCTGCAGCAAGGTACTCATCGATCGAAGTGAAGATCCTCACATCAAAGCCGTTGTCGAGCATCTTTTGCACGTACAGCTCGGGCATAGCCAACTCCGGTGGCGCAACCAAGTCAATCTTCACTTTTTCGAAGATCTTCAGCCCATCGGCCTTGGAGTGGACGGTCCTACCGTGAAAGAGGTCCCCTACCAGAGCGAGGTGCAGGTACTCTCGACTGTAGTCGTTGTCCTCAAGGAAGGTGAACTCATCCAACAACTCTTGGGTGGGGTGTTCGTGTCTTCCATCACCTGCGTTGATGAAGGCAGGCTTACGCCACAAGCGGTTACGCTCTGCGTAGGCAGTGCAACTCTCCTCAAGCCATCGACATACCCCTTCGACTTTGCTGCGCACAATGAAGATGGTGTTGGCGTAGCCACTGAGGGTGAAGAAGGTATCGGCGTAGCTCTCCCCTTTGTTGAAGGAGGAGCTATCACTGTTCAGTTCGGAGACCTTGGCGTGGTGGAAGTTTGCCGCATTGCGAAAGGACTCCTTGGTACGGGTTGAATCTTCGAGGAAGACCTCGTAGATTCCAAAGTCCCGGTTATCAATCCGAAAGCGATTGAGTGTTGCCTCATCATGGCTCTGCATCGCTTCTTTGAGGACCCTCGCTTGTTCAAAGAGGTAGCGTCGCTCCTCCTTGGTGAAATCCTCTATGACACACAACGATCGTCCGGTGAAAACGTTCTTTTTTTCCATGGTTCACCCTTTCTTAAAAAAAAGTCGGCCTTTCGACCGACTATCTTACATAATTATCAAAGGGAAGCACCCGTGACGCTTCAATACTGTTCTGTTGGTATGTAAGGCTCACAGGTTCCTCCAAATTTCATCGCAAAGGATATCAGAGCCCCCCAACTCTGTCTAGTTGTTGGGCTCTTCTCTTTTCCCTCGTGCAGTAGGATCTTGCTCAATAGCTGAAAGAGGGTCGCCGGGCAAGGGCGGGTCCTGCTTCTGTGGTTCTCTTATCTTGGCAATTGATTCTGCAGGTTGATGGTTTGAATTACGGACAATGGGAGCGTCCGTAGCATTCCCCATCCCCATCTTACGTGCCCACTCTTCCAAATCTTGGTATGGCGATTGCGGGCCAAAGACAAGGATTGGATCGAGTAAATCGGTCGGCACTTTGGTACGGTTCTTCAAATCCTGCTTGTAGCGCTTGCGATACCAAGAGGTAGATCCACGGCGACGGAAGATAAGAGATTTGCTGCCCATCTTGGCACTCTTGCCACTCTGGCCGTAGCCGTACCCATACCCATAGCCATAACTGTAACTGCGACCGTAGCCATACCGATAACTGGAGATAGCAGAGGCCAACACCCCATTGAAGACAAATCCGGTAATCGTTGCATTTGCAGTACGCAAGTTGGTAATAAGGTCGTAGAGTGCTCCCTTGGTAGTAATGCCAGCTCGGACGGTGATGATCAGGCCATCGACAAACTTAGAGATCGACAACAGTTCACTGGCAGAATCCAACGGTGGGGCATCAATAATAATAAAGTCGTAGATTTGTCGCAGTTGCTCTAGGCCCTTGATGTACCGAGGGTTTGAGAAGATTGCTGCTGGGACCAGAGGGGCATTGCCTGAGGGCAACAGGTGCAGTGTAGGAGTATCTTCCAAGGGTTGGATCAAGCACTCCTCAAGGGCGGTGTTCTTGGTCACAAAGTCGACCAATCCGATTTCGTGGTGCTTGAGACGGAAGTACCGCTCCATACTTGGAAGGCGTAAGTCTCCATCGATGACCAGGACACGGCTCCCCATCTGTGCCAACGCCAAGGCGATATTACCGATGATGGTACTCTTTCCTTCGGCCATGGCACTACTGGTGATTGAATAAATCTGTTGGTCACTCTTGTTGTAGAGCATATTGGCCACCAGTTTGAAGCGCTCACTTTCGAAGGCCAGTGGATCATTATAGACCGAGAGTGTTGGATACTTGGTTTTAGGAGTGACCTTCATCAGAGGAATCCACCCCAAGATTGGCAGCTCACGGCCTGCGATTTTACGAATTTGATGCTCATTTTGGATGGAGATATCAAGTGCCTCACGGGCTAGGGTCAACAACAGTCCAACAGACGAGCCCAACAGCAGAGCTACTGCCAGGATCAAGAGTCGGTTTGGTCTTACCGGTCGAGTAGGAAGGATTGCCCGGTCTACTACGGTGACGTTGCCGGTGATCGCTGCCTCACTGAGCTTGACCTCTTCGAGCATCTCCCTGAGTTTCAAGCCAATCGCCTCATAGATTTGTACGTCACGTTGCAACTCACTGAGCCTGCGTTCAAGGACCGGAAGCTGGCCAAGTTCCTCAGTGAAGACCTCAGCACGCTTGTTCAAAACGATAATCTCAACTTCGGTGGTCAAAGCCCCGACGATTGCCTGGGTATTTGCCTCAATGGCATAGGGGCGGGTCAAAGAATTCACCCGATTGACCAGATCCTTGGTCAGCTGCGATATCGCACTATTGATGACGTAGGTACGCGAAGAAGAGTCTACGTTGGTCGCCATACCCCCTGGGCGGGTGAATGACTCGTACATTGAAAGCTCGGTCTTCCATGCACCTAACTCACCGAGTTTCTCGGCGATCACAGGATCGGCCTTGATCTCCTCAAGGCTGACAGGCATCGCAATACCTGCTTCCATCAAGGAGGTATTGTAGGAGTCGATGAAGACCTCTGCTTCACTGAGCTGAAGCTTCAGTGGCTCAAGACGTAGGGTGTAGTAAGAGATCTGCTCAATGAGCATAGAGCTCTTGTCAGAGAGCTGGATAATGTCACTTGTTTCACGGAAGGTTCCCAGAATATCACTGGCAATGGCCAACTTTTCGTCATTGAGAGGAATCTGGTTTTCGATGAACTCCCGCTGCGCTGTCTTGGAGTTCTTTGCAATCCCGGTGAGAAAGTTATCATAGGTTGCCGCCAAGGCATTGGCAAAATCCTGAGCAAAGGCTGGGTTTTGGTCAGTGATTGCGATTTTTACGATGTTGGTATCCTTGACCGTTGAGACAACAATCCGTTCTCTTACGTTCCCCAAAACCTGGCGGTTTTGATAATCCTCACCGTCGCTGTTGTGGTATTGGGAGAGATCCAGGCTCTCCAAAGCCAAGCTTACGTTACTGCGACTGGTGATCAGTTCTACCTCAGTGGCAATCTTTGCACTGGAAGTGGAGACATCGAGCAACGATTCAAAGCTTGAGGAGCGCTGAATTGCCTCAACGAGAACTGATACTTGGCTTTCGTAGAGTGGGGTTGCAATCTGTAGATACCCGATGGCAAGGGCGAGAACGAGTACCAATCCAACGACAAACCATGAGAAACGTTTGCGAAAGATTGTGAACAATTCGGCAATTGAGATGCCTTCATCACTATCTTCGAAGGGGTTGAATCGATCTTGAGGCGCTTCCTGTTGGCTCATTCGCTGCTCCTTCTATAATTTTTTGGCATCCAAAACAATGCTGAGAGTCACGGCAATAATACCTAGGATCGAACTGACCAAGCCGATGACGGCAATCGTTGGAGCAAGGTCTTTGACGAAGGTATTCTTTGCAACCACAATTGTCGACTCAGGGGGAATCGGTCCATCTGGATCGATCTTTTTGCCGTCTGGGCCCTGGACCTTGATCGAAGATGGATAGGCTGCATCATCGCTGAGTCCTCCGGCGAGGGCGATGTAGTACGGTACCCCCTTCTCTGGCACATAGGCAAAGACGCCACTACGGGAGACTGCGCCACTGACGGTGACAAAGCGCTGGTTGAAGGGGATGAGCAGGGTATCACCTGCCTTGAGGCGGATAAGGCCTTGCTCGCTATTGCCGTAAAGAATCTGTTGTGCGTTGATCGCGATGCGCTCTTCCCCGCGTAAGAGGAAAGCCCCCTCAAGGTCGCTGATCGTCAAAAGGCGCCCGGCAATGGTATCAAGGAGGCTCTTGAGCGTCTCCTGTGGATAGAATTGGTAGAAAATCCGACTGGAGGAGTATCCCAATTGGCTTGTGGGTGAGAGCGAGTCAGCGTCTTCATTGGCAGCAACAGCTCCCTCGATGGTCACGCTCTGAATACTGGGTAACAGTGTATCTATGAGCACCTGATCTTGGTGTTTGAGTGAGAAATTAGGATCCTCAAGGAGGTTGACATACAGAGCACTCCAGCTGCCATCCTTCTCGTTGAAACGCTGAACACGGATATTCTGAATATCGCTGCCTGAAAGCAGTCCGCCACCATAGTAGCTGATCAGCGTAGAAAGAGTATCCTCGTCGGTCAGTTGGTAGGTTCCCTTCTGATAAACATTGCCTCCCAGTTGTACCATCCGCCCCGCCCGTTGCAAGGTGATGACATCATCGCTTTTGAGCAGAGGGTCTTGATCCAAGGCACCCTTACGCAATGCCTGGTAGAGGTCGTAGCTCTGGCTGCTACCGTCGCGGTGGGTTACCACCACTTCACGCGTTGATGCATAAGCAGTAGCGCTACTCACCACCTCACTGAGCCGGGAGAGTCCCCAAGCGCTGAGAACACGAGTTCCTCGCACCTCCCCGATTACCGACACAGTAAAGGTTCCGGTACCGGTGAGTACCAGCTGTGGGTTGGAGTAACTGTGGTAGGTGCGCACCAACGAAAGTATCTCTTGGCGCATCTCAGACCACAACAGGCCACTGCCATCGATGTCCCCTAAACCCGGAATACTGACACTACCCTGCTCATCAACCTGCAAATCTACGGTGACGGTGCGCATACCATCAAGATAGACAAGCCGGTAGCTATCGCCGGGGGTCACCGGGTAGTTGCTGTTGGAGACAGCACTGAGGACCCGTCTTTGGGTATCCAGAGTATCGGTTGTAGAGGAGAGCCCTAGTTGATCAGCAAAAGATTGCAAGCGAAGCTCACTCTCTTGCACAAGCGGTTTCGCCGCTGGACCGAAGAGCGGGGAGCGGATAACCAATGCCCCATCACGTGCCCCAAGGGGGGCAAGTACCAGCAGTAGTAAGAGAGTAATCGACAAAAACGCTCTACCGAATCTTTTCATAGCGCACATTCCTCAACCCAAGGCGAACATGAGATTATCAACCATACTATCACTTGATTGCTGTGCTCTCAAGGACTCTCGGTACTGGAATCACCCTGTGAGTGAAGAAAAAGCCCCGTACCCGCTGAGAATAGTATATACCAAGATGAGCCGGCTACAACAAAGAAGATTGTCGAAAAGTGAGCAGTCGACCCAATCTGCCTTTTGCGCTACGATCGTGGTATGAAAAAAACCAACGCCATCCGAATCCTCGAAGCGGCACATATTCCCTTCACCCTCCACTCCTACCCGTGGGACGAGGAACACCTTGATGCAGTAACTGCATCAAGTGCATTGGACGTTGAGGCCGAGCAGGTGTATAAGACCATCGTCTTTGTAGATGGACAACATAATCACTATGTCTTTTGCGTTCCCGCCCAATTTTCGGTAAATCTTAAAAAAGCACGAGCGCTGACCGGCCAAAGGGATTTAGCGCCAATCAAGGTCTCTCAACTGAAAGAGGTTACCGGCTATATCCGAGGAGGTTGCTCACCCATTGGAATGAAGCGCCCCTATCCCACCTATATCGATGAGTTGTGTCAGCTTGAGGAGGTACTGTATATCAGTGCCGGAGAGCGAGGCCAGCAGATTTGCCTCAAACCTCAAGATCTTATCGATATTTGTAATGCAACGCTCGCCGATGTCACCTAGGCTTGGTGGCCGCGGCTAGTAAAGTAGCGACGTAGCCTTCGCGAGCACGAGAAAGCAACCAAAAAGATTAGAATGACCAATGCTGCATAGAACAGGCTTTCAGACCATCGAAGCTTGAGCATTCCATGAACATACCGGCTCAACATCAAATCGAGGACTGTCAAACCCATAAAAATGATCGTCAGTGCTGAAAAGACCATCTCAACAAGCGAGGGTGGTCGACTCCGTCGTGAAAACAGCAGTGCAAAGAGTACTGTCAACACGATGACCGCTCCCATCGCCGGCATAGCCACTGGCCAAAACCATGTCAGCGATCCGACAATGAGACGGTTGAGGTGCGCCAAATAGATTCCCATGGCTCCGATGAGTAGGAAAAGAAAGCGAAACAGCGGTGGCCGGCTGAAAGAATAAACACCCACTAACCAGACCAATGCCAGTGGGGGGGCTGCGATCAGCGACCACGAGAGATGGAGGTCTGCTGCATCCAAGCCTATGAGATAGAGCGCCGAAGCGATTAAAAATATTGTCGCCTGGCGTCGATACGTGAGAGCAGACCGCAGGGCAATCACCAAATAAAGAGCCGTCGATGCAATGGATAAGAGGGGGATGTAGCTATAGCGGGCCAAACCGCTGAGCCACAAGGAGAGAGCTACTGCTACCTCCCCGATAACAAAGAGCGAGATTACCAACTCAATGATACCCTTACGTCGTTTAGTTATCGCCGCTGTCACTTCAATTTCCAGTGGCTGGGCAAAGAGCGGCTGTGAGCGCCCCTCCTCTACTCCAGGCGGCAACACCACGCGAGTACTGCACAGCGGACAGGACTCTGCCCCTTCAGAGAGTTTTACCCCACACATCACACAGTAAGCCATCACCGATCCTCCCTATTGGTTGCAACCGAGACCTCGACCCCATCCTCCACCATGAAGG
>JBAZCM010000024.1:0-20332 GCA_041654935.1 Sphaerochaeta sp. | reverse complement strand
TTTCAATACATAGTGAGGGCAATGCATCGAGTTGACCCGTTGATTGAAAACGTCTTACCATCAGTCAATGCAATCGCGCACATTCACCACTATTCTGTTTGACCTCGATGGAACACTCCTGCCTTTAGATCAGCAGGCGTTCATGCACCAATACTTTGATCTCTTTGGTCGATACTGCCATTTCTTGGGGTATAGCGTTGACCAAGCTCTCAAAGGACTTGAAGCAGGACTCGGTGCCATGTTTGCCAGCGATGGTACATCGACCAATAAAGAGCGCTTTGACCGCCACTTTGCAGCGGTCAGCGGGATCGACAGTGACGAGTTCAATGTGCGTTTCGCTCCCTTTTATGATGAAACATTCAATCAGATCAAAGAGACCAGTTCAGCTACCGGCCTCTCACGAACAATAGTGGAGGAGCTGGGGGCTAAGGGGTATGAATTAGTGTTGGCAACCGCGCCGCTCTTTCCATGGCAGGCTACCCATGCCCGCCTGAAGTGGGCGGGCCTTGAGCCTGAGATGTTTACAGTAATTACCACGTATGAGCATTGTCACTACACAAAGCCAGCGCTTGAGTACTATCAAAACTTACTCAAAGAGATTGGTAGGCAACCCCAAGAGTGTCTTATGGTAGGCAACGATGTCCAAGAGGACTTAGTGGTCTCCTCACTAGGAATGGAGGCGTACCTCGTCACCGATTGTTTGATTAACCGTGATAGTACACCTGTTGAGAGTTTTGCACAGGGAAGTCTTGCAGAGTTTTATCAATACGCTAAGGAGCGTCTGTAAATGAATCAAAAGAAGTCATTCGTGAGTCGTCCAGTTGTCGCTGCCATCCTGGCAAGTTTTTGTGCTTTCCTGTGGGGGAGCGCGTATCCAGGGATTAAGAGCGGATACGAGTTCTTCTCAGTCGGAGCCGATGACACGGCCGCCAAGATGGCCTTTGCAGGGTTACGCTTTGCTCTCAGCGGAGCACTGGTCTTTCTCTTTCGAGCTTTTCAGTCAGGCTCCAAGCAAAAACTTACCTCTCTTACGAGCGGAGACTGGACACGAGTAGTCGCTCTTGCTCTGATGCAGACAGCAGTCCATTACACCTTCTTTTATATAGGGCTCTCATATACCAGCGGTGCAAAAAGTTCGATTCTCAACTCATCGACAGTCTTCTTTGCTGCCCTGCTTGCTCACTTCGCCTATACCAATGACAAAGTAACCCTTCAGAAGGCAATTGGAATTCTATTGGGATTTGCTGCAGTAATACTGGTGAACCTCGACGGCTCTCTTGGCCTCTCGTTCTCTCTGACCGGTGAAGGCTTTATTCTTATTGCTGCCTTTTTGCATAGCTTCAGCGCTCTCTTCAGTAAGCGTTTGAGTAGCCGGATAGATCCGGTATTGATGACCGCTTTGCAGCTTTTCCTTGGAGGTGTGATCCTGTTGATCGTCGGCCTGTTGATGGGCGCTCCCTTCCCCTCCAGTAGTGGGGGAGGATACCTCTTGTTGGCCTACTTGGCAGCCCTCAGTGCAATTGCTTTCTCGCTGTGGACACTGCTGCTCAAGCACAACAAAGTCAGCAGCATCACTATCTTCAACTTCTTGATTCCAGTCAGTGGAACGCTGTTGTCAGCACTCTTTTTGGGTGAGTCAATCTTCCGCCTTGAATACCTCATCTCCCTGCCCCTTGTGGTAGCAGGGATTGTATTGGTTACTCAATCCAGTTCGAAAGCTCCGGTGTAAAGGCGCCAGTATTGGCCCTTCTGTTCTAACAGCTCATCGTGTGAGCCGGCCTCGATAATGACCCCATTATCGAGGACCATGATCGTGTCGGCATTACGGATCGTTGAGAGTCGGTGTGCTATGACAAAGACGGTGCGTCCGGCCATCAGGGCATCCATACCTCGCTGGACCACCGCTTCGGTGTGAGTGTCGATCGAGCTGGTTGCCTCATCAAGGACGAGTACCGGTGGATTAGCCACAATCGCACGAGCGATCGAGATGAGCTGACGCTGACCTTGGGAGAGCGATGAGCCGCTTCCAGCAAGCTCGGTCTGATACCCCTCTGGTAAGTGGGAGATAAAGAAGTCTGCATTGGCAAGCTTGGCAGCTTCGATCACCTCTTCGTCAGTGGCATCGAGGCGACCATAGCGGATATTCTCCATGACTGTGTCAGTGAAGAGATGTACGTCTTGCAGGACCACACCAAGGCTTCTTCTGAGTTCGCTCTTCTTGATCCGGTTGATGTTGATCCCGTCATAGCGAATCTTTCCATCGGCCAGGTCATAGAAGCGGTTGATCAGATTGGTGATGGTTGTCTTACCAGCCCCTGTTGCCCCAACCAAAGCAATTTTCTTACCTGGTTCGGCTTCGATGGAGACATCCTTGAGGACCAAGGTCTCCTCGTTATAGCCAAAGTCAACATTGATCAGCTGCACGTGTCCCTTCAGTGGGGTGAGCGTATCATGGCGATCATCCTGCCACGCCCAGACACACTGCGAAGTATCACAGGTAGGTTCAAGAGTGCCATCGGGAAGCTGGTGAGCGTGGGTGAGGGTGATGTACCCTTCATCAGGTTCGATCTCTTCATCGAGCAGGTCGAAGATTCGCTTGGTACCGGCCAAGGCCATGGCCACAGCATTGAGCTGCTGGGCCATCTGGTTGATCGGCATGTTGATCGTCCGCGACAGCTGCAGGAAGGAGGCAATTGCCCCGAGGGTCAGTGGAGCGAGGCCACTTAAGGCCAAGGAGCCGCCGACGATGGCGACGATGACCCATTGGATGTAACTGATATTACCCATGATCGGCATGAGAATATTGGCAAAGCGGTTAGCGTTGAAAGCGTCCCCGAAAAGTTCTTCATTGAGTTCATCGAACTCTTTTTTAGCCTGCTCCTCGTAGGTGAAGGTCTGGACGATCTTCTGCCCGTTGATCATCTCCTCGATATACCCATTGGTCTTTCCGATGGTCTTCTGTTGAGCCATAAAGTGAGAGCCACTTTTGCGAGCAATCTTGCTGGAGATGAAGAGCATCCCCGAGAGGCTGATCATCACGACGATGGTCAACTGCCAACTGGTGAAGAGCATGGCGATGAAGATAGCGACGACGGTGATGATCGAGCTGATGAAGTTGGGTATCGACTGGGTGACCATCTGGTGTAGCGTGTCGGTATCGTTTGTGTAGAGGCTCATCAGGTCGCCATGGGCTCTGGTATCAAAGTACTTGATCGACAGGCCTTGCATATGGGCGAACATCTGGTCACGGATTGTCTTGAGCGTTCCGTGACTGATGGTGACCATCAGGCGGTGGTAGGTGTAGGTAGAGATGACGCCCACTGCGTAAATCAAGGCCATCTGTGAAAGGACCTTGATCAAAGGCAGGAAGGAGACACCCGGACCGGCTGCTACCATCGGAGTAATGTAGGAGTCAATGAGGATGCGAAGGAAGACTGAACCTGCTACTGAGGCGAGGCTGCTGAAGACGATGGCTACCACGACTACCGAGAGGCGTACCTTATAGGGGACGAAGATCATGGCGACCAAGCGCTTGAAGGTCTTCCAGTCAAGCTTTGGCATCTTGGAGGGGAAGTTTCTGCCGCCCCTGCGGCCTGGGCCCATCATACTGCCTCCTCCTTATCGCCGTGTCCTTGGCTCGCATAGAGCTCTTGATAGCGCTGACAGGTTGCCAAGAGGTGCTCGTGAGTCCCCACCGCATGGACCTGCCCTTCATCGAGGATGATGATCTGGTCCGCTTCCTTTACCGATGCAACGCGCTGGGCGATGATGAGCTTGGTTGAATCATTCAAATCATTTTTGAGAGCTTTTTGGATCTCGGCATTGGTCTTGGTATCCACCGCGCTCGTCGAATCATCGAGAATCAGGATCTTGGGTCGTTTGAGGAGGGCGCGGGCGATGGAGAGTCGCTGACGCTGCCCGCCGCTGACGTTCGCCCCATCTTGCTCAATATGGTTATCATACCCATTGGGGAAGGAGGTAATGAAGCGATGGGCTTGGGCAATGTTCGCTGCCCACACCAGGTCTTCGTCTGTTGCCTGACTGTCTCCCCATCTGAGGTTCTCGGCGATAGTCCCGCTGAAGAGCACACTCTTTTGCAGGACCATACCAATCTCTTTGCGCAGGGCCTTGGTCTGGTATTCTCGCACATCGTGACCGCCGACCAGTACCCGTCCTTCGGTGACGTCATAGAGGCGAGGGATGAGCTGCACCAAAGATGTTTTTCCTGAACCGGTAGCTCCGAGAACCCCTACCGTTGAACCGGCAGGAATTTCAAGGTTGATACCCTTCAGGCAGTTTTGATCACTTTTGCCGGTATAACTGAAACTCACATTCTCAAAGACAATCGAGCCATCCTCCAAACCTTCAAGTCCCCCAAGATTTTCATCGATGGTCGGCTGTTCACGCAGCACTTCCTCGATTCGGTCGGCCGATGCTCGACTGATAGTCAGCATGACGATGACCATGGAGAGCATCATCAGGCTCATGAGAATCTGGGAGGTATAGGAGACAAAGCTCATCAGCTGTCCGGTGGTCATTCGCCCTCCGACGATCAGGTAGGAGGCGATCAATGAGATAGCAATCAGACTGAAGTACATCGTTGACTGCATCATCGGACTGTTCAGGGCTATGATCTTCTCTGCGGTAGAGAAGTCCTTGTAGATTGACTGGCTCACTGCATTGAACTTCTCTTTCTCGTGATCTTCGCGGACAAACGATTTGACGACCCGAATTCCTCTGATGTTCTCTTGAACAACGAGATTCAGCCGATCATAGGTCTTGAAGACCCGTCCAAAGTAGGGGTAGACCGTGCGGATCAACAGGAAGAGACCGATAGCCAACACCGGGATGGAGACCACATAGACGAGGCTCAATGTCTTGTTGAGGTTCAGCGCCATGAAGAAAGCGAAGGTGAGCAGAGCTGGGCTACGCACTGCGATGCGGGTGAGCATCTGGTAAGAGCGCTGGACGTTGGTCACGTCAGCGGTCATCCGGGTCACCAGGCTGGCAGTGGAGAAAGTGTCGATGTTGGAGAAGGAGAAGCCCTGCACGGTGTGAAAGAGGCTTTGGCGTACATTGCGGGCAAAGCCAGTAGAGGCTCGGGCAGCAAAGTGGCCTGAGAGCACTCCCATGAGCAGCGCAAAGGCCGAACATGCCAGCAGCAAGCCGCCCCACTTCCAAATTTCAGCCATATTGCCGGCACTGACGCCACGGTCGAGCAAAAAGGCCATTAAGAAGGGAATAGTGACGTCCATTACCACTTCAAGCACGACAAATAGCATCGTGAGAGCGGTGGCAAGGCCGTTTCCTTTGATTTGTTTTCTTAGTTCACGAAACATGTATAAGTCCTATAAAGACAAAGCTATCACTCAATAGTAGTGAAGATTAGGGTGTCGGACAACCGCAAATGATGGATTATCTATTTGTTTGTGTGTGTTGTGTGGACTGGCCACCAAAAGAAAGGGGACGATGTACTACACCGACCCCCATCCATCACAGTCTGTCTCTTACAGCCCAAACAGGGATGCCCATGCCTTGAGGGTAGGATCTCCCTTACTGCCCTCAAGGACGCTGGTAGCCAGGACCTTGCCCAGCTGAACGCCCTCTTGGTCGAAGCTGTTGATATTCCACGCAAAGCCTTGGAACATCACCTTATTCTCATAGTGGGCCAAAAGTGCACCAAGGACTGCCGGAGTCAGGCGATCTGCCCACAGAAGGCTAGAAGGCCTTCCTCCACCAAAGCGCTTGTTTGCATTCTCATCATCCTTACCCCGGGCGAAGGCAACGATTTGGGCGGCGAGATTTGCATTGAGCTTCTCTTGGCTCGTTGAACCCTCGACTGTCACATCCTGGCCGTACTGGGAGTGCAAAAAGCCAATGAACTGCAGGGGGATGATATCGGTTCCTTGGTGAAGCAACTGGTAAAAGGAGTGCTGCCCATTGGTCCCCGGTTCACCGAAGATTACCGGACCAGTAGAGTAGGAGACAGTCTCTCCATCACGATTGACGCTCTTGCCGTTGCTCTCCATATCCAACTGCTGTAGGTGTGCAGCAAAACGGCTGAGAGCCTGCGAGTAGGGGAGGATCGCAGTAGTAGGAAGATCGACTACGTTGCGCAGGTAGACGCCAATAAGGGCATCCAAAAGGGCCGCGTTCTGCTCAATTGATGTATTGAGTGCCTGCCTATCGGCTTGGTGGGCACCATCGAGCAGTGAGGCGAACGCCTCATGGCCAAAGGCGAGTGAGAGAATAACCGCCCCCACCGCACTGGTAGCGCTATAGCGTCCACCGATGTAATCATCGATGAAGAAGGCATCGAGGACCTCCTTTGAAGAGGCCAAGGGACTACTCTTGCTCGTCACCGCCACGATATGGGAGGCAGGGTCCAAACCCTTGATATTGGCCCCCTGCATCGCTTGGATGACCAAGTCGCGGTTGGTCAATGTCTCTAAGGTTGTCCCGCTTTTTGAGACAAGGATAAAGAGGGTACTCTCCAGATCCAAGTCAGCCAATACAGCTGCTGCATCATCGGGGTCGACATTGCTGATGAAGTGCCCTCTGAGGGTGGGGATGTTTGCCTCTGCAGCCCATCCTTGGAGAGCCAGATAGAGGGCCCTGGGACCAAGGTCACTGCCGCCGATACCAATTTGTACGACGTCGGTAAAGCGTTTGCCGGTCGAGCCGACGATTTGCCCGTTCCGCACTTTTTCACTGAACGCTCTGATCTTCTCAAGCTCGCCCAGGTAGAAGGCCCGCTTGTCCTCTCCGTCTACCATGACACTCTTTCCAAGTTGGCCACGTGCCAGATGGTGAAGAACCTGTCGCTTTTCTCCGGTATTCATCACAGCCCCGTCGGCAAGCTGACGGAATTTGTCGACCAGTGACATCTCGTCGGCCAGCTCTTGTAGGAGCTTCAGGTGCTCCTCGGTCACTGGCATGGCTGCCCAGTTATAGGTCAGCGAGGCGCCAGCCTCCACTTGGGAGGAGGTCACACGCTCCGGTTTCAGCAAATCAACGAGATTTGCAGGCTCTAAGTTCAGCAGCTGTGAGAATGCTGCTGTAGTGTCGAGATTGCGATAGGTCATGTCGTTACTCCTGAATGTCGGGGATCCGAGTCTTGAAGCTCTCCTGCAGATCCTCCTTGTTCATCCCTTCTCGCAGAATGACGAAGATAGTATCGTCGCCTGCAAGGGTGCCAAGGATCTCGGGGATGGCCAGGATATCCAAGGCAATGCCAACAGAGTTGGCGTGACCGGGTCGGGTCTTGATGACCCCGAAATTTCCACTGAATTCGATGGAGAGGATGCCACGACGTACATCCTGGATATAGCTCTTCTCCGATTCGCTTACCAAGTCGCTGTCTGGAAGGCTGTAGTAGTACCCTGACCAGCCATCGCTGATCTTACCAACTTTGAGCATCTTCAAGTCTCGTGACAGGGTCGCCTGGGTAACGCTGTACCCCTCGACACGGAGCATTTCAAGCAGCATGTCTTGGTTATCGATCCGGTTGTTCTTGATCAATTCCTTGACAACAGCAAGTCGGTTATGTCGTTCCCTCATACCTATATTCTCCTAGTGAATAATTATGCGATTAACACGAATAAAGATACAGCACTATCAATCTGAATGCAAGGTAACACCCACTGTCCTGTGATATACTTGACCCTCATTCAACGGTGTATCATGCTGTGGATGCAAGCATATCTGGAGGTAACGAGATGACGGTATTCATTATCATTGCAGTAGTAGTTGTACTGGCGATCTACATCATCGGGGTGAACAACAAGTATGTTCGGTTACGGAACCAAAGTGAGGAAGCAGGCTCTGCTCTCGACGCACATTTAAAGCAACGTTATGACCTGGTGCCTAACCTCGTGGAGACCGTCAAAGGGTATGCCAAACATGAGCAAAAAACCCTGACAGCCGTCATCGAGGCGCGCAATGCTGCCGTTGCAGCACCTTCGCTTGAAGCGCGGGATGAAGCTGACAAAGCGTTCACCTCCACGCTACGTTCTCTTTTTGCCCTCAGTGAGTCATATCCAGACCTGAAAGCCAACCAAGGGTTCCTGGACTTACAGGGTCAACTGACCAAAATCGAAGAGCAGCTGCTCGGTGCGCGCAAGTACTACAACGCTGTCATCAAGCAGATGAACACCCTCACCGAAGTCTTCCCAGCCTCGCTGGTTGCCAAAATCCTCAACTTCAGTAAAAAACCCTACCTGGTTATCGAGGAGGAGGCGCGCTCTCGCGTCGAGGTCAAGTTTTAATGAAACGGCAGCTCGTCATCATCTTGCTCCTGGCGACGGTCCTCTCAACACTAGGAGCCCAAGATTATCACTTTGAACGCTTTGAGATGGCAGTGGATGTCAGCTTGGACAACAGCTACGCCATTGAGGAGCGGATCACCGCAAACTTCTCCACTCCGCGACACGGTATCTATCGGGAGATTCCGATCCAGTTCGGCAATGTCCGCACCAAGGTCGAGGACTTGAAGAGCAGTGACCCGATCACCCGAGACTCCAGCTCCTCATCGTGGGTTACTTTTCGCCTCGGCTCCGCTGATCGGACAGTGCAGGGTATCAAAGAGTATGTCCTCTCCTACCGGTATAGCATCGGTGATGACCGGAACAAAGAGTACGACGAGCTGTACTTCAACCTCCTCGGCGATGGGTGGCAAGCCCCTATCGCAGAGTTTCTTTTTTCAGTCACCTTCCCAAAACCCATCGACCCCTCCATGGTCTTTGTCACCGGTGGCAGGCGCGGCAGCACCACTGAGCGGGCAACCTTTGTAATCAGTGAGGATCGGATGCGTATCGTCGGTCGGGCAGTGAATCTGGTCCCAGGCGAAGCGATTACGCTGCGCGTACAGATGGAGGAGGGGTACTTCAGTGAAGTAATACCGTTTGTCGACTGGACAGCTGCTGCCACAATCGCCTCTGTTGTTGCTGTCATCCTCATGTTGGTCCACGGCTTTGTCCTCTTTGGCCGCTATGGACGCGAAGAGGTTTTTGTCCCTGTTGTCCGCTATGAAGCGCCAACAGACCTCTCTCCCTTAGAGGTAGGATACCTCGCTGACGGGGTGGTCGATAACAAGGACCTGACGAGTATGATCTTCCACTGGGCTGACGGCGGGTACCTGAGTATCAAGGAGGAGGGGAGGAAAGAGTTCACCTTCACCAAGATCCGGGACCTGAGTGCGGCCAATGCCCATGAGAAGAAACTCTTCAATGATCTGTTTGCCTCCGGCGATGGGACGACAGTCAATCTCAAACAACTGCAGAAGGGAACCTACGGTGAATCGATGGCCAAGGTGAAGACCTTGGTACAAAAGTATTTCAAAGGCCCACGGTCGCTAAATGACCAAACAGCTGAGCGCAAGCGAGTCTTCTCCTTGCTCTACGGGCCGGCCAGCGTGATAATCCTTGCCCTCAGTGCGACCCTCAATACCTTTGATGGAGAGATCCTGTTCTTTATCATGATCGGATTCTTCTCCTTTGGAATCTCGCTTCTTGCCGCCCACCGGCTTTCGGCGATGTGGCTCATCGGTTCAAAGACAAAACGCATCTTCAAATACGTGGCCTTAGGTTTTGCTGCCCTGATGCTCTTCTTGTTTGCATTGGTGATCCTGAAGGAACTGTTATACCATGGGCCTCTCTACAGCCTTGTGGTGGCAGCGCTGTTGGTAGGTGCACCATCTCTCTTTGGGATGCTCACCATCTTCACCGCCAAGCGCAGTGCCTACGCCCAACAGCAGCTTGAGCAGATCGCCGGCTATATGGAGTTCATCAAGGCAGTAGAAGTGCCACGCCTCAAACTGATGGTCGAGAAGGACCCCCAACTCTTCTACCATGTCTTGGGGTATGCAATAGTCCTAGGTCTTGAGGGTGTGTGGGCGAAGAAGTTTAGGACCATCGCCATCGAAGAGGCCACTTGGTACAGTGGCCCAAGGCCGATACGCACCGCTCTCTTCTATAGCGCACTCTCTAACCGACTGCACTCTTCGGTCATCGAGCGCTCCTTGTACACCCAATCCAAGGGAGGGGCGCGCTCTCCGGTGCGTAGCTCCTTCGGCTCCTCTGGTTTCAGTGGTGGAGGCTTTGGCGGTGGCGGCGGTGGAGCATGGTAGCCTCGCCCTCCACATGGGCGCAGGGCGACGAAACCCAACTGGTGGACATCGCTCGCAGGCCAGCGGTTTGGCGCTGCAACGATTTGTGGCTTTGTTGGCGGTTTTTAGCTTGAATTTCCTGACAAATCGGCCCATTATGTCGAACATGAACAGCAATATCATCGGACTTTTAATTTCTTTCCCGTTTCTTGCACTGGTTATCGGGTTGGGCATTGGGCTGAAGAAGTGGTTTGACATCTCCAGCGAATCCATGCGCAAGTTCATCCATATTGGCGTCTCTAACTGGTGGTTGATTGAGCTGTGTTACTTCAATACGCTGACCTACGCTCTCATCGGCCCCATTCTTTTTATCATCCTCAATAGCTTGTTTACGTTCCTCGATTGGGGAACCGCATTAGGGCTGGGCGACCGCAAGCGCAACTACGGCTTGATTTATTTTCCCATCGCTCTAGTCATCTTGGTGCTGCTGCAATACAACGGTATGATCGGCCCCATTTCGGCGACCGTCGGTGTGTTGGTAATGGGGTGGGGAGATGGCCTTGCGGCTCTCATTGGAGCCAAATGGGGCAAACGTGAGATCCGACTCAATGTCTCCAAAAAGTCCTATCTGGGCACTGCCACGATGTTCCTTGTCACCTTGGTGATTATCGGTGGGGCCGCCTTACTCTATAGTAGTCTGCCAGCAGGCAAGGCTCTTCTCATCTCACTCATTCTGGCTGCTGTCATCTCAGTGGTCGAAGTCGTCACTCCCCTGGGGTTGGATAACCTTTCGGTGCCACTGTTGACGACCCTCCTCATCGAGGTCCTGCTATGAACCTGGTTCCCTTCAATGGGTCGCTTGCAGCGCTCTTTGACACCTGGTTCTTCTCATTGCCCGCCTCCTTCTGGCTGTTGATGGCCATCATGGGGGCAATTTCAATTGCCTCCTATGCTGCTCGCCAGCTTACCGGAAGTGGCGCCTTCGCAGCCTTTCTTGTTGGGTTTGGCAGTACGTGGGTACTGGGCTTCGGATCATTGGCGACGCTGCTTTTCTTCTTCATTACTGCAGGGATTCTGAATAAACTCTCCAAGCGCCTCAGGGGAAAGGAGATGAGCAAAATCCATGCCAAGGGGGGAAGGCGGGATGCCATGCAGGTGTGGGCCAATGGGCTTTTCGCCCTTTTGGGAGCCCTGCTCTACGCCTTGGACCAATCCCCGGTGTATCTGGTGATGTTCGCTACCTCGGTAGCAGAAGCGGCAAGCGATACCTTTGCCGGCGATGTAGGGATTCTCAGCAAGAGGGAGCCCGTTTCGATTATCACCGGTCGGCCGATGAGACGAGGACTCAGCGGAGCAGTCAGCCCTTTGGGATTGGTGAGTGGAATGCTCGGTGCAATCTTGATCGCTCTTACTGCTTGGTCACTCCTCTTGACCCCCGACCGTGCCGGGGCAGCGGGCGCATCGGTCATCGCCATAGCCGCGTTCTTCGGGTGCCTTATTGATAGCGTGCTAGGAGCGACAATTCAGGCCCACTGGTGGGATGAAGAGAGTAATACCCTCACCGAGCACCCGACAAAAAATGGCAAGCCCTTGCCCCTTGAGCGAGGCATTCGTTGGATTGACAACGACATGGTCAACCTGCTTAGCAATGCCACCGCCACCCTTCTCGCCTTCTCCCTGATGGCGATATTCAGCTGAATTTCCCTATGGACTTGCTTCTCTCCTTTTTTATTTGTATGTTACATGTCGGTAGGCGTTTGTTTGCTCAAACGCCCGAAACTTCAGCTTATATTCTTTATTGAGAGAGGATGTTTCAACATGGCAAAACAATTGCAATTCAACGAAGAGGCACGCAAGTCATTGGTCACTGGTGTCGAAAAGATGTCAAAGGCCGTCATGGCAACCCTCGGTCCGAAGGGACGTTTGGTCGTCCTGGACAAGAAGTTTGGCGCCCCCTCGGTCACCAAAGACGGAGTATCGGTCGCTCGCGAGATTGAGCTTGAGGATCCGTTTGAGAACATGGGAGCTCAGCTACTGAAAGAGGTCGCCACCAAGACCAACGACGTCGCAGGTGATGGAACCACCACCGCTACCGTCCTTGCTTGGTCGATTACCAAAGAGGGCATGAAGAGCGTCGCCGCCGGCATTAACCCAATGGGAATTAGGCGCGGTATCGACAAGGCTGTGGTCGACGCCGTCACTGAGATCAAGAAACAGGCAAAGATGATCAAGGACAAGGAAGAGATCGCACAGGTCGCTTCCATCAGTGCCAACAACGATCGCACCATCGGCGATGAGATCGCCAACGCGATGGAGAAGGTCGGCCTCGATGGTGTCATTACCGTCGAAGAGTCCAAGACCATTGAGACCACCACCGACTTTGTCGAGGGTATGCAGTTTGATCGCGGCTACCTCAGCGCCTACTTCGCCAACAACCGTGAAACGATGACCGCCCTCCTTGAGGATCCGTTCATCCTTATCTATGACAAGAAGATCTCCAACATGAAGGAGCTGCTTCCGATTCTCGAGAAGATCGCCCAGAGCGGCAAGCCGCTGTTGATCATCGCCGAGGACGTTGATGGGGAAGCTCTTGCCACCTTGGTCGTCAACAGTGTCCGCGGAATTCTCAACGTCGTCGCCGTCAAAGCCCCTGGCTTCGGAGACCGCCGCAAGGCTATGCTCGAAGACATCGCCATCCTCACCGGAGGCGAGGTCATCAGTGAGGAGTTGGGTCTGAAGCTTGAGAACGCAGATCTCTCCCAGCTCGGCCGTGCCAAGAACATCAAGGTTGAGAAGGAGAACACCACCATTATCAATGGTGCTGGCAAGCAGAGTGACATCAAGGACCGCATCGCTCAGATCAAGGTCCAGATCGGTGATACCACCAGCGACTACGACCGCGAGAAGCTGCAAGAGCGTCTTGCCAAGCTCGCCGGCGGAGTGGCCGTACTCAACGTAGGAGCCGCAACCGAAGTCGAGCTCAAAGAGAAGAAGCATCGGGTCGAGGACGCACTGAGCGCAACCCGTGCTGCAATCGAAGAGGGTGTTATCCCTGGTGGTGGAGCGGCGCTGATTCAGGCTGCAAAGGCCTTGGAGAAGGTCGACCTCTCCAAGCTCCCCGAAGAGGAGCAGGTCGGATACCGTATTGTCCGCCGCGCCCTTGAGGAGCCGATTCGCCAGATCGCCGAGAACGCAGGCCTCGATGGTTCGCTGATCGCCGACAAGTGTAAGAATGAGAAAGCCGGTATGGGCTTTGATGCTGAGACGAGCAAGTGGGTCAACATGTTCGAAAGCGGCATCATCGACCCGGTGAAGGTCACCCGCAGTGCCCTGCAGAACGCAGCATCCATTGCATCATTGATCCTCACCACCGAGTGTGCCATTACCGATATCCCTGAGCCAGCAGCCCCCGCAATGGGTGGTGGTCCTGAGGGAATGGGCGGCATGATGTAAACGTATAATGACCTTTTTAGGGGCCGGTTACCGGCCCCTTTTTGGTCGTTGCAGTAGCTTCGCATGAAATCCAGAAGAAACTAAGCTAAGTCCATATCCAAGAACCCCATCCCAATTTTTCAACTCGGGTTGTTTTAGGCGAAGTTGAAAAAAAGCCTTGCACGAGGATGGGGTTTTCCGTTACTATGTATTTAATATTATTTAATACGGATAACACATGGCATACCCAGACTGGCTGATGAGGTACAAACGCAAGGGAATCTACTTCCAGAAAAAGGATGAGGATACCTACCGGGTCATCCGCGCCCACTCCGAGCGCGTGCCCGGCAAGAAGCACCCGCGCCTGGTGATCGACGAATACATCGGCACCGCCACCCGCGAGGGTGGGCTGGTGCCCTACATGCCCAAGGTGAAGGGAGAGGTGTCGGTGAAGCGCTATGGGATGTATTTCCTGGTCTTCGAGCGCCTGCGGCCCTCCCACCTTGGCGAGGGGTTGGCCCAGGGCTACCTGTTGTGGGCCTATGGGGCCTCTGGCCGGGAGTACTGGGAGGCTGACTGGGCGAGTGAGGGCGGGCAGTACATCGAGGTCAGCCGGTTCGAGGCCGAGCGCATAGCCAGGGCCCTGGAGAGCCTTTTGCGCTCCGAGCTGGGGCAAAGGTATGAGCAAGTCGTTGCACTGGCACCATTTTGCTACCGGGTATTCGTCAATGGGAGATGGATGGACGTCCTTGCCCGGGGGTGGCAGGAGGCATTGGGGGGTTGGCATGGGCGATGATTTCTTTCTGTTGGTTGAGCGTATGAAGCCCGAGGGCTTTGACCGGATGGAGGCGGTGCGCATCCGCAAGCGGGTGATGTGGCGCCTCATCAGGCTGGTGGACGGCAATGTGCATGACCCACGCCAGGGGGGCAAGGTGCGCCACCCCCTGAAGAACATCATCGTGTTCGCCTTCCTGGCAGTGCTTGGTGGGGTGAACAACTTCCATGCCATGGAGGCGTTCTGCAAGAGCCGGGAGAAGCTCAAGATAGCGCGGATCTTCCTCGGCCCCGATGCCCAGGGCCCCTCGCACGACACCTTCGAGCGGGTCTTTTCGCTGCTGGAGCCCTCTGAGATGAGCATGGTGGTGCGGGTATTTCTGCTGAGTGTGTTCGAGACCACCCTGGAGGTGGTCAAGAAAGGCAAGGGAGATGGGGTGCGCCACATCTGCATCGACGGCAAGGAGGGGCGTGGCAGCGGAAGGCTGCATGGCTGCGGGGCGCAGATCCCCAACAACCAGGTGCTGCATGTCTACGATGCGAACATGGGCATCTGCCTCCACTCCGAGCCCATAGACAGCAAGACCAATGAGATCCCGGTCGCCCAGAGGATATTGCAGGGCATGGACCTGGCCCGGACGGTCGTCACCTTCGATGCGATGAACACCCAGCGGCAGACCCTGGCCATCATCGCCGGGCGGGGGGGATGGTACGTGGGGGGGCTGAAGGGCAACCACAAGAGTTTGGCAGAGGAGGCCCGCCAGCTCTTCGATGAGAAGGAGCTGCAACGTTCGCTCGGCGACAGGAGGCGCCACTGGGAGGGCCCGGTGGAGAAGGCCGGGGGCAAGGTGGTGGTGCGCAAGGTATATACGATGCCCATCGGAGGGGGGCTCTTCGAGGGATGGGAGGGGGTGTGCACGCTCGTGCGCTATGACCGCAGAAGCGAGGACATGAACCGGGGCACGGTGAGTGAGGAGACGCGCTACTACCTGAGCAACATGGATGAGCCTGCCAAGACGCTGGGCCAGGTCATCCGACGGCATTGGGAGATAGAGAGCCTGCATCGCTATCTCGATGTGATGTACAGGGATGATGAGAATGCCACCACCGACAAGAATGCATACACCAACCTGGGCATCATCAAGAAGCTCTCATTGAGCCTGCACAAGCACATGAGGGCCATAAAGGGTGATGCCTATGTGGCCGACATACGCAAGAAGTTCCTCTACGATTACCACAACACCCTGATGGACCTGCTGCACTACTGCGACCTTCCGACCATACGGCGATGGTTGGATGACAAGGATCCCCGGTAAGAGTACCACCGTATCCGTGAAAATGTACCTCTCAAAGCCCCTCCCCCCGAGGGGCACAAGGCACATCCTGGGGCCAACCGCATTGGCCAAAGAGCATGCATCGCCACTCGTTGTCTCGAGCAAAACCCGTCCAACTGGCTTCAATGCCCTTAATTCAGACTGACCCATAGCTTAGGTGAAATAGCAAGCCTTGTTTCATGCGAAGGTACTGTTGGTCGTTGGACAAAACTTGACTATCATGTTGTGAACGTGGTACGTTAACCGGTGCTTGGAAAATTGGATGCATACTGTCTGCACCTCTTTTTCTGCATCCGATTTCATTCAGTATTAAAGAGAGGATGACCCATGCTTTCATTGTTTAGTGCCATGGCCGCCCCGGAGGCGGGCGCCAGTTCAGGTGGTTCGATGATGACGACCTTCGTTACCTTCGGTCTTATCATCGGAATCTTCTACTTCTTGATCATTCGTCCCCAGCGAAAGCGGGACAAGGAGACCAAGGATATGCTTGCCTCCATCAAGAAGGGAGATAAAGTCGTCTCCATCGGAGGAATCCACGGAACCGTGATGGTGGTCAAGGAGAACTCCGTAGTCGTCAAAGTCGATGACAATACCCGTCTTGAATTCTCTCGCAATGCCATCAACTCCATTGTAAAGCCCAAGAGCGAGACAGCTCCTGCCCCCGCGGCGAAGAAGCGTGAGAAGAAGGCAACTGCTGAGCCTGCTGCAAAAAAGGCTGAGGCACCGGCTGAGAAGAAGGTAGCGGCTCCGGCGAAAGCTGAGGCTGAGCCTAAAGCCGAAGAGACAGAAGAGAAGTAAGTAGACAAGGCGGAAAGTATCATGAAGAAACGCAGTCGTCTGTTGATTGTGCTAGCGGTCGTACTCTTGTGCGGCTATTTTCTCTATCCCACGATCAAGTGGTATGGATTTGTCCCTCAACAGACCAAAGAGCTAGCAACTGGCTCAAATGTACAGATTAAAGAGTATGCCCGTGGGCAGGCTTCCCGTGACCTAAGGGAGTTGAAGGAGCTGGTGGCCAGCAATCCACAGGCCGCCCTTCCTTCCAAGTACTCCTTCCTTAAGACGATCGCCAAGGCCAACTATAAGGCAACCCGGCGCACCGCTCCAAAGAGTTGGACCGTCTCGACAATCCTCGGTGGGTTCTCCAGCGAACAAGCCCTCTTCAATGCCCTTGAATCCAATTACCGCACCTCCTTGCTGGGCGTAAAAGCGTTGGGTAACAAAGCCCTGCAGCTTGGCCTGGACCTGCGAGGCGGTATGAGTATCCTCCTTGAGGCCGATGTGGCTTCCTATGAGGCGAAGAAGGGTAGCAGTGCCTCGTCCAGTGAGATTGCCGCTGCAATCCGCCAGGACATCGAGATCCTTGAGAAGCGCATTGACCAGTTTGGTGTCAGTGAGCCGGTCATCCGCCTGCAGGGCAGCGACCAGATTCTCATTGAGATCCCCGGCGCTGCAGATCCAGAGCGGGTCAACTCCTTCCTCCGTGGAAAGGGTTCGTTGGTCTTCAAGATGGTCGACACCGACCTGACCGCCGAGCTCGATGCCTTCTACAAGGCAAACCCCGGTGAAGTCTACACCGATACCGGAAGCCTCAAGCAGCCCGACTTTTTGCCCGCCGGCAAGATCGCTGCCGGATACTACGTCAGTGATGAGTATGGTATCGATGAACTTGAGCGCTACGTGGTCATCAACGAAGAGGTTGGCCTTGATGGAACGCACCTTGAGAGTGCCACCACAGGAACCGACGGCATCACTGGCCGTCCTGTGGTAAACTTCCACCTCGACAACCTCGGTGGGGATATCTTCTACAAGCTGACCTCCACCAACGTTGGCAAGACCCTTGCAGTCGTCATGGACGGCAAAGTCAAGGCGATGGCCACCATCAATGAAGGTATTCGCTCCAGCGTCCAGATCTCCGGCTTCAACGCCGAAGAGGCAAATGACCTGGCCATCGTGCTGCGCACCGCAGCGCTTCCGATTGAGCTCGTCGTCTCCAGCCAGCAGGCCGTTGGTGCTACTTTGGGTGAGGACGCCGTTTCAACCGGTCTGAAAGCGATCATCATCGGCTTCATCCTGGTCGTCCTGATTATGTTCGGCTACTACCACCTCAGCGGCCTTGTCGCTGACCTGGCACTCTTGCTGAACCTCTTCATCATGATCAGCGTGCTCAGTGCCTTTAACTTTACTGTCACACTGACCAGTGTTGCCGGTCTCATCCTCACGCTGGGAATGGCCGTTGACACCAACGTCATCATCTTTGAGCGTATCAAGGAGGAGCGACGGGTAGGCAAAACCGATATAGCTGCCATCAAGGCGGGCTTCGATAAGGCTTTCTGGACGGTCATGGACGCTAACATCACCACCATCATCGCCGCCCTAGTGCTCTCGCAGCTGGGCAGCTCCAGTGTGAAGGGCTTTGCCAACACCTTGGCTATCGGTATCGTTAGCTCGGTCTTCACCGCCCTCTTTGTCTCGCACCTGGTCTTCGATGCAACGGTGACCGATCGTGAGGACAAGAAGCTTCATATCAGCTGGAGGAAAAACTAATGCTTACAAAAGATATTCCTGTCATTAAACTACGCTGGGTCACTTGGGCCTTGGCAATCCTCCTCTTGGCAGCAGGCTTGGTCAGCTTCATCATGCTCGGTGGCTTCAACCTCGGAGTAGACTTTGAGAGTGGCTTGAGCCAGCGCATCAGGATCGCTCCGGTTGGGGCTGAGGTCTCCTACGACGGCACACAGGACATGGTCCTCTCCATCTCCTCAGCAGCTCTCACCGTTGAAGAGCGCGGTGATGCCGGGGTACGGGTAACCACTTTGCGCTTTGCCGATCATCCGACTGCCGCTGATTTGGCCAATGCGCTGAACGCTATGGATGGAATTTCAGCGAGCGCTGTCGACGGATCTCTTAAATCCACCGCACTGCTCTCCGGATATGGATTCCCTGCAACCTTGGGTGAGGTGGCGGTGAAGCTCAACTTCCAGGGCTCCAGCCGCACCGCCATCGATGAAGTGCGCTCTGCTGTGAATCCGGTTGGCAATGCAAAGGTGCAAACCGTAGGCAGTGAGGACTCCTCGACCTTCCAGGTCCGCTTCGGCATCAAGGATGGGGCAACCCAAGCTTCAATGGAAGAGGAAGTCAAGAATGCGTTGGCCGCCCACTTTGGAGAAGGCAACGTTGTCGTCCTGCAAAGTGACTATATCGGGCCGAAGTTCAGTAAGTCGTTGATCACCAGCTCGATTATGGCAATCGCCGTTGCGATGGTGCTGATCCTCGTCTACGTATGGATCCGCTTCCGCTTCGCCTACGCAGTCAGCTCACTGGTAGCTCTTCTGCATGACGTCTTGGCGATGTTGACGGTGATCAGCTTGCTTCGCTTGGAGTTCTCCAGCACGACGATCGCAGCCCTGCTGACGACCATCGGATACTCGCTGAACAATACCATCGTCATCTTTGACCGAGTCCGAGAGAACGTGACATTGAATAAGAGCGCGCCCTTAGCAATCCAGATTGACCGCAGTATCACCCAATCGGTGAGCCGCACAGTCATGGCAGCGCTGACCACGCTCTTGGCCATCGTACCTCTGGCAATCTTTGCCAGTGGGGATATCCGCCTCTTTGCCGTGAACATGATCTTCGGTTTGGTCTTCGGAACGTACTCCTCCAACTTCCTCGCTCCTTCGCTGCTCCATTGGATCAGCCAGGCACAAGGAAAGGCAGGTAAGAAGGCCTAAGGTCTCCAATTCTCGCATGTTGACGCTGCCGTGGGGTTATCTTACGGCAGCGTTTTTGTCATACTAGGGCAATGGAGATTCGCCTTTCACAGACCATGGGCTATTGCCGTGGTGTTTCAAGGGCCCTCGCTATGGCCGAACGAGCAATGCAGTCGGCCCACCAAGAGGGGGCACATATATATTCGCTTGGTAAGCTCATTCACAACCCACAGGTCAATGAACGCTTCGCCGCCGAGGGGTTGGTAGAGATTGAAGACCCGGAGAGCCAAGAGCCAGGGATGGTGGTCATCCGGGCTCATGGGATTCCCGATGAGCTACGCAGCCGATTCGTCGAATCGGGCCATCAACTCATCGATGCTACTTGCCCGGTCGTCAAACACAACCTCAGAAGAATTGGCCACTACAGTGAGACCCATAAGATTCTCATCGTCGGTCATCCTGGCCATCCTGAGACCCTCGCCATGCAGGGTGTACACACTGAAGGTCTAGCTATTCGCTCACGCCTCATCACCCAACCTGACGAAGTTGGCCAACCCATCGAAGGGCAGCGGTATGCGGTCTTTGTCCAGACCACCTTCGATGAGGTGGGTTGGAAGGAGATCCAAAGCCGCCTCTCTGCCTTCAGTGAGGCAGGATGCGAGGTCCTCTTTGTGAACAACGTCTGCTCCAGTTCGGTCGACCGCCGTACAGCACTCCTGGCTCTTGTCAAGGAGTGTGACGGTATTGTGGTCATCGGAGGGAAGAACAGTGCCAATACCCGTGCTCTTCACCACCTAGCCCTAGAGTCGGGGGTGAAGTCGTGGCACATTGAAGATGAAGAAGAAGTGGTCCCAGAGATGTTCGATTGTGCTATACTGGGCATCACTGCAGGAGCTTCTACGCCGACCGAGGTTATCGACAAGGTCGTCGCACGTCTTCAAGAGGAGTGATAGTGACCATGGACAACAACGGTA
>JBAZCM010000023.1:0-20651 GCA_041654935.1 Sphaerochaeta sp. | reverse complement strand
CGGTCAAAACTGCCTTAACAATCTTGCTTGTGTCCCGATAGGATTTCTACAGAAAAATACCAAACGGGTAGAGTAGTATTCGGTTAAGCTTGATGATCACTTTCTTGGTCCAGGAGATTTCGCGATAGGTAACTTTACTCTCTCCTGTGCTCTGATAGGGGATACTCTGATGTTGTAGATTCTTGAGAGATTCTTTAAGGCTTTCTGCAACCTCGACACTGTCAATGACTACCATACTCTCAGTGCTCAAGAAAGAAGAGCGACCATCGATATTGAAAGATCCGATCACCGAAAGCCGGTCATCAAAGAGATAAGACTTTGCGTGGATCGATCCTGGGCCATGATACTCAAAGAGGGTAGTGCTTTCATCTGCAAGAGTCTTACGATTGTTGAGGTATCCGGAAACTGCAAAGTAGTTCGGTGAGGCAGCTGGTGAGTTTGTGAGAATTTCTACCGAAGCTTGTAGCGGTTTGAAAGTTCGATGTCGATTCATCTGCCGGGTGGGAATGACGTATGGACTTTGGAGGAGAATCGATTCCTCAGCGTAATTGGCAATTGCAATCAGCTCTTTGAGAATCATAGGATTCTTGTTTAGTCGTTCTATTGGATTGGTAATCAAGGTGATTTTTCGAGTAGGTTGGGCAACAGCTTGCCAATCAATTTTTTGGTTAAAGCGCTCAGGGCTTTTGATTCTTATCTGCGTAAGAGTCTCAAGAAGGGCTTGTGTAGCCTCTGCTGCTCTCTTCAGACGATGCCTGGAGACAGAGCTCCCTCTTTCTTTGGTGTATTGATGATTCCACAACGAAGAGAAGTAAGCGTTGAAGTCATCTGACACGCTGGCTTGGGTCGGCATTGTTTGATCTTTAACAACCAATACATCACGATCTTCTACAACCTCTCTGTGATAGTTTTCTAGGTAATATTTATCCCCGATATTCCTTCCACCAAGCAGTGTATATGTGCCATCTACAATAATAAGTTTGTCGTGTAAGCGGTTGTTGATAGTCCAAGGCTTGAAGAGATTCAGTGGTTCATAGAAACGCACAGAAATGTTGGGGTGGGCTGTCAAAGCCCAATAGGTGGCGCGTTGCCTACCTTTTAAGTTATGGAAAATGCCATCAAAAAGAAGTTCAACTTCTACTCCTCGATCAGCTGCTTCAAGGATCGATGCATAAAAAATATCTGCCGCTAGACCATCATGCACCGCATAATAGGCAATCTTTAGTGACGAGTGAGCGTTCTCTATGAGGTTAATACGAGTTACTGCTGAAAGGGCTCTGTCTTCAATGATGACTGCCTTATCAGGTCCTACATCATCACCATAGAAACGCTGAGGGTCAGGGGCAGGGGAGTTCAATTCATTTGGCTGGTGTACGAAGAATATAAAGACCCCACTCATGAGGTAGTAGACAGAGATTATGATAAGAAGAAACACCAATAGGGCACGGATTGGGCGTCTTTGACGATTTTTCTTAGATGAGAATGGTTTCATGCGAGTGACCTGTGGCTCTGTAATTTGTTAGCTGGTACACTTTCAACGTACAAAAAATCGGATTGAAAGGCCAATCGTAAAAGTGGAAGGAGATGACAGGTGAGTGACTAGCTTCAAGTTTCTGCTATGAGCAATTGATGTGCCTAAAAGATATTCGAGAGTAAAAAGGAGACAGAAACCTTCGTAAACTTACGATGTCTGGTAACTGCGTTTTCAGGAAATCGTTGAGGGAACACTAATTTGTTGGGCCAAAATGAGGATTATACCCCTAAAAACCCTAGTACTTTTAAAAGTTTTTAGGGGTATACCCATAAAAACTTTGTAGTCCAGGAAGAAATAGTTCAGGGTGCTTAATGTAAATCTCTATTCGACCCAATCCTTAAGTCAATTCTTGTATCAAGACTGTGCTCGTAATTATTCATCTTAGAAAAGAGGAAGATTCCCATGCCTAGCAGCCATGAATACTTCGTTCAGATGGTTTCCTATTCTATTTTCAGCGTAGTGATCTCTGTTTTGTGTGTGAGTAATTGCTACAAAGGGGAAAAGTGATGATAAGTACCATTGAAGAAATGTTTTTCTCCAAAAAACAAAAAACTGCAAGGAGTTATTCCTTGCAGTGTATCGGGCTGGACGGATTTGAACCGTCGACCCCATGTCCCCCAGACATGTACGCTAAACCCCTGCGCTACAGCCCGTTAATCAACATTGGTGAACTTACCATAGATGGACTCTTTCTGTCAATGAAGATAATTGGGTAGCATTCTAACCAATTATTCAGTACCATGAGTGGTAGATTATTTGAGATATAGGAGAGGGTATGGCACAGTCTACAAAGCATTTGCTAGCACAAAGCTTGAAAGAACTCATGGCTGAAAAGCCCCTGGACAAGATTACTGTCAAGGAGATCGTCAACCGTTGTGGGGTAAACAGACAGACTTTCTATTACCATTTCCGCGATATCTATGACTTACTCGATTGGCTCTTCATAGAGGAGGGTAAGGAGTTCTCTCGTCGCCATCCCAACTACTACACCAGCGGTGATGGCGAGAGTGCTATCCGCAAGATGTGCAACTACCTTATAGAAAATCGCCAGATGGCGATCAACATATACAATAGCCTGGGGCGAGATAACTTCGGAGCATATCTTGCCAGGGAGATGGCAAAGATGCTTCGTACTGCATTGATGCAGCGCGCCCTCTCTTCAGGAATTTCGGAAGAGACAATTGCCGCAGTGGTAAATTTTTACAAACACGCAGTAGTTGGATCGCTCCTTGACTGGGTTGATGCAGGACTCAGAGGTAATGTAGAGACAATCGTGGAACTCTATTTGCCGCTTCTAGAAGGTTCTGTGGACGCTGCATTGAACAGATTAACCGCTAATTGAGTAGTCTCGGCAAGGATTTCAGTCTTGATGAATCGACTGTGATGGTCTACACTAAATCAAACAGTTGCCCGTTGATAAGAGAGAAGTATATGAACCAACCGTTAATCAAAGCGCTTAAGCGTGTGTCGATGATTCTGTTGCTAGCAATAGTTTTGGTCTCTTCGGTATACGCATATCAATTTTCACCCCTTGAGCAGACCTTCCAGCCAAGCGGCGCAGAGAGCACCAAGACGTACACAATCGTCAATGATAGCAATGACTCCATTGCTATCTCAATTTCTGCTCTCGTGAGGGACCAGGATGCCCAGGGCAATGAGATCAACAGCCCAGCTGATGCATACTTCTCCATTGTGCCCAACAAACTGGTTGTTCCACCGCAGTCAAGCTGGGTGGTCCGTGTTCAATACCGAGGCCCTCGAACTGTTACCAATGAGCTCTCCTTCCGCTTGAAGGCAGAGCAGATTCCATACTCACAGGGAAGAGCGAGTGGTGATAAAGGAATGTTTAACTTCCTTTATATCTATACCACAAGCCTGTATGTGCAACCTTCTCGGGTTGTGGAGAACGTGGCCGTCCGATCAGTGGCAGCCTCGACTCTCGATGAAGGAGAGCCAGCACTTGCAGTGACCCTGGCTAACATGGGTACGGTGCACCAACTACTGATCTCAGCAGTTCTTGAAGTCAGGGATAGCAAGGGTAACGTTGCTGTACTTCAGGGCAACGAGGCGCTTGCAGGTATCGATGGCATGAATATTCTTGCCAAGAAGACTGTGACCAAGAAGGTCGCCTGGCCTGAAAACCTCTCACGGGAGAGTGGGGTAACCTATCAAGCAACCCTAAAGTATACCAAGTAGGGGCAACCCTCTGAACGTATACTGGTAAGGCTGTATACCATGAGACGAAAAGGTGTGACACATGCAGTGTATATGACTGCATTAATGATAGTATTTGTACTATTCATCAGTTTTTTCGTGCACACCTGTAGTCTTGAGCAAGTTGAAGTAATTGCAGAAGAACCTGAAATAATTCAGGTTGTACCACAAGCAGAAGAGCCTCCCAAAACTATTGACATACCTCAGCCAACTGTCGAAATCCCACCGATTATCAGTGAGGATGAAGAGCCAGTTGAGATTGTAGATGAAGAGCCTCTCATTGAGGAGATTTTTGAAGAGCCAGCAGTGGAAGAGCTGCTGGGGTTAGAGCCTGAAGAGGAAGGGCCGATTCGTGTTCCCCTCCCGCCCTTTATGTTTGAGCCCTACATCTATAGTGAGGACGAGTTTGATCCTTTCTGGGACGATCCGTTCTTTGACCAGATCACCGATGAAGACTTCTGGGCTGACTTCTTTGTGGTCGGAGAGGACGCGACCATCGCCTTTGATGATGGATTCTACTTCCTCAATCTCTTTATTAACGATGAACTGGTAGGGGATATCGAAGTCGAATTCGATGGTGAGACTCGCCGAATCAACGGAGAGGAACTCTCCTTCTATGTGGTCCCGCACCTCACCGGTGATGCGTATCAGCGAATCTTCACCAGTCTTCCTCCTTTTGTCTCCTTAGAAGAGTTGGAGACTATGGGAGTGACCAGTCGTTACAATGCTGATGCATTTGCTGTGTATCTGACCTTTAACCTCCAGGATATGCCAGAGCGGATGATCAGTATCACCAGTGCATCGATCAACCGTCGTCAGCAATATGGTATGAGCGGGGCCATCGAACTCAAGCCGGTAAAATTTGCTCTGGCCAGTACACTGAGCCTGTATGCAATGGCCGATTATACCGCCGATCCTTTTGAATTGAATAACCGACTACTCTCACTCTCTGTTTCAAACCGCGCCTCAATCTTTGGGGTGGGGGTTAACTTCTACTTCTCTATAACGCCGCGCCTGAACACTACCAGCAGCCAAAAGGTCTTCAACTTTGGTAGCTGGAATGGTTTCTATGACTTTGTTGAATCCAGTCACCGTCTCTCCTTTGGAAATATCGGCACCAGCCTTGCTTCGGTGCCCGGAGCGACCAGCATAGGCCTCCTCTTTGAGAAGAACTATGCATATGGGACCCAAAGCGCAAAGGGCAGTCAATTCGAGCATCGTGTCACCCTCTATGAGCCATCGACGGTCCAGATAGAGATCAACGGCGAGAAGGTCTTTGAGAGACGCTTCCAGCCAGGCACCTATCGGCTACGCGACTTTGTCTTTACCCAGGGAGCCAACCAGATCCTCATCCGTACCATTACCGATAGTGGCGAGACCCATAGTGAATATGTGGATATGGGGTACGACTACCGCCTACTGGGCAAAGGCGACTCACTGTATGGGGTGGGCATCAGCATGCCACGCGAAAAGAGTGCCACTAAGAACGGAACTTTTAGCATCCCATGGCTTGGAGAACAGTATCTCTCGTATCACCCAGCCAAATTCACCGCCACATGGTACCAACAGATCGGATTGACCGACACCTTTACCTTCTCCTCAGACCTCGCTTATAGTCCAGGTCTTTTCAGCGGTACATTCAGTGGAGTATTGGCCACGATGTTTGGCACCAGTCAACTGCAGGTAACAATAGGCCTCGATGAGACGAAGGCCAATCCCTCTCTGATGACCAGCTATGGACACCGCTTCAGTGGGCGGTATATTCCTCAGCTCGCCGCATTGAGCATGAACCTCTCGGTGAGCATTCCTGCTTTCAAGGCCGATGAGTCTTTCTATGCCAACTCTTCACTCTCCCTCTCTTACTCGGGCAACATCACCGAGAAGATTCGCTATACGCTCTCCTCAAACCTCAGCTGGAAGAGTGACGACAACTTGCCTGCTTGGAGCGCAAGCTTTGCCACCGGTTTCTCTCCCTTCCGTGGCTTCTCGATCAGTGGCTCGGTTACGGCCAGTGGCGCTGCCGATGCACCAACCAAGCCGGCCATCTCCGCTCAGATCAGCGGCTCTTACTCCTTCAGCTCCAAACTCAGTGCCAACACCTCCACCTCGCTGCGCTTCGCCGATGAGACAACAGCGGTCACCTCAGCTGGAGTGAGCTGGCGGCCTTCCTCCAATGACAGCGTGAGCTTCTCTCTCAACGGTCTGCGCTACGACGACCCGAAGAACCATACCCTCACCGGGTACTGGAACCACAACGGAAGCCTCTCCTCATTCAGTGTCCGTCAGCAGGTTACCTCTGCAACCGGACGGATGGCCACCACCTTCACAGCCAGCACCTCCTTTGCTTACGCTGGTGGTGCCTTTGGTATCGGCCGCTCGGTGAACGACTCATTCCTCTTGGTCAAGCCCAAAGGGGAGCTGCGTAAGAGCCAAATCTCCGTTGCCCGGAGCCTGGATAGCGCTCCCTCGTATTTGAGCAGGCCACTGGGCAGTGCCCTCTATAACTCAATCTCGCCGAACGTTAAGAACAGCATCGTGGTCTTCGCTACTGGAGCGACCGACTATTCGACCGGTCACTCCTTTGTCTTTGAAGCACAGCCGCGCAGCCGTCAGTCATTTGTGGCACAACTGGATGTCGAGCCCTCCTTCACCATCAGTGGCCTTCTCTATGAAGAGAGCGGTGAGCCATACATCCAATACTCCTCACCGGTCTATCGCGTCATTGAAGGCGAAGAAGGAGAGCGGGAGCTGGTACGCGATGATTCACTGTACCTCTTCACCGACCAGGATGGCCGATTCATCCTCAGTGAAGTAAAAGGAGGGACCTACCTCTTTGACCTGAGGGTCGATGACGAGTGGTGGGGTGTAGAGTTCACCGTACCGCTCACCGAAGGGGAGAAGGTCGGCCTCGATCGCGTGTTGTTGCTTGAGGAGTTTTGGGTCTCCGATCCTACCATGAGTGAACGAATCATCCGCCATGACCTCAGTCCTTTGCTCTTTGAGTACGATGAGCTTGAGGAAGTGGATATCTTTGGCACAGAGATTGCCGAAGGCTATGATGCTGAGATAGTCCTTGAGGTTGTCGATCGCATCGACGAGGAGAGCTTCTGGTCAATCATCTTCCCACCGTTTGATGAAGATGCCTTTGGTTTTGAATTCTTTGATGATGAGTTTGTGACCCACGATGACTTCTACTTTGATGAAGCGCTCTTTGACACGCTCACCGAAGGCTGGGAAGGGGAACAGAGCACCCAAGTCATTACCGCTGCACCCTAACTCTCCTTGACACTTGTCGACAAAAGGATGAACATAGTGATAAGCAGAATTCAATCTGCTCCAAGGAAGTACAACGAGTGCAAAAAAAGATTATCAACGAAGTATTAAGTGTTGAGGATCGTGCACAGAAGATCATTAGAGATAGCGAGCGCAACGCACGGGACATTGTCACCGAAGCACAAGCCAAGGCTAATGAGCTGGTGCGCTCCTCTTTGAAGGATGAGCGGGATCGCCAGAATGCCGAAATTGCCCAAGCAGAGGCAGATATGGCTGCAGCGCTCGCCGAGTACGAAGCTAGTCTTGGAGAAGGAAAGACCCTCTCAGAGGCTGTAGTCCAGCAAATTGCGAAACGCATAGTCGACAGGGTTGTTCTCACCGATTTTGATCTAGGTGGCGACAGCGATGATGCGTGACCCAGTCGATACCTACGGATTCATAAACGCAAAACTCCGCGCTCGCATCGGCAAGATGCGCGACGACCGCCTCGTTGAGAACCTTTTGAAAGCGCCATCGCTCGTCGATGCTGTCTCCGTATTACGAGATTCTCCCTACCAACAAGTCGCAGTGGTCTATGACCATACCGGCGATCTGCAACAGATGGAGTTGGTCCTCCTCTATACCGAAATTGAGATGCACCGCCTGGTGACCAAGTACTTAGAGGGGCGCTCTGTTGCCCTGGTCAATCATTTGCTTGCAAAGATTGAGCTGGATAACCTGAAGAACACCATCCGCCTGTGGTACTCCTCGATCATCCGACGCCGGCCGATCCGTCACCGCAGTGAGTATCTCTTCAAGCAAGAGATCCTCAACCCAATCGACTGGGTCGCCCTGATCAATGCGACCAGTTGGGATGAGGTGAAGCGCTGTCTTGCCCACTCTCCATACGAGCCAGTTCTCCAGGCACATGCCCTTGAGGAGATTGAAAATGAAGGGCTCTTTGGACTGGAGAGTGCACTGGACCGCCAGTGGTATGAAGAGCTGGTGAAGATCATCGAAGCGCTCTCCAAAGAGGATCGGCGTGTCGCCCAAGAGATTTTCATGGTGGAGATCGACCTTCGTAACCTGCAGACACTCGTTCGCTATGGGCGCTACCACCAGATGGAGAAAGACGGGCTCAGTGCTCTGCTCTTGCCGTGGGGAAAGGTATACGCCTCCAAAGAGAGCGCGCGTTACATGGCAAGTGATTCGGGGCAGCGGGATGGGCGGGCCTTGATCGGTGAATTTTATCGTGGCCTTGATGAGATGGAAGTTCCCCAAAGACGGGGTAGCGTCCACGCAGATGAGCCGGGGGTTTTGGAGAACCTGCAGATCGAAGAGTACCTTGGTAGACGCCGTCACGCGCTGTATCGTAAGATCCTTGGCGGCAATCCTTTTACCATCGGTCTGATCCTCGCGTACTTTTTCCTCTTTACTGAGGAGACGGCTACCATCAAGGCAACGCTCAACGGCAAATACTATGGATTTGAAGAAGAATACATCAGGGGGGTGTTAGGATGAACTTGTTTACCAAACCGATGCGGCTCTTGACGGCAGTTGTGCTCGAAGAGACCAGCGATGCGGTGGTCAAAGCGCTCTTGGAGCTTGGACTCTTGGATTTCGTCCACCTCAACCACCTCGACCCTGCCCAGATGGAAAAACTTTCCACCCGACCCAGTGCGGTCAGTCGAACAATGCTCGAAGACCTGCGGATGCGAGTAGAAGCGCTCTTGCGTCAAGGGCACTTGGCCCTTCCCACCAGCGATGGCCTGGATGTCAGCCGGCTTGAGAAGCCTGAGCTGGATAGCTACCGCTCAACACTAGATGACCTGACTGCAAAGCTGCTCTCCATCAAGGAGGAGCAGAAGCAGAACAACCAGATCCTCATGGGCATCGAAGAGATGCGTCGCTACTTGGATGAGGAGAAAGGGGAGTACCTGGACCTTCGTGTCGGTACGGCCGCCTCCAAGAAGCGAGAAGAGCTTGCTACAAAGCTTGCCCCCTATGGTGGCATCGTTGCAGATCTCGATGAAAATGGGCTGTTGGCAACCCTCTCGCTGCGTCGGGACGTAGGTCACATCGATCCACTTCTTGAGAAGTTTGGCTGGACAGAAGCCAGCGATCCTGCCCTGCAGCGCCAAGGCATCGCTGCCGTGCGCAAGAGTCTGGAAGATGCGCGCCATGCAGCCCTCGCAGGTCGGGATGAGAGCGAACAGGCCGCCGATGCCATCATCGCCGAAAAACGTGAAGAGCTCTTTGGGATTTGGTCGAACCTTCGGCTCAATGAACTGAGCGACCAGATAAAGGGATACTTCTCCTATACCCGTAACACAACCCTCTTCTCTGGCTGGGTGCCCGCCGACCAAGCCAATATCGTCAGTGATGCCATCACAACAGCGAGTGAGGGACAGTGTGTCATTGAGTGGACTGAAGCTACCGAGGTCAATCGCGCAGAGGTGCCGGTGGCCATTACCAGCCCCAAGGCCCTCAAGCCCTTCCAGAACATGGTCAACAACTACGCCACCCCTGAGTATGGGACGGTCAACCCCACCATCTTTGTGATGGTAGCCTACCTGGCGATGTTTGGCCTGATGTTCGCAGACCTTGGCCAAGGCTTTGTCCTCTTGCTCGTTGGCCTGCTCATGGGCCGCTCGTATCGCAAGAATCCACTGAAACCCGATGGGATGATCAACCGTAACGTCGCCGACCTCTTGGTGTATTTGGGTCTCTCATCGATGCTCTTTGGACTGCTCTTTGGCTCGACCTTCGGTCTTCCCTTGATCCCACCGTTGTGGTTCAACTACGAGGCAGTGGTCGCCGGCCATGCCCCAGCAGGTTCGTTAATCAGCGACGTCTATGGCATTTTGGGTCTGACCATCAAGTTCGGTATAGTCATCATCTACGCTGGCCTGCTCCTCAACTGGATCAATTTGGCTCGTAAGCGCTCCTACCTGACGCTGATTATGGATAAGAACGGCCTGGTCGGAGGCCTGCTCTTTGGTATCGGCCTCTACATGGGCTTTGGGTTTGTGGCAACTGATTACCACAGCTTCCCCTCCCAGCCCTGGATCGCCCCGACGGTGGTGGTGGCGCTGCTCGCCCTCTTTGCAAGGCCCTTTATCACCGCCTTCACTGAGGCGAAGAAGAGCGGGACCAAGATTGTAGTCGGAGCTCTGATCATGGACGGAATTATGGAGTGGCTGGTCGATGTCCTGGAGATCTTCACCGGCTACCTCTCCAACACCCTCTCCTTCATGCGTGTGGCGGGCCTTGGTATTGCCCACGCCTCGCTGATGGAGTCCTTCAAGCAGCTCTCATCATTGGTCGACGGCTTTGGTGGAATAGCAATCTTTATTCTTGGAAACCTTTTGGTAATCGTCCTTGAGGGTCTCAGTGCAGGAATCCAGTCCCTCAGGCTCAACTACTATGAGTTCTTCAGTAGGTATTTTACCGGCAAAGGGGTAGCCTATCAGCCAGTTGGGCTTCGCTCCCCGAGCCGAAAGCGATAGTGAAATTTTTTTAGGAGGGTCGACTATGACCAACATCGAGTTCAGAAGAAGAGTATCGATGACTCTCGTTGCAATGGCACTTGTGTTGCTTGCATCCGCCTTCGTCTTTGCACCTCCAGCGTATGCGGCCACAACCGAAGCCGTGCGTGGTGGAATTGACTACAACGTGGCCCTGGTCTGTCTGAGTGCTGCCTTGGCATTTGCCGTCGGCGCCGTAGCAGCAGGCATGGCCATCGGTAAGGTCGGAAGCGCCGCCATGGGTGCCATCAGCGAACGGCCGGAGATTGCCAGCCAGGCATTGATCTTCATCGCCCTCGCCGAAGGTTTGGTAGTCTTTGGTTTCATCACCAGCCTGATGATCCTGGCCAAGGCATAAACGATGAAGTACTTTGTCATCGGCGACGAAGATACCGTCCTGGGATTCTCCCTGGTCGGCGTCTTTGGTATGCAGGCGACAACAAGCGAACAAGCGATGCAGGCGTGGGATAAGGCGCTTGAAGATCCGGAGAATGGGATTATCATCATCACCGACCAGGTGGCGTCGATGATCCGGCCCTTGGTCGACCGGTACCTCTTCAGTGAGTCATTCCCGCTTGTCGTAGAGATCCCCGGCTCCCACACCAAGGAGAGTCCACCGGACCTCAGGTCGTTGGTAAACCAAGCGATCGGGGTCTCCCTGTAGGAGGATGGTATGGCAACCAATGATAGTCGGTTGCTCGATGGCATCATTGAGCAGGCGAACAAGAGAGCCCAACAGAACATCAGTGAAGCACAGAAGAGTGCAGAGCTCATCCTCGCTGATGCCTCGGCACGCGCCGAGCGCCAGGTTGAGAGCCTGAGGCGCGAGCTTGCCCAACGGCTCAAGCTCATCCAAATGCGCCATGAGACCAGCAAGGCAAGTGCCCGTAGGCGGGCAATCCTCGCTGAGGTCGACCAGCGCTATCAGGCGGTCATGGAGCGTGTCCTTACGCTCCTTGATGCCAAGACTGTTGCCAAACACCTTCCCCAATGGATTGCCGAAGCGACTCTCGGTCTAGATTTGACCGAAGCGAAGGTCGCCTCAAGCCGTGAAGCTGCGGTCAAAGAAGAGCATCTTCGCCAAGCGGAGCAACTAATCGCCGACCGCACCGGAATGAAGGTGACCCTTCACGTGGATAAGCGATCGATCTCCGGCCTCGGGGTGATTGTCTCATCCATGGACGACTCGGTGTCATTTAACAACCAGGTCGAAATACGCCTCCGGCGCTTCGACCGAACCATCAGGTCATTGATTCAGGAAAACGCATGAAAGAGAGAATAATTGGACGAGTCAAACGAGTAAATGGACCGATCCTCATCGTCAAGGATATCAAGGATGCCATGATGATGGAGATGGTCTATATCGGAGAACAGCGACTGGTAGGCGAGGTGGTCAAGCTCTACGATGGGCTTGCCACCGTCCAGGTCTATGAGGACGCTACCTCCATCCGCCCCGGTGACAACGTCTATGGCAGTGGCATGAGTCTTTCAGTCCAACTCGCCCCAGGCCTCATCGGGACGATCTACGATGGGATTCAACGGCCACTTGAACATTTAATGGAGGCCAGTGGAGCCTTCATTGCCCGCGGCCTCTCCTTTGACGCCGTCGACCACACTCGCACTTGGCACTTTGTCCCCACTATCGCAAAAGGGGAGACGGTGAGCGCCGGCTCAATTCTCGGCACCGTCGCCGAGACCAATATGATCGAGCACCGCGTCATGGTCCCTCCCACCTTCAAAGGCAAGGGAGCTATTGCGAGTATTGTCAAAGAGGGTGGGTATACCGTAGAGCAGACCATCGCGACCATTGTTCGTGACGACGGACACCAAGAGGAGATTGCCATGCTCCAACGCTGGCCAATTCGCCTTGGTCGTCCAGTTACTGACCGCCTTCCCCTCCATGTTCCCCTCATTACCGGACTGCGGGTCATCGATACCCTCTTTCCCATCGCCAAGGGCGGTACTGTAGCTATCCCCGGTGGCTTTGGAACCGGTAAGACTATGACCCAGCACTCAATTGCCCAGTGGTGTGACGCTGACCTGATCGTCTACATCGGCTGTGGTGAGCGAGGCAATGAGATGACCGACGTATTGCGTGAGTTCCCCCAGCTGATCGACCCTCGTACCGGCCACTCCTTGATGGACCGGACGATCCTCATCGCCAATACGTCCAATATGCCGGTAAGTGCACGTGAGGCATCTATTTATACCGGTATCACGATGGCCGAATACTATCGCGACATGGGCTACCATGTGGCCATCATGGCCGACTCGACTAGCCGATGGGCAGAGGCGCTGCGTGAACTATCTGGGCGCATGGAAGAGATGCCGGCCGAAGAGGGATTTCCTGCCTACTTGCCCACCCGTATCGCCCAGTTCTACGAGCGTGCCGGTCTTATGCAAAACCTCAATGAGAGCGTAGGTTCGGTTTCGATCATCGGGGCAGTCAGTCCGCCGGGCGGAGACTTCTCTGAGCCCGTTACCCAGCATACCCGCCGCTTCGTACGCTGCTTCTGGGGCCTCGATCGCTCCCTTGCCAGTGCCCGCCACTACCCGGCCATCAGCTGGCTAGACTCCTATAGTGAGTACTTGGTCGATGTACGCCAATGGTGGGAGACCCAAAGTGAAGGAACTTGGAACGAGAGTAGGCAAAAGATCATGGATCTGCTTCAGCGCGAGGTGCGCCTGCAGCAGATTGTCAAACTGGTCGGACCCGATGCCCTTCCCGATAGCCAGAACTTCATCCTTGAGGTTTGTTCCCTCTTTAAGACCGCCTTCTTGCAACAGAATGCCTTCGATGAGATCGACCGCTTCTGTCCGGTAGAGAAGCAAGTGAAGATGCTGCAGGCAATCCTCTCCTACTGGGAGCGGGGAAGTGAAGCGATCGCCAAGGGGGTGCCGATGGTCAAGATCCGGCGCCTGAAGGGGGTGCAGGAGCTGGCCCGTATGCGCCTATCGGTGCCCAATGATGAGCTTGAACAGATCGACCGCATCCAGCTGCGCTTAGAGCGCGCGATCGATCAGGTTGGAGGTATCTATGAACACTAAGGGACAATCGATCCTAGCACAAACTGATCGTCGCCTGCTCGCCGGCCGAGAGTACCGCGGTGCGTCACGTATCGACGGACCGCTGGTCTATATGCGCAATACCCACCCCATCGGATACGGTGAATTGGTTGAAGTGGTAGCCAACGATGGCTCGACCCGCTTTGGCCAAGTTTTGGACACCAGTGATGAGGTGGTCGTCGTCCAGGTCTTTGAAGGCACCGATGGATTGGATATGCCCAATACCCGCATGCGCTTCATGGGAGAGCCACTCTCCCTGGGAGTAAGCGAAGAGATGCTGGGGCGCGTGATGAACGGGCTGGGCAGGAGCCGGGACGGATCGTCGGCAATCGCATCCAGCGTGGAGCGGGATGTGAACGGCGAGCCGATGAACCCCACAGCCCGCGAGTATCCCCGGGACTTCATTCAGACCGGTATCAGCGTCATCGATGGGATGACCACCCTCATCCAAGGCCAAAAACTGCCGATCTTCAGTGGGAATGGCTTGGATCACAACCACCTGGCGGCCCAAATCGCCCGTCAGGCGAAGGTATTGGGAAGCGGCAGTGACTTCTGTATCGTCTTTGCCGCCATGGGCGTCAAATACGACGTGGCGCGCTTCTTTATCGACAGCTTTGAAGAGACCGGCGTCCTGGATAACGTGGCGCTCTTCCTCTCCCTTGCTGACGACCCGTCGATTGAACGGACCATCACCCCCAAGACCGCTCTCACGCTCGCCGAACACCTAGCCTTTGATAAGGGTAAGCACGTACTGGTAATCATGACCGATATGACCAACTACTGTGAGTCACTGCGAGAGATCGCCACGATGCGCGGAGAGATTCCTTCACGAAAGGGGTACCCGGGCTACCTCTACTCAAACCTTGCCGAGATCTATGAGCGGTCGGGCAAGATTGCTGGACGGGAAGGCTCGATTACCCAGCTGCCGATTCTCTCGATGCCCAACGATGATATCAGCCACCCGGTGCCCGACCTCACCGGCTACATCACCGAAGGCCAAATTGTCTTTGAGCGCGCCATGCAAGCGCGGGGTATCTATCCGCCGATCAACTGTCTGCCCTCACTCTCCCGTCTTATGAAGGACGGTATCGGTGAGGGGATGACCCGAGCTGACCACCCCCACCTGGCCAACCAGCTCTTCGCCTCCTACAGCCACGTCAAGGACGTACAGAACCTCGCCAGTGTCATCGGTGAGGAGGAGTTGACGAGCCTGGACCAGCAGTACCTGGAGTTCGGTACCTTCTTTGAGAACCGCTTCGTCAAACAGGGCTTTGATGAGGACCGCTCAATCGAAGAGACACTGGATCTGGGGTGGGAAGCGTTGAGCAAACTGCCCAGCGAGGAGCTGCAACGGGTCACCGAGGAGGAGATCGCCGAATACTATGGGCGGTAAGGAGGAGCTTTGAAGACCAACCTTGCTCCGACGCGGAGCAACTTGATGAGACTATCCGAGGAGCTACAGTTTGCCCAGCTGGGCCATGAGCTGCTCGATCAAAAACGCTCGATCCTGGTAGGGGAGCTACTGACCCTCGTCGACCAAGCAGTCGATTATGAGGGGAGAGTAGTAAAGGCGCTACGCGAAGCGCAGAGCACCCTCAGCGATGCCATCATGCAGATGGGGCGCTTGAAGGTCGGAAACCTCGCCGGGGCGGTGAACATCGACTACTCCATTGAGCTTGGGTCGCGGCGGGTTATGGGAGTCTCTGTGCCCCGCGTTGACACTACCTTTACTGACAACAGCCCGTACTTTAGCGGCGAAGACACCTCAATCCTTGCCGAAGTAGCCATTGACCGCTACCGTACCACCCTGCGCCTGATGGGCCGGCTCGCCGAGCTGAAGGTCTCGATCATGCGCTTGGCCCGAGAGGTGAAGAAGACCATCCGCAAGGTGAATGCCCTGGAGAAGCTGGTCATTCCCGATACCCAGGAGACTATCGCCTGGATGCGCGGGCGCATCGAGGAGGCGGAGCGGGAGAACTTCATCCTCTTAAAGGTGGTCAAGGATCGTATGGAACGCCTTGAGGAGGAGAAGCGGGCTTTGACCGCATCCCAAAGTAATGATAGAGTGCAGAAGGAGGGCGCCCATGGCAGTTCCGTTTAAGCAGATCGTGGTCTACGTCGATGGCTCGGAGAGCTCACTGACAGCGATCATGTATGCAATCAATTTGGCCAAGGAGCATGATGCAAACCTCTGTGCCGTCTACGTAGTGAACACCAAGGCCCTCAGTGATCTGGTCAAGGCCGGTATCTTCGTCGCCGTTGAGCGGGACGAGTACCAACGCGACCTTGTCCTTGATGCTGACCGGTACCTCAACCATGCCCAACGGCTCGCACAGCAGAAGGCAGTGGAGATTGAGACCGTCAAGCTGGAGGGAGCTGCCCATGTCTTGGTCAAGCAACTGCTCAAGGAGCGTGAAGCTGACCTTTTGGTCCTCGGTGGCATCACCGACATCCGTAGCCGACGTGAAGAGTTGGCCAGTGAGACCGACCGCATGCTGCGCACTGCCCCCTGTCCGGTTCTCGTGGTCAAGGACGATGATGATATCTGGTTTGAGTTTGAAGCGTAAGGAGCCCGCATGAACGTACTCGATGTATTGGAGAAGGATTTGGTGAAAGTCCCGCTGAAGAGCAGTGACAAGCGGGGAGTCATCGTTGAGTTGGTGAGAACCCTCACCGATGCCAGAGGGTACTCTGAAGAGCAGTTTGAAGAGATCCTCGATGCAATCCTCGCCCGTGAGAGTCTGGGCTCCACCGGTATCGGGGGAGGGATTGCGATCCCCCATGCAAAAAGCGATGTGGTGAGCAAGGTGACCATGGTGCTGGGCATCAGCCGCCTGCCGATTGACTTTGGCTCTCCTGACGATGAGATGAGCCGAATCTTCTTCTTGGTTCTTGCCCCCAGTCAGCAAGCCTCAGCCCACGTTGAGCTGCTTGCCTCAATCGCCCGATCCTGTACCAGTAAAATTTTCCGCCGCCTTTTAGAGCAAGCTCGCGACAGCGAGGAGGTCATCCACCTCTTCATGGAGTAACACCTCTGCTCCTCGTGCTGGACTTTTTCACCTGTTGGACGTATGGTAATGGCAATGTCGGCAAGTGAGGTCCTGCACTGTGAGGCATATCGTTGCATTTACCAGTTTTGAGAGAGAGACGCTTGAGCGCAGTCGTGCACTGCTTCAGCCGTCGCACGCTGACTTTGCCCAAATCATCGAGATTCGCATCCAAGACCTCGAGCAGCTCGGTACTATCGTCGACCGATCGGCAGCACTGACCGTCGATCTCGGGTTCTCCAAAGAAGGGAGAAACCTTGAGACACTGGCAGCAAAGCTGACCAACCAAGGCATTGAAGAGGTTGTGAACCTACCGGTCAAAGCCTCACTTGGACGCTCATTCACCGTCAGTAAACTCCATCTCTTCGGCTTTTTACTCAAACTCTCCCAGCAGGGCCACCTCATTACCATCTATCAAGATATCCTTGATTGTTACCACACCATCCTCTTCTCTTTGATGGCCGAGGACCTCTATATCTCGATCATCAGTGATTCCAGCGGCAATGAGAGCTGGACGAGAAGAGCGACAAGGGATTTGGTGGTGATGTGGGAGGAGCGCTCCAACGCCGAGGCGATTGCCTTTGCCCCGCTTTTGCAGCAACTGTGGGATGTGCGACACTCTTTGGTGCCGACGGTGGGCACCCTCATGGGAACGGTGGAGCTGCTCAAGCTCTCCTTCCGTCTCCCTGATGCGTGGCATGACTTTCTCGACCTTGCAGGGGGACTGCAAGAGGTGCAATGGGCCCTCGATGAGTTTCTCTTCTCCCTCAGCTATGAGCAGATCTCCAACCTCAAGGAGATTATGCACATGGAGGGTCTCTCTTCTGTCAGCCGCACCGATGCGATCAGACGCCTGAAATTGCGGCCCAGTCAGTTGTTGGAGGGTCGGGATGACGATGATCTTTCGGCCATCAAACTCTACCGCTCCTTCCTCCGTCGCAACGGCTTAGCGCGCCTAAGGCGCGATGGGGACCGAATTGGCCCCCATCGTACTCTTGAGCAATTGCTATTGCTCCACTTGTGGAATCAAGACGAATAATCAGCGCTCATTGGCCATCGTGAAGATCGTATGGATCTCATCGTGACCGAGGGCGATGATGTCTCCGATTGTCCGCTTACCGAAGAAGGTTGCCTTGACGGTCATCTCTTCGATTTGCTCGGGACTCGGATCGATGCCCAGTTGAGCAAAGTTCGTCGGCATATCGATCTCGCGGAAGAAGGCGAGTAGCGCTGCAATCGCAGCTTTTGCGTCAACAAGGGCATCTCCGCTCCTCGCGAGGCCAAGGACACGCTCCCCGAAGCGGGCAAAGCGCTCGGCCTTCTTCTCATGGACGAAAGTTGCCCAGCTACCCCAGATGGCTGCAAGGCCCGCGCCGTGGGCCACGTCGAACATCCCGCCCATCTCATGCTCCAGTTGGTGGGGAGCCCAGTCACCGCGATGGTCGTTTCCGCACCCAGTAAGACCGTTATGGGAGAGTGAGCTTGCCCACATCAAGTTAGCTCGTGCTTCATAGTCATCGCCCTTGGTCTTGAGGGTGCGCGCAGCATCAATGACTACGCGCAGCAGCGCCTCACTGATCTCATCGGTGAGGGTCATGGTGTCCCCGGCGATGAAGTAGCGCTCTATGGTATGCATCATGATATCCACTGCTCCGCTCATTGTCTGGTAGTAGGGAAGAGTATAGGTCAACGTCGGATTCATGATGGCGAACTTGAGGCGCGAGTAGTCGGTGTTCAGACCGCGCTTGAGGTCCCCGTCCTCGTTGGTGATGACCGAGGAGCTGCTCATCTCACTGCCGGCGGCAGCGATGGTCAGCACACATCCTACCGGTGTACAGCCTTGGGGCTGGCGCTTGCCTGCATAGAAGTCCCACACTTCCCCTTCATTGAAGATTCCATAGCCAATGGCCTTGGCGCTGTCGATTACCGAACCACCGCCGACGGCAAGGAGAAAGTCCACTCCCTCCTTACGTCCCAGTTCAATACCCTGGTGTACGAGTGAAAGGCGAGGATTGGGAACCACACCACCGAGTTCGAGCCACTCGATCCCCGCCTCTTTGAGGCTTGCGGTGATGGTGTCCAGCAGTCCGCTCTTCTTGGCGCTGGCCGAACCGTAGTGCAGCAGCACCTTGGTCCCCCCGTACTTCTTAACCAAAGAGCCGGCTTGCATCTGGGTCTCTTTTCCGAAAATCACCTCAGTGGGTGCATAGTATTGAAATGATGAACTCATGTACTTCTCCTTCGTAATTAATATCCAAGACTCTCGCCGACGATGAGAACCTTCATCCTTCCTGGAATCTGTTGGCGTGAGAAGACCACGTAGTTGGAACAGATGGTGTTCTCACACAACCCAGCATCGAGGGCCATCAAGTGACGCGGATCAACGACCGGGCTAATGCACTTTCCCTCGGTGCTACAGTGTGTCCCACTCTCCAGGCGAGCGGTGTTCGCCGGGGCAACTAAGTTCTTTACCCGCAGAATTGCGCTGACGAGGTCGGGGACAATCTTATCCCAGCTGGCTACCAGGATTACCTGTTTGGGTCCCCAGAGCATCGCAGCGGTGCGATTGGAGCGTCCATCAACACAGTAGATCTCCCCATGTTCGGTGATGGCATTGGCACTGGCCAGGTAGGCATCCGCATCAAAGCTCTTGAGGAAGACCTCTCGGATTCCCTGTGGGCCTAAATCCTTCTGATAGCGATCATAGACGGTATGGCGGCCACTGCGCAGCCAATCGAGCACCCCAGCCTCCTCAAGGGAGACAGAGCCGCCAAATCCCACGGTAGAGCCCTCTGCGATGAGATTCTGTAGGGTGGGGATGATGTCGGCGACGGTGGGGATGAAGCGTCCCTCAATATTATTCTTATCCAATGCCTCGATGGTGCGCTGTACCCGAAGCTGTTGGGTCTGTTCTTTGTGTCGGTCCATGGTGTTACTCTCCTTTAGGCCTCAGGATACCCAATAGAGTGCGCCTTTTCAAGCAACCGATTTCTTTTATACGTTGTAATGAGCGGCCAAGGGGCGTATTGTACAAGAGAAGGGGAATAGATCATGCATATTACATTCTTTGGTGCAGCACACATGGTAACTGGCAGTTGCTTCATGGTTGAGAGTGGGGCCAAGCGCCTACTTATCGACTGTGGCCTGCCGCAGGGCAACGATGAGAAGGAGTGCGGAACCGACCTTGCCTTCGATGCTTCGGCAATCGACTACCTGGTCGTCACCCACGCCCATATCGACCACACCGGCAGAATTCCTCTGTTGGTGAAAGAGGGCTTTACCGGCAAAATCCTCGCTACATCTGCGACGATCGAGCTTTGTCATATCATGCTCGCCGACAGTGGCCATATCCAGGAGATGGAGGCCGAGTGGAAGGACCGTAAGTCCAGGCGCGCAGGAAAAGGGGCAGTTGAGCCCCTGTACACCGTCGAAGATGCCCAAAAGGCGATGTTGTACTTTGAGGCGTGTGCCTACGAAGAACGCTGTACCCTCGATGAACACTTCACTATCCGGTTCAAGGATGCCGGCCACCTTTTGGGGTCCGCATCGGTTGAACTTTGGGTGAAGGAAGGCAACGAAGAGCGCAAACTGGTCTTCAGCGGTGATATCGGCAACTTCGACCAGCCGCTGATCAAGGACCCCGAATATATCGATAGGGCAGACTTTGTGGTCATGGAGTCGACCTACGGTAACCGCGTACACAAACTGCCCCCGCATGCGGTAGGCAGCAATGTGCCGACAAAGATCCGGGCAGCTGAGCTTGCCCAGATCATCGAGCGCACCTTTGCGCGAGGGGGCAACGTAATTGTGCCGGCCTTCGCAGTTGGTCGCACCCAGGAGATTCTCTACCTCTTGCGAGTGATCATAGAGGAGGGACTGTGCCCGTCGGCCAAGGATATCCCAGTCTTTGTGGACAGCCCGCTGTCGGTGAAAGCCACCCGGGTCTTTGCTGGAAATCTCTTCGGCTACATGGATGATGAGACAATGGAGCTGGTGAATCGGGGAATCAAT
>JBAZCM010000022.1:0-21226 GCA_041654935.1 Sphaerochaeta sp. | reverse complement strand
CTTCTCTAAAAGGTGACGTGGACTGTCGGCAAGCACTGGACGAACGGTAGCCCGCCCCTCTCCCCAGTGGCGAAAGAGACTGCCTACATTGACTTCACGACCGCCACAATGAACTGGGTCCTCATACGGAAAGGGTGGAAAACCTTCCAAGGCTGGATTGCGGTGACCACTACTGGTGGCCTCGTACTCCTTGATGAAGAGATCGGCTTGGGCGATGGCCTGCATCCGATGAAACGCCTCGGTAGTGCGGGCGATTACCACCAGACCCCGGGTAGGGGTATCGAGGCGGTGCAACACCCCGCCCTCCCAGCTATTGCGTCCATTGACTGAGAGGACCTCTGGGTAATCTTTGGCCACCTCGCCAAGGAGACTCATCTGATCGTGACTACTGTTCTTCAATGGAACAGTCGGCAGGCCACTGGGCTTGTCGACTATCAGAAACGACGGGTCCTCATAGGCGATTACCGTCGGGCTTACTTCGTTCATACACCCCTAGTATACCAAAAAATTCTCATACGCGCACCATAGAGGGCCGACTTTACACACAAACAACAAATTCATTCTCCACCGCAGGCGCTTTGGTGTATACTCACCATATGCACGAGATTCCGATCAACACTGTTACCAGCGCCAACGTCGTCCTTGAGCTCATTTATCGACTGAAGATCAAGGATGTGATGAGTACCAACGTCATTACCGCCACCAAAGAGACGACGCTACGCGAGATCCAGCAGATCATGCGCAGGGAGAAGATCACCGGCCTTCCCATCGTCATGGGAAAGCGCCTGATCGGCTTGGTGAGCATGGATGACATCATCCAAGCGTTGGATAAGGGGTATATCGAGGACAAGGCCTCTGACCACATGAGCCGCAATCTCATCATCCTAGAGGATGATATGCCAATCTCGTTTGCGATCAACTACTTCGATCGCTACCGCTACCATCGCTTTCCGGTGCTCAACAAGCACAAGGAGCTGGTAGGTATGATCACCAACCGGGATATCACCGCCACCCTCCTCATTGAGATCAACCGTGTTGTTGAGGAGCTGGAGAAGCGTAACCGCAAGGTGGAAGGTACAATCCTCAGTCACGAGATGCTGACCTACTACATCATGAAAAACGACTTTGAGAATGCCGGGCACGCTTCCACTGAGATCAAAAAACGCCTTAAGAGTGCCCAAGTCGCCCCGCAGACTATTCGTCGAGCTGCAATTGCCAGCTATGAGCTGGAGATGAACCTGGTTGTCCACTCCGAAGGAGGACAGCTGACCGCCGAGTACGACGCAGATTCACTGACGATCACCGCCCGGGATACCGGTCCGGGAATCGAGAATGTCGATGAGGCCCTCGAGGCTGGCTACTCGACTGCCAGCGAGTGGATTCGGAGCCTCGGCTTTGGGGCAGGCATGGGCCTGCCCAATGTACAATCCGTAGCAGATGCTTTTGAAATTACCAGCTCCAAGGAAGGGACCGTTGTAACGGCAACCATCAACTTGCGGGCCAAGGAGGAGTAGATAATGAACGTAGAAGATTTGGCCGGTATTGAGGAATTCACCACCGTGTTCATCGCTGATGGGAAAACCCCGGTAGTAGACGGGTACTGTGGGGACTTGCTCAGTGATGTGATGGCAAACGCCCCTGCCCAATCGGTTTTGATGACCATCCAAGCGCATAAGAATACCATTGCGGTCGCCTCTTTGGTTGGTATCACAGCCTTGGTCATCTGCAATGGCCGGTCCGTGGGCCCTGATATGCTCAGTGCTGCCCAGGAGGAGGAGATTGCTATCTTCACCACCGCTCTCACACACTTTGAAGCAGCAAAGCTGGTGTCTGCTCGCCTAGAGTCGTGATCTCGGTACGCATTGACCTACACAATCACAGTTGCCTTTCTCCCTGCGCCGATGATCGGCTGCTGCCCTCCCTGCTTGCTTTGGAAGCGATGGAGAAGGGCATCCAGATCCTCGGGCTCACCGACCATAACGGGACACAGAACCTCCCAGCCTTTGAAGAGGCGTGCAAGTTGTGTTCGATCATGGGAGTATATGGCATAGAGGTGACAACGATTGAAGAGGTACACCTTCTTGTCCTCTTTGAAACACGAGAGGAAGGCCAGCACTTTGGAGATTATATCCAAAGTACACTGCCAAAGTGGACCAACGTCCCCTCTTCTCTTGGAAGACAGCTGATCGTCGATGTCCAAGGAACCATTATCCATGAACTGGAGCTCATGCTCGCCAATGCCAGCAGCCTGAGCTTTGATGAGGTAGTGGAGCAGGCGAATGCATTGGGTGCTTTGGTCATTCCCGCCCATATCGATCGACCGACGCACAGTGTGCTGACCAACCTAGGTTTTTTGCCCGACCTACCCTATTCGGCCGTTGAGATGGTCAGGCCATCGCCACAAAAATGGAGTGTCATCACAGCAAGCGATGCCCACTTCCTCTCGGATGTGGGCACGCGTTCATGCACTATTGTGCTGCAGGAGTTGAGCTGGCAAGCACTCAAAGAGGGGCTCGCCAACCAGAATAATATCTTATTCTAGCGATCGCTGGAGCGACCGAAGATCCTCAGGACAAAGAGGAAGAGGTTGAGGAAATCCAGGTACAGGGTGAGGGCTCCGATGATGGAGAGTTTGGTAAAAGTCTCCTCATCGATATCGGTACCATACTGGCGGTTCAGCGCAACAATCTTCTGGGTGTCCCAGGCGGTGAGGCCAAGGAAGAGGAAGACCCCTACAATGCTGATCAGATAGTCAATCGCCGGGCTCTTGAAGAGCATGTTGATCACCATGGCGATGATCAGACCCCACAAGCCCATTCCTGCATAGGCGCCGATGCGGTTGAGGTCACGCTGTGTAGTCATCGCATAGACACTCATTGAAGCGAACATCAGGGCACTGACGACAAAGGCCTTACTGACTACCGCTCCGGTATAGACAATCAAAATCGAGCTGAGCATCACCCCGTTGAGGGCAGAGTACGCCAAGAATGCACCGATAGCGCTGCTTTGACTCATTGTCTCAAGACGGCTGGTCAAATAAAAGACCAAGGCAAATTGGGCGATGACCAAGAGAATCAGGCCAAATGCATTGCCCATCAGGGCATAGAGCAGTGACGGGGAACTGGCTACGACAAAGGCGAGCAGGGCAGTTACCCCGAGGCCTGCGCTCATCCACAAATAGACATTTTTGAGGATAGTACGCTCACGCGCCTGGATATTTTGGAGAATTGATTGGTTATGGTCTTGCATGGGCTGCCTCCTGACTCATTCTACCCTTAACGTCGTAAAATAATAAGTGCTCGTCAAGCGCTGTGCTCCCATTCTCCCTTTTTAAACCAGAAAAATCGTAAGAGACATTCGATCCCATCACCCAGCAGGTACGCACCCCACAACCACCCTAGTGGTAGCTTGAGAATGAGGCTGACCAATACCGCATAGGGCAGCTGGACCAAGTAGCCGCTGATCAAGAAGGCCCACAGCACCGGACGAAGGTGTCCAGAGCCATAAAAAGCGGCCCCAATGCCTCCGCTGATCGCAAGGGGTATCAAACAAAGAGCGTAGATTCGCAACAGTTGGACCGCCGATGCATCGATGGTCGGGGTGCGCAGGAAGAGACCCAAAATTTGGGCGGGAAAGATCAAGAGTAGCGCCATTAAGGGCAGGGAGAAGAGCACTCCATTCAGAGAGGAGAGCAAGCAGATCGACTTGGCCTCCTCGACTTGGTTGGACCCAATGCGTTGGCCCACCAAAAACCCACTTCCCATCGAAAGCCCTCCGGAGGGAAGAAGCGCAAGGTGGTGAATTCGTCCGGCAATCCCCAAAGCAGCGATTGCCATCGTCCCATAGATGGCCACCAAACGCAGAAAGAGAAAGCCGATAAGGCTGCGTAACAGCATATTCAGACCACTGGGAAGGCCGATGGTAAGCAGTTTTTTATCCAGGGCCCAGTCAAATCGCATCAATCCTTTCAACGAGATGGTCAGCGTTGCTCGCTTTCCTGTCAGGTAGTAGAGGCCTGCCAAGAAAGCGACCAGATACGAGATACCGGTGGCCAAAGCAGCTCCAGCCATTCCCCACCCCAGCCCTGGGATCGAAGTGAAAGGGATTGTCTCGAACATCATGATCGGGTCGAGGATTAAGTTGAGGATTGCGGTGATCAACAGCAAGTACATCGGCGTCTTAGCATCCCCAGTGGAACGAAGAATCGTGTGGACGGTGTATGAGGAGAAGAAGATCGGCACAAAGAGGGAGCGGACCAGACCGTAGTGCATCCCGTGGGTGATGACCAGGGCATCGGCGGTATAGAAGCGGTAAAAGAGTGGCAGGACTGCCATCATCAGAGCGGCTCCGATAGTGCCCAAGACCCCCTTGAAAACAAAGGTTTGCTCGGCGATGAGGCGGGTTTGCTCGCGGTTCCCCGATCCCCAGCTGCGGCTGAGCAGACTTACAGAGCTAGTGCCGATGATCTCATTGAGAATCTGGAGGGCCCAGAAGAGTGAGAGGTAGATGGTGGTGGCGGCGACCGCTTCGCTGCCAATCAGACCAATGTAGAACATGTCTACGATATCGTAGAGCGAGGTAAAGAACATACCATACATTGTCGGCAAACTAATTCGCCTAATCTCTTTGTTGAGTCCTCGCTGTATCACCATGGGCAGATTGTACGGAGAGTGAGTGTGCTATGCAAGGGCGTACACCAATGCTATAGTTGGACCCATGAAGCTGCTGCTATTAGTGTTGGCTTTGGCTCTTGCGAGTTGCACCTCTTTACAGAGCCCAGCCTCGGTTGACCAAGAGACTGCCCAGAGGGCGTTAGTGGAAGTGCTACGCCTTGCCAGCGCAGGCTTGGACGCCGATGATTTTGCCTCCCTTGCACTCACTGATCTACTGGATCACCAGAGCGTGCACTTAGTTGAGCTGAAGGACATACCACTCTTTGAGCAGCGCCTTGAAGTATGGGGGAAAGAGGTTATCGCAGCGTTTTGGCACAGTGCCAGTCGTTTTCCTTTGCACCTAGAGCCCCTTTTTGAAGGCCTTACCTTCCCCGAGGCAAAGGCAATGGTGGATGATAATACCAAGACCGCTACCCAGTACTTCTCAGCACAACATCACGAGCAAATCGTAGAATTGGCCCGCCTGCTCCTTGTCGAAGAGCTCGCTGAAGCTTCCTCGCAGTGGAGTCGGATTGCCGGGCGCTACCACATCGTTCGTAACTCCCACATCCTACTCGAAGAGCACGACCTGGGAGCGATTACCGACGATCTTTTTGAACATCTGGTAGAGCTTTTTGTCCATCAATACCTCTCAGCGCTCGCTGAGGAAGAACTACAGCTACGCACCACCCCGGTCATCAAGGGCAGCGGCTCATTTTTGGAGATCTTTCAATGAACCTCTTTGAGAATGTAGATACCAAGAGCCAACCGCTTGCCTACCGGATGCGCCCACGCACCCTCGATGAGTACGTCGGCCAGGATGCCATCATCGGTAAGGGAAGGCTGCTTCGCCGCGCCATCCAGGCCGATCAACTCTCCTCAGTAATCTTCTATGGACCACCAGGGACCGGCAAAACCACCCTCGCCCGGGTCATCGCCAACACCACTAAGCGCCACTTCTCCACCCTCAACGCAGTCTTAAGCGGAGTCAAAGAGCTCCGTCACGAAATTGAGGCTGCACGAGAGCGCTCCAGCCTCTACGGACGAGGCACGATCCTTTTTGTCGATGAGGTGCATCGCTGGAATAAGAGCCAGCAGGATGCCCTGCTTCCTTGGGTGGAGAATGGGACGGTTATCCTTATCGGAGCGACAACCCAGAACCCCTTCTTTGAGGTCAATGCAGCCTTAGTGAGCCGGTCGCGAATCTTCCAGCTGACCAGCCTTACCGACGAAGACCTCTTTGCGATCGCCCACCAAGCCCTCAAAGACCGCGAACGTGGCTACGGAGCCTGGGACATCCACTTTGAAGAGGGAGCGCTGGAGCACTTGGTAGAGGTCGCCGACGGCGATGCTCGCTCCCTGCTCAATGCCTTAGAGCTTGCCGTAGAGACATCCCAAGAGCCCTTCCCCCCACCAGAAGGAAGCAACATCCTCATCTCTTTTGAGGCTGCCCAGGAGTCGATCCAACGGCGGGCGGTTCTCTACGATAAAGAGGGTGACTACCACTACGACGTTATCAGCGCCTTCATCAAGAGTGTACGCGGCAGCGACCCCGATGCAACGCTCTACTGGCTTGCCCGGATGGTCGATGCCGGAGAAGACCCCAAGTATATCTTCAGACGGATGCTCATCAGCGCAAGTGAGGATGTGGGGCTTGCCGATCCCAATGCCCTCACGGTCGTCCAGTCGGCAGCCGATGCCTTTGATCGCATCGGACTGCCCGAAGGGCGGTTTCATCTCGCCCAGGCAGCTCTCTACTTGGCCACTACAACAAAGAGCAATACCACCCTCGCCTTCTTCGATGCCCTCAAAGAGGTGGAAGAGCAGAAGCAACAACAGGTGCCCAACCATCTGCGTGATGCCAACCGTGACGCCAAGGGTTTTGGCCACGGCAAGGGCTACCTCTACCCCCATGCATACAACGACCATTGGGTCGCCCAGCAATATCTACCTTCTGCTCTCAGTGGACGAATCTTCTACCGGCCAAGCAACCAAGGATGGGAAGCTGGGGTGAAGAGCCGAGTCGAACAGCGGCGCGAAGAGCAGCTGGAGGCAGTCATCGATGATGCCTTTGTAGAGAACCTTACCTATTCACCAACTGACAGTAGTCGCGAGCGTTGGCTCAGGCGTGTACAAAGTGAACGTAGCCTCATGCTAAAAACGGTGCGCGACCAGCTCTTTGATCAGATCAATATCCGTCGCAATGACCGAATCCTTATCCTCAACGCAGGGCATGGGCTGCTCTTATGGGAAGCGTATCGACGCAGTCCTGAAGGTCTGACTGTTGCCCAGGTACGGACTGAAGATGAACTCTCCTACCTCAATCACTATGCCCAGTCGCTTGAACGCATTGAGCAGCCACAGTTGTACCAAGGGTCCGCCGAGCAGGTCATTGCTGCTTTGGAGAAGGGGCTTCTCTTTGAAATAATCCTGGGCCGTAATCTCTTCAGTCGAGCAAAGGGTGGGAAGAAGTTGGCCTTGTCCATCAAAGCCCGTATGGCCGCAGATGCAAAGATCAGATTGGCAGAAACGGTTCCCTCAAAGGGTTCGCGTCTCAGTCACTTTTTGGATGGCGAAGACAAAGTCTTGTTGGAAGCGGCAGAAAAACTCCTGTACGATGACCCGTCCAATGAATTGACCAACTGGGTGGATGAAGATTTAATCGCTCTTCTTAAAGAAATTGGCTTTGTGGTAAAAGCCCACCACCAGGAGCTGATTGAGCAGCGGGTTATGAGTGAAGCTGATCTAGAACGGTATCTTGAACACTCCTATCTACCGGCCTTCAAGAGCGCAGCTGTAACGGTTGATAACAGCGACCTTGCGCGTCGGCTTACAGGGGTACTATGCAACAAGACTTTACGCTGGAGATCGCATATCCTCTTTATCGAGTTGACAAGCAATTGATTGCTGTCTAACCATTTATAAAAGGGGTTAATTTTTCCTTTGAATGGTTGACAAAGATGGCTCTTTCAGGCATAGTAAGCAACGTTGAATTGCATTGGATTGTTCTGATGCAGCAACAGCCTTGGTGGAAGTAGCTCAGTTGGCAGAGCCCCAGATTGTGGTTCTGGTTGTCGCGGGTTCAATCCCCGTCTTCCACCCTCTGAGGTTGAGAACGCGTTCGTAGCTCAGCTGGATAGAGCGCCGGACTTCGAATCCGTAGGCCGAAGGTTCGAATCCTTCCGAGCGCAGTAGATGTTTTTTGAAAGTTTATGCATGGGCCGCTAGCTCAGTTGGTAGAGCAACAGACTCTTAATCTGTGGGTCAAAGGTTCGATCCCTTTGCGGCTCAAATAATGCTTCTTCTAAAAGCATTGCACCGCGAGAGTGGTGAAATTGGCAGACACGCTAGACTTAGGATCTAGTACCTTACGGTGTAGGGGTTCAAGTCCCCTCTCTCGCAAGAAAAAATCCTTGGGCGGTCTCGCCAAGGTGTTTGCGAAAGTAGCTCAGTGGTAGAGCTCCACCTTGCCAAGGTGGATGTCGCGGGTTCAAGTCCCGTCTTTCGCTCTCAAGCAGTCGGATTATCCGGCTGCTTTTTATTTATTCTTTTAGGTATGGTTTGACCACAGCCACCTTACATTGTATAATGATTGTATCAATTCCAACTGGATTTCTAAACTTATGGCAAAGATTCGTCCAACTAAACGCAAGCTCGCAGATTATGTCTTCGATGAGATTAAACGAATGCTCATCGACGGTCAATTGAAAGAAGGTGATAAGCTTCCAAACCAAGTAGATTTTGCAGCACAGTTGGGCGTTAGCCGCCTTCCACTACGCGAAGCAATGCAAAGACTCTCCCAACTTGGAGTCATTGAAGAAAAGCCAGGAGCTGGCACTCGAATAATCAATGGTAATCCTGAGACGTGGGGAGAAGAGCCAAAGGCGCCATTTCTCTCAGACAAGGAAGCGGCATTCGAACTTTTGGACGCTCGACGTATCCTAGAAATTAACGTAATTCAATCAAGTTACGAGCGATTGACTGCAGATGATGTCATTCTTTTGGAGCAAGATATCCGCAACATGGAAGAAGCTTTACGCAATGAGGATACGAGTACATATTTAAAAAACGATATGCTTTTTCACTTCCATCTCACCAACGGTGCTCATAATCGTTATCTAAACCACATGCTACTGACGCTTCATTCTTTGTTGGAACAATTCATGATTGAGATATTTGAGATAATTCCACATCTGGTTAATACTTCAATGAACTTTCACCGCTCAATTTTTGAAGCAATTAAAGAAAGGAATTTTTCCTTAGCAGCTCAACATATGCAATCTCACCTCTCTAACATCGATGGATTGTTGACTGAATTTTATGCAGCCAGTGATAACAAATCCAACCTATCACATTAGAATTAGATACGCTGCAGGTAAAATCATTATAAAAGCAAACATAGATGCAATCCACGCTGAATTGGCCAGATCCAAGTCAAAACCATAGAGTGCTGGAGGTATCAGTGCATTGAATCCAACAGGCATTACCGAGGCTATGATGGCAACCTTAAAAGGCAACCCTCCCATAACATGACGGAGCCCAAACAACAATGATATTATCATCATGATCGTTGGCGAGATGATAAACTTTACAAAAAAGATCCACCCAATTTCCTTCCAATAACGGCCAATTGCTTCAAAACGTAAAGTCAGTCCAATGGATATTCCTAGCAGAACTGTATTAGAAGGAATGAGAATTGAACGCAAACTAATCATAAGTTGTGGCTGATCAATCTTTACAAAGTTGCATATCCCTCCTGCGATAAATGCAACAAAAGGAATTACTAAAAAAGGGGCGTTTGCCAACGCCTGACGACTAAAACCTTCTTTTAACGGCTGTCCCAATCCTATCTGTCGTGAAACTGGGTATCCAACAAAGTAAGTAACTGGGACAATAAACAAATTCAACAAAATTATCAGTGTGTACCCTTCTATTCCAAAGAGTAAAAATGCGGTCAGGCCACCGAAAGTTAAAATATTAGAAAATGCACCGCTGGTGAACATTGATGCAGCTTGATTTGGCTCAAAGCGTAAAATCTTGGTTATAAATAAAATAGAAGATGCTACCAAAAGCATCAACAAAATCCCTATCAAGGGGAATGAGGCTACAGACATTTCATCGAAAGAAAAGGACCAGATGGAACTGAACATGGAAAAAGGCTCTATGAAAAACATTGCAAGAATTTTCAATCGTTTTGAAAGAATGCACAGACTTTTCTCGTGTTCCAAAGCCAGGCGCGGCAAGAGCCGACGTGTTGTATAACTTACCATCACGCTACCGACCGAAAGTAAGAGAATCATCAATATGCGCTGCACTTCTGCCCTTCCAACTGGTTTCTCTATATTTGTGGCCGACACCGATGTGCCGGCCACAATACATTCCTAATAAATGAGACTCCCCTACTGAAGCAACTTCTGTACGGCAGCAACAGTTTCAGGATCAACCAGTCCCTTACCAACACCGACGTACTTGTCATACAGTGATTTCGTCGCCTCAACAAACGGTGCTTTGTCAGGTCGGTTGACTATCATGCCTGCTTCTTCAAGTGACTTGAGTAGATAACTGGTCTGATCATCACAAGCCTGCCACTGATAAACTTTCGCCTCTCGAGCAGCTTCAATCATCACCTGCTGAAGGTCGTTCGGTAGTGAATCGTAGAAAGTTTTTGAAATCAACAGAGGAGCAGGTGAATAGAGGTGCTCAGTGATAGACAGATAGTCCTGTACCTCAAAGAATTTGTTAGCATAAATGACAACATAGGGATTTTCCTGTGCATCAATTGCCTTCTGTTGCATCGCGGTGAAAAGTTCACCAAAGGCCATTGGCGTAGGATCGGCACCCATGACACGGAAAGCATCCATGTGCATCATATTTTCCATGGTCCGAATCTTGATACCTCTCAGGTCAGCAGGTGTCTCAATTGGACGTTTACTGTTAGTGATATTACGCATTCCATTCTCAAAGAAGGTCAATCCAATGACTCCATCATCTTCTAAACTCGCAAGCATCTGTTGCCCGATAGGACTGTCACACACTTTACGTGCTTCCTCCACATCCTCGAAGACAAATGGCAGGTCAAAGACCAGGTAGGCATCTGTAAATCCAGAAAGCGGTGCTGAGGTGATAACTGCTGCCTGCACGGTGTTCAGCTGAAGGCCTTCAACCAAATCCCGCTCGTTGCCAAGTTGTGAACTGTGGAATGAGTCAAGAAGAATTCTTCCCCCACTCTTCTCTTTCAGCAACTCAGCAAACTTTTCCAATCCTATGTGATAGGGGTGATCTGCCGGATTGGCGTGCCCACCTTTAATCCTATAGATCTTCTCGGCTTCAGTTCCCTTTGCCACACTCTGATCCTTACCCTTACATCCTGCAAACATAGTGATAGCTACCAGAATGACCAATGTGTACACTAGTGCCTTTTTCATAAAGAACTCCTTTTTAAAACTTCACAACTCTCAAAGAGCTTATTAACACAGACAACAACTATCTAATTAATCCCATCAAACGGGGAATCAGCAATGCAATTGGCTCAAAATATGAGGTCAGGAAGAGCACAAGTATGCTAAGCAACAAAACCCATACCAGCTTTCGTGAAATCTGTTCCATTGTTCTGCCAGAGATACTACAAGCAACGAAAAGGTTCACTCCCAATGGTGGAGTAGCCATTCCGATTGCCAGGTTCATAACCATGATGATACCAAAGTGAATTGGATTGACACCCAATTGAGTGACTATCGGCAAAAAGATAGGAGTCAAGATGATAATGGAGGCGGTGGTCTCCATGATACATCCGACCAACAATAACAGAAGGTTAATGAGTGTAAGGATTACAAATTTGTTGCTTGAGAGTGACATCATTGCTGCGGCAATAACGTCGGGAATCCGTTCTGCTGTCAAAATCCAACCGAATCCCGATGCAGACGCGATAATCATCATCACAATAGCTGTTGTTTTTCCGGCAGCCATCAATAGAGGAGGAAGATCAGAAAACTTCAATTCCTTATAAACAAACAATCCAACAACAAATCCATAAATTACCGAAACAGCAGCAGCTTCAGTGGGGGTAAAGATTCCACCATAAATACCACCAAGGATAAGAACTGGCATGAGCAATGCCCAGAAAGCATCCCTGAATGAGTGCCAGACTCCCGACCAACGGAATTGCACAGCACTCAATTTTCCATATCCATTTCTTTTTGCTGCAACATAACAAACAGCCATCAGAGCCAATCCCATAAGAATTCCAGGGCCAAAACCAGCGGCAAAAAGACTGGAAATTGAGACTGATCCTACAACACCATAGTTCACCATTGGGATAGAAGGCGGAATGATAACGCCGATTGCCCCTGCGACAGCAAGCAATGCCGCTGAGAAGGCAGAATCATATCCAGCCTCAACCATGGCTGGAATCATAATACCGCCGATAGCCGCAACTGTAGCTGGACCTGAGCCCGAAATGGCTGCAAAGAACATACAGGCAAGAACCCCAACCATTCCCAGTCCCCCGGTAAAACTACCAAGTAACGAGTTACAGAAGTTAATTAGGCGTCGCGAAATTCCTCCAGTCTCCATCAAGTTCCCTGCAACCATAAACAAAGGAACTGCCAGCAAAGGAAATGAATCAGAGGCTGTGAACATTCGTTGTACAACCAATGTCAGTGGTGTTCCACTACCGAAATACAAGGCAATAAAACTGGAGCCAGCCAAAACAGTCCAAATGGGAAATCCCAAGATTACAAGAATAGCAAATGGTACAAAGAGCAAAGCTGTCATAGCAAACCTCCTGCCTCTTCCTCATTCTTTGAAAAATTCAAGAGAGCAAGTACAATGCGTTGTATATATCGCACAATGAAAAGAACCATACCGATGGGAATTGCTAAATAAACATATCCCATCGGTAAGCGCATTGCAGGGGAAAGTTGACCACGCCGCATCTGCGTTTGAACAATCTTGATCCCAAAGACCAAAATCGCAACACACAAAACAATCGACGCTACATTGATCAAGATAGCAAGCACTCGTTGATACTTCTTAGGGAGAAGCATGGTAAAAGCTTCGACGCCAATGTGAGCACCAAGTCGAACACCATATGCTCCGCCAAAGAACGTTGTCCATACCAATAAATAGCGAGAAATCTCCTCAGACCAGGGCAATGATGCTTTTAACACATATCGAAAGATGACCTGTATGAAGATGATGATGGACATAGCGCTCAAGGCCACCACACAACAGTACCCCTCAAAATTATCAATGAAACCTTGTATCCTCTTTTTCATGCCTCTCCCCTGCTTGTCACACCTCAGCGCGCCATCTGTACTGCATCGATCAGCCGAGACCAACCATTCATGAATTGAGTTCTAAACAGCATTACTGGTCCATAATCAGCAAACTCATCCACAGTCATCCCATTTTCATCCCAAGAGCGTTTGAAGTTTGGAAGCTTCTCAAGCAGTTCGTCGATGATAGCTGCCGGAATTTCTCGATCAATGAAGGTCTCAGCTTGCTGATAGGTCGCATTCAACTCTTCGGCTGTACTCCAATTGATGGTGATATGAATATCGCCACCAACAAAATTGGTGAAGTGCTCCAATCCTCTGGCGCCACCACCTAAGATAATGGCATCATAACCCTTTTCTTTGAACAGTCGGTACTGTTTTAAACCAACTGCAGTGCCAGCAAGAGCTAGCGCTTCTTCAGAAATAGAAATCTTCTCTTTGGCTACTAAATCTCTAAAATATTGATCCATGATGCCTGTAATGTGGGTGATATACAATGGAGGACGATTTCCATATTTGGTTACAGCTTCTTCATAGACTCGATATATTTCCACCGCTTGCGAGATAGCGAATACTTCAGTTGCGCAGATTGGTACATTGTGTTTGACCATTTGTTCAATAACAGCAATTCCATGTACGGTTACTGGAATTTTAGCCATGTAGTTTGGGCCAAGTTCCTTAGAGCGCAACGAGGCTTTCAAAATGTACTCGTGATCCTCCTCAAAGCGAGGATCTTCCTGAACCGTCACAAATCCTTTAGTCCCTCCGGACGCCTCGTAAACCGGCAAGAAACGCTGCATCAAGTCTTTTGTTGTGGCATGATAGACTTGTTCTGCAAGCTCAATACCTTCCACACTGTTTTGCATGACCTCTGCAATTTTCTCCTTCATATACGCAGGATCGCTTTGAAACAGCTTCGCACAATAGGCCGGGTTTGTCGTACAAGCAAAAGCATCTTGAGCAATCGCTATTTCGCACTCCTTCATAGAAGGGTTGTTAACCCAGTACCGCGTGTTAGTGTTCTTTTGTACGTTATCCAAATAACTCATTGACTCTCCTCCATGATATGTTTTTCCATTTCAAATGGATCTTTTTTCTTGCAGACCCTGATTTCCAACCAATTAATTAAACATAATTCTCATTGATGTCATTAAATTTGCATTTGTATAATCATCATATCATATGCCTATTCAGCCGTCAAAGATTATTTTTCTTTTTTTCGAGAGGTCTGTATCTTGTTGGAAGACTGGTAAATATCAGATTGAATACAGCCGATTGGCTCATATAATTTCTTTATTGGACGGAGAGTTGAGGCAATACTTTGCAAACGTCAGTAAAAATGCTATCATGCTTTTCAGTGCGAAAGTAGCTCAGCGGTAGAGCTCCACCTTGCCAAGGTGGATGTCGCGGGTTCAAGTCCCGTCTTTCGCTCTTTGGCAGTCAGATTCCCTGGCTGCCTTTTTTGTATTTGGTTGCACAAAATCTTCTGCTAATCTCACTATTTCCACTTGTCAATTTTTGTTGATAACAAGCAGTTTTTTGTAATTTTCTCTCATGGGAAAGTAAAAGAACGGCTCTGAATTTCTGTTTCAATTATCGATGGTATAAGATATTTCCTTAATATGAAACTAGATATATCCTAGTGCAATATAGCTATTATTTTATAGATAAATATGGTAGCATTTCTCGTGAATCAGAATCACTCGAAGGAGAGCGTTTAATGAAGAAAAGACTATCACTGTTACTCTTTGTCCTGGTAATCGGCGCCATGCTGATCTTCACCGGATGTGGGAAGAAAGAGGCTGCTCCACAAGCAGCTGCACCAGCGGTCGCTGCCCCTGCTCCGGCCCCAGCTCCTGCCGCACCGGCAGTGGACAAAGATGCGGTCCTGCTTGAAGCTGGGCAGAACTACTTTGCCCAATTGGCTACGAGCAACAACATGATCGGTGCTGCCGACGTACGGGCTATGCTCGATGACAACCCTGATGCTGTTGTCCTGGTAGACATCCGTAGCGCAGCTGACTTTGAAGAGGGACATATCGAAGGCGCCTACCACAGTGCTTGGGCAGACCTTGGTGATGTTATGGAGAAGATCCCCACCAACCGTCAGGTTGTGGTCGTCTGTTACTCCGGCCAGACTGCAGGCCAGGCCCTTGCCGCGCTTCGCATGGCAGGCTTTACCAATGCAAAGAGCCTCACCGGTGGAATGAACGGTTGGAGAGCTGCAGGACTTGAAGCTTCTGAGACTGGTGCTCGCCCCCTCAGTGGCCGCAACAATGTCACCTCCCCCAAGGGAGCAGAGCAAGAGGTTCTCTGGGCAGCCGCAAAGGCTAACTTTGTTTCCGTTGGCAAAGACGGCAACAAAATTATCCAGGGCCAACAGCTCTTGGACGCCATTGAGACCAACCCCAAGGCATTCAACATTATCGACATCCGCTCCAAGGATGACTTTGATGCAGGACATGTCCAGGGTTCAAGTCAGATTGCTTGGGCACAGTTTGGCACCTTGCTTCCCACTCTTGCAAAGAATGGCAAGCACGTCATCGTCTGTTACTCCGGCCAAACCGCAGGTCAGACCGTTGGGGTTCTCCGGGTGATGGGCTTTGATGCCTACTCCTTGGCTGGTGGAATCAACAACGGTTGGAAGCCAGCTGGCCTTCCCCTGGTGCAGTAAGCGCACACCAATGATAGGGGTCATCACATGTGGTGACCCCTCCTGGAAGCTGATGGGGCCTGGTGGCTCCCGCGGTCTTCAAAACCGTTGGCTGTTCAAAGGCAGCGGCAGGTTCGATTCCTGCCTCTTCCGTATCATGAAAAGCATGTACTCCTCCATCCCTCAGGTAGAGACTCTCCTTCAACATGAGCAGATCAGCCGATGGTTTGCCCTCATAGGGCGTCCGTTGACCGCCGATGCAGTACGGATCGCCGTAGCTCGCTGTCGAAGCATCATCGGCCAGACCCAACAACCAATCACCTTTGACGAGGTTTTGAGCGCCTGTGAGGCAGAGGCACAGCATATCTACCTCGGCCGGGTACGGCCGGTGATCAATGCCACTGGGGTGATCATCCACACTAACCTCGGACGCTCCCCGATCTCCAAGACGGTATGGGAGAGTGTTGCTCCGTTGAACTGTGGATACACCAATCTTGAACTCTCCCTACAGAGCGGCAAGCGCGGTGGTCGCAGCGCTTTTGCTGCTGAGCTGCTACGCAGCCTCACCCAAAGTGAAGCTGCTCTCATCGTCAACAACAATGCCGCGGCAATCCTGTTGATCCTCACCGCCTTTGCAAAACGCAAAGAGGTGATTGTCAGCCGTTCTGAGTTGGTCCAAATTGGCGGTGGTTTTCGAATCCCGGAGATTCTTGCTGCCAGTGGTGCCAAGCTCATTGAGGTCGGCACTACCAATATCACTACCGTGGATGATTATCTGAAAGCGATCACTAATCGAACTTCAATGGTCCTGAAGGTTCATCGAAGTAACTTCGCTCTGCGAGGGTTTACCGAAGAGCCGTCGACTGCCGACCTGGCCAAGGCTCTCCCCACCGATCTACTTCTGGTCGTCGACCAAGGCTCGGGTGTCCTGGATGATAACGTTGCAGGCGAGATTGCAGTACATCGACACATCAACGCAGGAGCTCATCTTGTCTCCTTTTCTGCTGACAAAGCGCTTGGCTCTGTCCAGGCGGGATGTATCGTAGGGACCAAAGCCTTCGTTGATACGCTTGGCAGGCATCCTCTCTACCGTGCCCTCCGAGTCGGCAAGACTGTCTCTTCTCTTCTCGAAGCTACCCTCATCGAGCGTCTCAATGGCCAGATGTTGCCAATCGAGCAGTTTGCAAGCCGTCCGATGGAGGAATTGGAGACAATTGGCAACCAGATCACTGATGCAGTTCAAAATGAGCGCTTATCTTTAGTTGACTCGACCATGACACTAGGCGGTGGCAGTACTCCTGATGAAAACTTTCCTAGCCGTTCAATTGCCATCGAAGGGCCAAAGGCCCAAAAGCTTGTCGATTCTCTACGGGCAAGAGATGTACCGATCATCGCAACCATCGAAAAAGATCGAGTACACCTTAACCTCGGCACACTCTTTGACCATCAAATACCGCTAGTCATTTCCGCCCTGAGGGAGCTGTTGGAGGCGTAGGGGTGTATATCGTCGGGACAGCCGGTCACGTAGATCATGGCAAATCATCATTGGTGCGTGCTCTGACCGGAGTCGATCCCGATCGTCTTCCCGAAGAGAAAGAACGCAACCTTACTATTGAATTAGGCTTCGCCTCATATATCAATGCTGCTGGACAGACCGTTGGAGTCATCGATGTGCCAGGCCATCAGCGCTTCATCCGCAATATGGCAGGAGGAGTATGGTCACTGGATTGTGCGCTCCTGGTAGTTGCTGCAGATGATGGGTGGATGGAACAAACCGAAGACCATGCAGCCATCCTCAAAGCAATGGATGTGCCGGCAATCCTGCTGGTTATCACCAAAGCGGATGCCGTTGATTCGGTGCGCCTCGAAGAAGTCACAGAAGAGGCGGCCGAGCACTTTTTTATTCTTTTTGAACGAGAGACAGCGGTTGTGGTAACAAGCGCAACCACCGGAGATGGCCTACAGATGCTCAAAACGGAGATCGATCGGCAACTTACAAACCGTCGAACACACCGCTATGGACCGGCTTTCTATATCGATCGGTCATTTACCATCGAAGGGGCTGGCGCTGTAGCTACCGGGTCGCTGCGCCAAATGAATCTAGCGGTAGGAGATGTGGTCACCCTCCTCCCCTCCCAAACCGAGGCAAAAGTGAGGGCTCTGCAGTCCTTCGGACAAACCGTACAAGAGGCTGGTGATGGTACACGGATTGCCCTCTCTTTGGCATCGGTAAGCCACTCACAATTGAATCGTGGAGCCCTTGTCACTACTGAACCGGATTTCTATACCCTCGCCAAGCGCGTGTATCTCATCATCAAGCCTGTCTACAATGGTGAGGAGCTGAAGCTCAAACGACGGGGAGAGGTGGAAATCTCCGGTGGGACTTGGCACGATTGGGCAACTGTGAAGATCATTGGCCCCTTGCCAGCGAGCATTGCTATCGCAGAAGCGACGCTCTCCTCTGAGCGTCCATGGCACTTTGGCCAAACGGTAGTCCTCATCCGCAGTGGCTCCTCCCGCCCTTTAGCCCAAGCCACTGTCTTGACCGCTGCCGCCCTCACCCCAGAGCAATTTGGACGTCTCTCTGACCTGGTACACACCCACAACGCTCTGCCGGCTGAGATCGCCGACGAGGAGTACTTAAAGCTCTTTTTGGAAGGTTGGGGCCTCATCACTACAACCCAAAAAAAGAGTCTCTCACTGCTAGGACAGCAGTACAATCGTTTTGGCAGCTGGTATCTCGAAGCAAGTCGTCTAAATACGTTGAAAACCCTTCTATTGGACCGTGTAACTGAACGCGGCCTTTATTCGCTGGAAACCTTCAAGGCAGAGAATCCCTACCCCCATCGACTCACCCATCTTGTCGTTGAGTCGATGATTGCACAAGAAGTAGTTTCTTTGACGGGCGGAAACTTACAGACGACTGACACCCAAGGAACTACCATGGGCGCCGAAGAGGAACAACTGCTCAAAAAGATTGAGGCCAGTGGCTTTTCCGGCCACCTGGTCAAACATATCACCAAAGCGGAGAAACGCTTTCTTGGACCACTCTTGCAGAAGAAGCTCATCATCATTGTCGACTCCACCTATATCTACAGCACCGCGGTCTTTGAAGAAATCATTGAGCGCATCATAGACGGACGAGCAGTGGGATCGACCTTCTCAATTGCCGAAGCGAAAGATGGGCTGCCCCTCAGTCGTAAGTATATGCTGCCTCTGCTCAACAAAATGGAAGAACTTGGGTTCGTAGAACGAGACGGAGACCGACGGCGGGTGGTACAGCCAGCTGGGAAATTATAGTTGTTATTTTCTTATCGATACTGTTATAATGATTGGACAGTGACGAATGAGCTTTACGGAGGGTAGAATGGGTAGAAAAAGTAGTCACCGACTATCACGACTCGGCCTGTTGGCATTGAGCTGTTTGCTCTTGCTAATCGTCGGATCAGGCTGTAAGAAGAAAGAGGAACCGATCCAGGTCACCGCACGGTTTACCGACCCTGTTTCGATGGCCTCACAGCCCAGCAGCAAGTGTATTGCCTGCCACACGCAAGTCGGGCCCATCAACAATTTGGCCACACCCGTCTCTGCTGCCGCAGAGACAGGAGGATGAGCTCCTGCTGCGCCGGAGTTTTCGGCGCTTGAAAAATTCCTTGTTTCGAGAGACTTTTTGGAAACTTCCCACGGTAAGTTGGGATGTGTAACCTGTCACGGTGGTAATGGCGACGAGGGGCGCTTTGAATTTGCCCACGTAGGAGTCGATCCAGCACCATCACGAGACCTTGGTGGAATCTGTGCCCAGTGTCACCAGGAGGCCACCGAGAGCTATGCCTCTTCACTGCACTACTCGGTCCGTGGATTTGCCAACTCCTTGATTGAGTTCAGCGGCGACCCGCATGCACTGGACGATCCGCACTCCGGCCTTGGAGAGATCTGGAACCTGAACTGTATGAACTGCCATGCAACCTGTGGAGAGTGTCACGTCAGCCGACCCGACAGCTATGGCGGTGGGTTGATTGCCCAGCACACCTTCTTCAGTACCCCTCCGATGGATCAGACATGCTATGCCTGTCACGGAGCGCGTAATGCTGGTGAGTTCATGGGAACGGTAGGATTCGCCCAAGACGTCCACTACGAGATGGGCTTCACCTGTGTCGACTGTCACGACGTTACCAACTTCCATGGTACTGGCGTTGCGTATGATTCGATGTGGGACAAGCCAACGTTGCCCTCTTGCCTAGATTGTCATGAGGGACTACTCAGTGGATCAACTGGCAACGAGATGCACGACATCCATGGCGATACCCTGGCCTGTCAGGTCTGTCACGCTCAGGCAAACCAGAACTGTTTTGAGTGCCATACCACGATCGCCGATGACCGCAAGTCGCTGGCCAGCCACTCTGAGACCCGGATACTCTTCCGCATTGGACTGAACCCCAATCCCACTGAAGAGCGGCCGTACAAGTATGTAGCCCTGCGCCACATGCCGACCACCGCCGACTCCTTCATTGAAGCTGGGGATAACCTGATACCGAACTTTGATGATGTACCGAACTGGAAGTACTCACCGACACACAACGTCCAGCGCTCGACCTTCCAAAATGAGAGCTGTGACTCCTGTCACGGAAATCCACGGATTTTCCTCAGTGAGAACGACCTGAGGGAGACTGATAGCAAGGCCAACTGGGCTGTCATCACACCTCCCCCACCGGCCATCGAACCCTAAGTTCGCTCGCTGCACAAATCAGGAGAGCCGGAGGTGCAAACTTCTGGCTCTTCTGTTATATTCAAGGAACGTATGAAGCACCGTATAAAACGAATTATTACCTTCATTGCATCTTTGAGGGTGGCCATTGTCCTCTTGGCCCTCATCGCCCTCTACATTGTCATCGGAACACTGTTGCCACAGCACAGCTCGCCCCAATGGTACCTTCAGCGATACCCCAAGGCAGGACCGCTGATCCTCGCCCTCTCGCTCAACACCATCTACAGCTCGGCGATCTTCATCGTCTTGGTAGTGCTCTTTGTCATCAACCTCAGCCTCTGTACTGCCCTCTCATTGAAAGGGCAACTGCGCCAGCTCGCCCCCTCTTTCTTTCCCTCCTTCACCAAAAGCGAATACGTCATCGAGGATGTGACTGAAGAGCAGGCTCGTACGCTCCTCCGTAAAGGGCGCTACGCGATAACCGAGGAAGAAGGGAAGATCAAAGGTGGGAAGTTTCGGATCGGGGTGCTGGGAGCTGCTATCACCCACGTGGGGCTGATCATCCTCTTCTTGGGCGGCACGCTCGGCAATGCAACCTCTTCAGAGGATATGGTCAACCTCCTGCCGGGTAATGCCCATCACTTTGAAAAAGAGGGCTTTACCCTCTATCTGGATGACTTCTACCTGACCTTTGATGAGAGCGGGGCGGTCAAGCAATACTTTAGTGAAGTGACGGTCACCGATCGTGATGGGACGACCAAAAGCGAGAAACTTTGGGTGAACAAGCCCTTCCACCACAAGGGCCTTGGCTTCTACCAGGCCAACTGGGGGTGGACCAGTCACCTTGAGATTACCGATCTAGAGAGGGGCGAAGTAGTTGCCCATGGTCTTTTGCGCAACGGCACCTCATACTTTCATGAGGCAAGCCATATCTCAATCT
>JBAZCM010000021.1:0-21485 GCA_041654935.1 Sphaerochaeta sp. | reverse complement strand
CAATATTATACAGAACCAGGAGGCAGATTGCAAGAGAAAAGCCCGGGATTTGTTACAATACCGAGCTTTATTTAAAAGGGATTAGCCATTTCAAGGTTTGAGTGTAATTTTCATGAAGAGTTCACACTTAGGCATTCTTCCATTTTCAAGTGCGTGCAACAGACCACTGAAGAGTGGGAAGCTCTGAATTGCATGCTCTACCTCTGCCTTATACCGGTTGATGTCATATTCAACACGCTTGATTTTTACAGTCATCACACCCTTTTCAATCGTTAGGAGTGCCCAACTTGCTCTGGTATCTCCATCCAAAGAAAAACCAACGGCACCAGGATTGATGAATCTGATGCCATTGCGATTAAAATCTGCTGGAACGTGTGTATGCGCACATAACACAACATCCACTTTTTCATTGGCTAGTTTTTTAGCAAGCACGGGATCAAAGGGTTCAGTAGCATAAAGACCTTCAGTATCGCTATAAGGGCTGCCATGACAGGCAAGAAAGGTGACTCCTTCCAAGTCAAATCGCTTCACCGGCAGAAATTCAGCAACTGATGCTTTTGCATCTTCAAGCATACGAATCGAAGTATACTTATAAAATTTAAGAAGTTGCTTATCGTTCTCATTATTAACGGTGAAAGTGGGGATATCCTCAAGATACCCATCACTGTTCCCTTTGATGCAAACCATTGGCTTGACCGCCATCAAAGCATCATAGCAATGCTGCGGATCCAGGCCGTTGTACACGAGGTCTCCGAGAAAGATGAACTGTTCGACATCATTGGTGCGGGCATCGGCCAAAACTGCCTCCATTGCACGCAAATTTCCATGAATGTCTCCTAGTACAGCTACTCGCATCATCGTCCTCCCAAATAAGTATATCCTCACTTTAACATAACCTTAGGAGGTGTTGAACTCTCCTGGTCCTTGCATTCAGGGTAATTTTCAATGAATTTTGTGCTTATTTGTATCTAGAAGTCCCTTCTCATGTCCATGATCGAGCAAGCTGAGGATCATACGCTCCTGGGCAAGCGCTACGCTCTTAAGTCCACTCTCATTGAGATGGGTATAAAGGTCGGTCAATGCCTGGCTGGAATGTCCAATGGTCATTCTTAGAAGGTGTTCATCGATGCTGCCTCTGAGTAGTGAGTTGGCCATATGGCGTAATGAGTGAAATGTTATATTTCTCTCTTGTATCTCATCCATTGTTAAGACCTCAGATGCGGCCAATTCTTTTTTGAAACGATCGCTGAAATAATGGCTTGAAACAAATCCACCTCCTCGCTTACTCCAAAAGACTAACTCATGGTCACCCTCAAAAGGATTCTCATCAGCTAATTGACGCAGTTGTTCACAAAGCCAGGAAGGGCAGGGGACATACCGGCTTCTTTTGCCCTTAGGGCTTTTAAGCCCAGCATGATCGGCATAGGCTTGATCTACAATGATCAGGTCTTTGCCAATAGCCTCCTGTCGTAGGGCACGTAACTCTCCACTTCTCATTCCAGTAATCAATGCCAAGAGACACGCAAGATATATTCTCTTTTCGCTCTGCTCTTTTGCATACAGGAGAAACGCTGTCATCTCCTTTTCAGTCAACACTCCTCGAGCTCTATGAACGACATCCAGATGTTTAATCTCCAGAATGATGTTCTGTTGGATAAAACCTCTTCTTTGTGCTTCTTTAAAAGCTGCCAGTACCGCACTCATGATTACATTCACAGTAGAGGGCGCAAGCGCATCCATTTTTACCAGATTGTATTGAAGATCTTCGATCCATCCAAGCGTTACTGCAGAGAGTAACAGATTTGGTTTAACAAGAGGAATTACATGATTATCAATAAGGCTTCTGCGAGTAGTTATGTAGTCTTTTCCTATTGAATTGGGGGAAAGCGTATTCCTTCTGGCTACATAAGGGCTCTTCTCCCAGTCATAAAAGGTACGCAAATACTCTCTGACAAGTATCCTCTCTTCTTTCTCGCCGAAGATCAGTCCCCGCTCTAATGCTTGCTGGCAAATACGAATAGCTTCATCTCTTCGCTGAATTGGCTTCTCAGAAAATATTCCTAGTCTGGTGCGTAGTCTCTCTACACTCTTCTTGTTAGTTCTCTTACCCGTCTCCGGATCTCTGAAGAGTGCATAGAAATATGTGCGTTCATTGCGGTACAGTCTGCACAGAGTGAATGGGGCAGGGCTACTCATCGCTACACTCCAATTATGCGTTTGTTCAATCTATTGTTCAATCAGTATAAAAGACAATTTTATAAATAGCAATCTAAAACTTTTATATTGTTAAATTATAATTGTTTAATTTGGACTTACCAATGTTTAATACTTCTTAAGTTCTTACTCAATTCTAGTAAGAACCATTGCAGTAGATAAATTAATACTGACTGTATTAATTAAGTATATATTGTGTTTTTAATTAATTATACAATTTTATTATTTTATATTATTATTTTTTTTTAAATATTTATTACTCATGTTCTTCTTTGTTAATATATAACTTATATATATTCAATATATGTTATGGTGTTATATATTTTTTCTATTCTCATTTTTCACAAAATTAGTTATATATTGTACGTAATCTATATTTATTTCTATACTATTACGTCTGTATATTTTTAATTATATGTATTTGTATACATTTAAAATTCACAATTTTTAGGGCTTCAATCAAAAGTGTAAATAAAACCCCCTCATGATTAACGAGGGGGGTAATGAAACAATTAATGGTTAAAATTGCATTTGCCGAATCTCTCTGCGCATGTCTCTGTTCAAGTCGCGCTCTTTGACTGTAGCGCGTTTGTCATGCAACTTCTTACCTCTACAAAGTGAGATCTGTACTTTAACTAGGTTGCCTCTAAGATAAATTGATGTAGGGATAAGGGTAAAACCCTTCTCTTCGACTCTGCGTCTCAGTCTTTTGATCTCTTGCTTATGTGCCAATAGCCTTCTTGGCCGCTGTACTGCATGATTGTGGATATTACCATGCGTATATGGTTGGATATGCAATCCTACGAGAGTTAAGTTGTTGTCCTTGATCGTTACATAGGAGTCAGCAAAGCTGAAACGGCCTTCACGCAGAGATTTAACCTCTGTGCCGACTAGAGCAATCCCACACTCCAGGTCTTCCACAACCTCATAGTTAAAGTATGCTTTCTTATTCTTTTGCAGTAACTTATACTGCGACTTATCATTTTTCATCTATTGTTCCCATGCGATGCGAAAACCAATTTGCTCTGAGCACGCTGCGTTATCTATTACTCCCACCGTATGAACATCAATGGATCCTTGCGCTGTAAGATAACTGCCACCCTTCACAATCGGGTCTACCTGTAGAGCGTACTCCGTATGGAGTTTTAGGGCTCTCTCATATCCCAATAGCCGCGCCAATGGGATATAGGGGGTGCTGGTCATCTCCCAGACACCACCTAACAGAGCTGCAGGATGGCCATCAGTTGGGCTGACTGCCCCAATTGATGTTTCGTAGCGGAGGTTTGGATGACTCACAGCAGCTACGGTGAACATTGCTTCGGTAGGTAAGAAGACTCGCTTTCCGCTCTTCTTTCCAATCCACTGGCTAAAAGCATTGGCTGCATGCCAACTTATATTAGTAATAGGCCGATTAGAAGCAAACAGTGTTGAAAGGGCTATGCCATCAAGGTATGAGTCATCGACCAGACCCTGGGCTTTCAAATTGGCAAGATTGCTGCGCGCCCACTGTGGATTCTCTTCCACAAAGAGCGCGTACTGGTATTGGCTGACCGGAAGAAGGGCCAAAGCAAAGCTACTCTCTTGTACTACGACCGGCATTTCTTTGATCTGTGGATATTGCAAGGGAGTAATCTTTCCCATTTTTATATCAACTGGATCATAAAGAGCGCCTGGTATTTGTATCTCCCCTGCCTGCAATACCGCTGTATTGACCGGAGGCGTTTCACCCTGAGGTAGGTCTTGGGTAATGTGCCCTTCTTCACCGAAGAGGTCTGAAATACTCGATAGGGTAGATGTTAGTAAAGAATCATTTAGCAGCGGCACAGATCGTGCGGCATCCTCAAATATCTCGGGTGCGGTCACATAATGGAGGGCCAAGAGCATCGCATCTTGGATATATGAGGGGTCAAAGCCCAAGGCAGTGAGGTCGCCAGCAAGGTTTCTATAGAGAGGAGCTTGGCGAATGACCATATCATAGTCGAGAATCGCGCTCGCTTGGGCAATCTCATTGAGGTCAAAGCGGATGATCTCTTTGGCTGCTGCGCTATCCAGGTCAAGGGAGGGCGGGTCAACGGTTTTGGTGCGATGGATGAGTGCTGTCAAAAAGAGCGGGCGGTCCACCTCAAGGGTATCTGAGGCGTATTTGATGCCACCCTTATAGTAATCGACCTTGTATGTTCCGGTTTTGATGAAGTACTGGTGCTCAGATCCCCCAAGGTAGGTCCCATCAAGGTAGATTCCACTCTCGTCTAAGGGAGCATTGAAGGTAACGTACCGCCCACCTTTTATCAAGGCAGGGAAGATGGTGACGAAAAAGACCACCAAGAGTAGGATAATGGCCAACAGAATGAGGATATAGACACCAGGTCTGAGATGAAAAACCTCAGGCAGGGTCACTTCGCTTACCTGAGGGAGGTCGATCTTCTTCTTCATAGTTGTAAGGTAGCTTTCTCTCTTCTGCTTGTCAACTGAAGGCGATTGTGCTAGGTTGCAACCATGAAACGGCTCACCGATTTCCTTGAGAGACAGACGATTCAAATCTTGACCAAACGCAAAGCGTTGCGTGCCTACCAGGCAGCCAATAAGGTCAAACGGACCTTTTGGTCAGAGGTGCGCGGTTGGGCCGATGCCCTGGTCTTCGCAGTCTTTGCTGTTCTCTTGATCAACCAATACCTTTTCCAGCTCTTTGTCATACCTTCGCCGTCAATGGTCTCGACTCTGAACATAGGAGACCGAGTGTTTGTCAGTAAGACAATATTCGGTATCGAGGTCTACCCTGGGGGCCCGAAGATCGGCAGTACTAACCGTCAGATAGGCCGAGACCAGATCATTACCTTCTACAACCCCGAGTACACCAGCAAAGGACCGTTCTTCGATGTTCTGAGTCAAATCATTTACATGGGAACCTTCAGTTTGGTGAACATAGACCGAAATCCTGATGGTTCGATGGCCGAACGCCTCTATGTAAAGCGCGCTATCGGCCTTCCCAGTGAGCAGGTCAAATTCATCGATGGTGAAGTCTATCTCAGGCCCGCCGGCAGTGCTACCTGGATTGCTGAGCCCACCTTCCGGGCCGACCTTGGTTTGGTTGATGGGCCGCATCGCTCACTTGCAGACGATCAGTACAGCGGGATCCGAGCATGGGGGACACTCTTTGGCTACCAAGAGGAGGGTATCGACTTTGCCCTTCTTCCTGCATCACTGAAAAACGAATACGCGAAGGTCAGCAGCTATAACTACCCTCCTGATATGTACGCCTTTGAAGAGAGCCGCCTCCGTGCCCGCCACCTCTTTGACCCCTCCAACATGCAAAGTCGGTCAGAGTGGGCTTCCTATGACCGGGGAATCTATGTCCCAACCGACCACATCCTTCCTTTGGGTGATAATCGTGACAACAGCCGTGATGGACGCTACTTTGGCCCGGTAACCCAAAGAAGCATCAACGGCAGTGTGCGTTCACGCTTCTGGCCCCTCAATCGGATTGCCTACCTAGGTAACAAATAGTGTTTGATCTTGGGACCGGCCCCGTTTCCCTCTACCTTCACGTGCCTCTTTGCAAAAGCCGCTGCTCGTACTGCGGTTTTTACTCTGAACCTAAAAAAATCTGGCAGGGACGTGAGAAGGCCTACCTGAATCGACTTCTCCAAGAAATATCTTCTATAACCGCCCCCGAAGGTGGGTTTCATACCGTCTATATCGGAGGAGGAGATCCGGCGAACCTCAAAGCTGAAGGACTGAAAACCCTCCTACATGAGATTCATCGTGCAGGAAAGCCCATTGAGACGACTATAGAGGCTAATCCTGAGAGTATCGACGAAAATCTTTTCCTCCTCTTCGAAGAGGGTTTGGTGAGCCGTCTTTCCATGGGGATCCAGTCGATGGATGATACGATTCTCTCCCGCCTTGGGCGCAGTGCCACTACTTCACAGAACCGAAGAGCGCTGCGTACTGCCCAAGAGGCCAGAGAACGCTGGAACATTGATATCAGCGTGGACCTGATGGTGGCCCTGCCTGGTCAGACTGCCCAAATGGCCACAGATGATATCGACCAAATATGTAGCATCGTCGATGTTGAACACATAAGTCTGTACTGTCTGACTGTGGAGGAGGGGACCCTTCTTGCCCAGGAGGTTGCTGAGCAAAAGACCACCGTCTGGGATGAGGACGGACAAGAGCAGTTTTTACGAACGATGTGGGAAGCTTTAGCCAAGCGGGGCTTCGAACACTACGAAGTGTCGAACTTCGCCAAGGGGAGACAGTACAGTAAACACAACTGTGTCTACTGGCGCCTTGACGATTATCTTGGTCTGGGCAGCAGTGCTGCCTCTACCGTGGGCAATACCCACTGGGAACAGACCCACGACTTTGATCGCTGGATTGAAGAGCCACCGCTATCGGGATATGAGCGTGAAGACACCTCAGCGATTGAACGACTAGAAGAGTACCTGATGATGGGCCTACGCACCCGCTGGGGGATCGACAAGGCTCTTTTTGCAGAGCGCTTTGGCACCTCATTTGATGAACTTTTTGCCAACATCATTGCGCACTTTAATCCAGACTGGTATGTCGATACAAAATATTTCTTTTCATTAACAGAAGATGGCTGGATGGTTTTAGATGAGATCCTTCTTCGTTTTGTCTTACAAATTCCCGAAAGCCTTGACCCCACCTAGGTGTTGTGATAGCGTAGAAATCGTCTATAGTACACGATTACAACAAACATATAAGCAAGGGGTTCACCATGGCTGGCCATAGTAAATGGGCATCAATTAAACGCAAAAAGGGCGCCAATGACGCCAAACGCGGACAAATGTTCAGCAAACTCATCAAAGAAATTACCGTAGCAGCGAAGATGGGTGGCCCTGACCCCGAGTCCAATGCCCGCTTGCGAACAGCAATCATCAAGGCGCGTTCGGAGAACATGCCCAAAGACAACATCGACCGAGCCGTCAAGAAGGGCTCCGGTGAGATGGATAACGCCATCTTCTATGAATTGACCTATGAAGGATATGCCCCGGGTGGGGTAGCTCTGATCATCGATACACTCACTGACAATAAGAACCGTACCGCAAGTGATGTCCGCGCTGCCCTGACCAAGGGTGGAGGTACATTGGGTGCAACCGGCTCTGTCTCCTACATGTTCCAGACCAAGGGCATCATCACCTACGATGCCGAGAAGTACACCGAAGATGAGATCTTTGAAGTCGCCCTTGAGCACGGAGCTGATGATGTAGTCAATGAGGATGGAATCATCGAAGTGACCACCCAACCCTCCGACTTTGCCTCGGTCCTTGAGGCCATGCAAGAAGCAGGCTTCGAACAGATCAGTGCTGAAGTTGAGAAGGTTGCCGACCAGACGGTTGAGCTGGAGACCGAGCGAGCACGCAAGGTGCTGAAGATCATCGATAGGCTTGAGGAGCTCGATGATGTACAGCAGGTCTCTACAAACCTTGACCTTCCTGATGACTTTGAAGAGGAAGACGAATAAGCCGATGATCATCCTTGGCATTGACCCTGGGATCGCACAGACAGGCTGGGGTGTTGTTCGCACAAACGGACAACAGAGCCGGCCTGTTGCTTTTGGTGTGATCAAGACCGCAACAACGCTTACCGAAAGCCAACGGATCCATCGTATCGCAACGATGGTCGGAGGCTTGGTCGCTGAGCACAAGGTTGATGCGTGCGGTATGGAGGATATCTTCTTTACCAAGAACATCTCCAGTGCAATTCCTGTTGCGAAGGTCATTGGAGCCTGCATCCACCAGTTGGCTAGCCTTGGCATTGAGGTGCACCTCTATAGCCCGGTAACCATAAAAACCGCAGTCACCGGCTATGGGGCGGCTCAAAAAAAGCAAATCCAGGAGATGGTTCGCCTGATATTGGGCTTTGAGACGATTCCCAAGCCCGACCACGCTGCTGACGCATTGGCTACGGCCCTCTGTCATGGGGTGCATGCAGCGACCAATACGAGGATCCATAGAGTATGATACATGCGATTATCGGGGATGTTACCCATATCAGCGAGACTGAGGTGATCGTACGTACCGATTACATCGAGTACGCGATCAGTGTCAGTGCCCAAACAGCGAGTAAACTCAGTAACCTTGACAACGAACAGCGCAAAGGGTTGCGCCTGCTCACCGTCCTGATCCACCGCGACGACTCAATGACCCTCATCGGGTTTCTCGATGAGGCAGAGCGCCAGGCATTTTTGCAGTTGCAGACAGTCAGTGGGATCGGGGTCAAACAAGCGTTGAAGATCCTCGGGGGTATCAGCGTCCGTAACCTTGTCGAGGCTCTGGACAGTGGCAACGTGAAGCTACTCTCAACGATTCCGGGCATCGGCCCCAAGACTGGCCAGAAGATGGTTTTGGCGCTCCGCAATATGTTGGTCCTCGAAGATGATGATGCTTCGACCAGAAGGGGGAGTAGTGGGCGTACCCACCAATACAGTGATATTATCAATGCATTGGTAGATATGGGCTATGACCGCAGGCAAGTCGAACGACTGATCGACGAACAATTGGAAGTACAGAAAGAGAGCCTTGCAACGCTCAGTCATCATGAAGGCGAAGAGCTGCTCTTTCGCCAGGCCATCAAGCTGCTGGGGTAGGAGGAAGGTTTGGATTACGACAACCGTTCAATGGAGAGTCTCTTGGAGAGTTCGATCGTCTCTACCTCCTTTCAGGAGGAGGGCGACCGCCAGGAGAATGTGCTTCGCCCCAAGCTGTTACGTGATTTCCAAGGCCAAGAGCGACTCAAAGAGAACCTCTCGGTCTTCATCCAGGCTTCCAGGCAGCGAAGCGAAGCGCTGGACCATACCTTTCTCATCGGACCGCCGGGCTTGGGTAAGACTACCTTGGCCGCGATCATCGCCAATGAGATGGAAGCGGAGATTCGCATGACCAGCGCCCCAGCCCTGGACAAACCTAAGGATTTGGCTGGTATTTTGACCAACGTCAGTGAGAACTCAATCTTCTTCATCGACGAGATCCACCGCCTTAAGCCTGCCTTGGAGGAGATGCTCTACATCGCCATGGAGGACTTTGAGATTGACTGGGTCATCGGCCAGGGGCCTGCTGCGCGGACGATGCGTATCCCCTTGCCACGCTTTACCCTGGTAGGGGCTACCACCAAAGCAGGATCGGTCTCCAGTCCTCTTGCATCGCGGTTTGGCATCACCGCCCACATTGAGTTTTACAATGAGAAAGAGTTGGCCCAGATCATTGAACGTAGTGCCCAGATCATGGAAGTTTCCATCGAAGCAGATGCGATCACTACCTTGGCTCGCTGCAGCCGCGGTACGCCCCGTATCGCCAACCGCCTGCTCAGGCGCCTACGCGACTTTGCCAGCGTCATGGGAGACGGCCACATTGATGTTGAGATCGTCGACCACGGCCTCTCACGACTTGGCATTGATGAACAGGGCCTGGAGAAACAGGACCGCAATATCCTTCGCACAATCATAGAGTTTTACGATGGGGGACCGGTAGGGGCAGAGACCCTTTCCATCTCAGTCGGAGAGGCCATCGAGAGCCTTGAGGACTTCTACGAACCATATCTAATCCAAAAGGGATACCTCAAACGCACCCCCCGCGGTCGTATGACCACCAAGCTCGCCTACGAGCTGTTGGGTATCCCCTGTACAAGGAACCTCGATGACAATCAAGGAATTCTCTTTTGAGCTGCCCGATCAACTGATCGCCCAGCACCCCTCCGACCGACGGGGAGAGGACCGCCTATTGGTCTTAAACCGCGCCGATGGATCGCTTATCGACACTTCATTTAGCCACATCGCCTCCTTCTTGGAGGAAGGGGCGCTCTTGGTGGTGAACAACAGCAAAGTTCGTAAGGCTCGCCTCTATGCCACCAGTGAAGGGGGAGCTGCCGTTGAGTTCCTCTTTCTCGAAGAACTGCTTGATGGGCGCTGGAGTGTGATGTGTACCAAGGCAAAGAAACAGCGCGTAGGCAAACGGTATCGCTTTACCGACGATCGCGGCACGATCTCATATGAGGCTGAGATTGTTGACTCGTTGGCCGATGGGACAAAAATCCTTCGCTTCGACGAGCCAATTGATGAGCAGTTCTTTGAGATTCTGGGTCACGTACCGCTGCCACCCTACATAAAACGAGCTGATGATGCGGTGGATATCAGCCGCTACCAGACCGTCTATGCCAAGAAGGAGGGGTCGGTTGCCAGCCCCACCGCTGGGCTGCACTTCACCGCCGAGACATTGAAGGCGATCAGGGAGCGATCAATTGATATTGTCCCGGTGACCCTCCATGTGGGAGCCGGAACCTTTTTGCCGGTACGAGCCGAGCGCCTTGAGGATCACCATATGCACACCGAACGGTATGAGGTCCCCCAGAGTACTGCCGATGCAGTGAATGAGGCCAAACGCTCAGGTCGACCGGTCATCGCAGTGGGAACGACCAGTGTGCGGACCTTGGAGAGCGCTTGGGATAGTGAGCAAAAAGCTGTGGTCAGCACAAGCGGCAAGACAAACCTCTTTATCCGACCACCTTTTCACTTCAATGTCGTCGATCGTCTTTTGACAAACTTCCATACCCCGGAGTCGACCCTCGTCGTCTTGGTCAGCGCATTTGCCACCCCTTCGCAGATCAAAGGGGCGTACAACCATGCCGTGAGGCAGGCCTATCGCTTCTTCAGTTATGGGGATGCGATGCTTATTCGGTAAAAAGGATCTCGCGAATCTGGCGGGCTATCTCCTCTTTGGGGAGCAGTCCATCTATTCTTACGAGCGTGACCCCCTCCTCGAGCTCTGCGAAGATTCTCTCGTAGTTTTCTTTGACCTTTTGAAGAAACTCTTTGTGTTCAAAGAGCTCAACATCATTGCCCCTTCCTGAGATCCGCCTGATACACTCATCGATCGGTGTGTCGAGGAAGAAGACATACTGGGGGGCAGGAAAATCATTGAGCTGCGCGATCTTCTCAAAATCACAGTCAACGCTCTGGTATGCCAACGAAGAGTAGAGATAGCGGTCACTGATCACCACCTTGCCTGCCTCCAGGTCCTGTACCAGCCCGTAAATTGGATTGTGCAGATGGTCTTCACGATCGGCTGCATAGAGGAGGGCGAGGGCCAGCGGAGTGGTCACGATTTGCTTCTTTAAGATTGAGCGTACCAATCGCCCTAGCGGCTTATCAGTTGGCTCAAATGTTGCCTTACAGGGACGGTCGCTTTGGTCACACGCCTCGGCGAGCAATTGCATCTGGGTTGTGGTGCCGGCCCCATCGAGGCCTTCAAAGACGATGAAGTTTTTCAAGACAGTGGACATCACAGCCTCCTTGCCCACAATGTACGATAAAAGAGGGCCAAGGTAAATCACTTAAGAGGTGCCCAAGCTAACCACTTTGGGCTATACTAAGCCAACGTGAGATTTCATACGACCTTCAAAGATATCGTGGTTGCGATCATTGTGTTGCTCAGCTGTACCGCCGCCGTCTGGTGGGGGATGGCAAACATTGGTCTACCCAACCCCAGCGAGGTCCTCGCAACCCACCTCATCGAACAATTGGAGGGCGATGGGGATTTCTCTGTGCACATCGATAGCGTTGGTCGTGATTACCTGAAGCGTATGCAACTGAAGGGAGTGAGCATTGCCTTTCAAGGCAAGCCAATTGGCACAATCGACGAGCTCTCAATCCCAGGCGGCCTAGGTCGGATTCTCGCCTCATACTTCAGCCCTACTTATACGCTTCGAATCGAAGCCACTGGACTTAGGTTGGACATCGATCAAGGGCTGCTAGACCAATTGACCGGTCGCAGTGGTGATGCTTCCTCATCAAAGACCGCTGCAATGTTAGAGCGAGTGGGCCTGTTGCTCGACCTACGCGAGGGAACCATCAACGCAAACCTTGACATCGGCTCCTTTATGTTGAGAGACGGGAATGTGATAGTTGACCTTCGCAATGGCCTGGATAATCTCTTGGCCGCCGGCGATGCAGCAGCGCTTCAGACCGACCTTGAGGTATTACAGGCAGATATTAGGAGCCTTCACTTCGGTTATGATGAAGAGAGAAGGTTTGCCATAGAAGCCAAACAAGCCGACACAATCGGCTTTGAAGCCTACGCTGCCTTCGAAAACCTGGTCTTCATCCTCCAACAAAGCGGAGAAATCTCCCTCTCCTTGGCCAACCTTACCGCTGAGCGGCATGGATTGGAAGCAGCCAGTGAACAGGCTTCCCTTCATGCAAGCCTTGCAGGAGGGCTTCTGGCGGATATCACCCTCTCGGTTGCTACACTTACGCTCTCTGATGAACTGTGGTCAGTCTCTGCCCCTGGTATGACGATTGTCGGCTCGGCTGTTGAAGATACCATCCACTCTTTGGCCTTAGCCAGCCAGGAGGGCGGCCAGTTCTTTGTACATGTCGATGGGCTAGGGGACTACCAAGCCGAAGGACTTTCCGCTCGATTTTCCCTTGAAGAACAAAATATATTGCAAGGTTCTCTCTCGCTTTCTCACCTCAATGACCGGCAATGGATCTTCATTGATGATTTGACCGCCTCGGTGCGTAGCGATGACGTTGCCCTCACCAATTTGTATGGGAATGTTCAAGCAAATGTGGAACATCGTGGCTGGCCGCTTGCTGGTGATTGGATTGCAAGCGCTGTAGAGGCTGAAGGGTATTGGCAGCGAAAAGAGGATGCAGTGACCGCTTCTCTTTCACTGACCGATGCAACGAGCAATCTTCTGAATTCCCCAGTAGGCCTGCACATCTCGCTGCAAGGAAGGCGGGACAGTGCACAACTGGAGAGCTTACTCTTCCTTGACAGCCAATTGGAGCTTCGCTCCGTCTACAACCTAGAGGGGCGCAGCAGTGACTTGATCGTAACAGGCCGGCTTACCGACCTCGCTGCACGTACATTCTCCCCCTTGATCGACCGCTGGGCACCATTTTTGAAACCCTACACCCAGGATAAGACAACCTTCAACGGCAATATTTCGTTTACCGGAGCTTTGGACGGCCAGTATCCAACCGGACGATTGAGTACAGAGCTTGCCATGATCAACGCCAGGATGGGTTCGCGTGACCTTGATGCGGGCTTCACCATCCTTAGCACCCTCGATGGACAGACGATCGATGTCTCCTCACTGACGCTCGCCGCTGAAGGGTATCGCCTCTCTTTCGCAGGGAAGGCGTTGATCGACCATTGGCTTCCCAGTGGAGACTTTGCCCTCCATCGCATCGACGACGGTCAGCTTTTGGGAACCACAGCGATCCAAGTTGATCCAGATGGTGGATATACCTTTGCCATCAACGGACTGACCGATCCTCCTTTTTTTATCGATGGGATGATCAAAAGTCATGGGCGTTCCTTCCTCTCAGGCGAAGCCTCCCTGCACTACAAAGAGGATTTTACCCCCTTTGGGTACTCCCTAGCCTTGGACACCCTGCTGCTCAGCGCAAACCAAGAGGATGTTTTTGACCTGTACATCTCACTCACCACCCCTCAATCGCTGTCCATCGCTGCCAATCGATTCCGTGTGCCAGGGACAGAGATTCACTACAGTGGCGCTATCGAAGGAGAGTTCAAAGACCTCTTTGACTGGACCCTCAGTGGCAAGGATATCCTCTTGGAGGGCATCTCATTTGCAGGGCAATCGTATGATCTTGCCTTCCGTTTTGACGGGGCGAGCGACGAGGTCACCATTCCCTCCATCACCATCTACGATGGGGATCTTCAGCACCACGGCTCACTCTTTTATCGCGGCCTCGCCCTCGCCGAACTTCCAAGACGCGGATTTGTCGCCCCATTGCACTTTGGCCTTACCCTCACCGACGCCATCCGATTGACAGTCCAAGGCGATGCACGCGTTTTGGGCATCACACTCGATGCCAAGCAGCTGCCAGTGAGCCGTTTTGGTCAATTCAAGGAGTCGGGGAGGGTAGACATCTCGCTAGTCGGAGAGACCAACCTCGCCGATATCCTCGATTTTGATGCAGTGGTCAACTATGAGGATGCCAACATGCAATTAGGCACGTCTATCAGTGCAGAGGATGGCAAACTCAATCTCTTTGACACTACCTTCAAACGTGGCGCCCTCACCTATACGGGCTCACGCTTCACCTTGGATGGCAGCGACCTTGTTATCGAAGGCGTCTTTGACCACTTGCGTCATCTCTCCTACAAGACCCAACCTTCCCATGCCGCTCTTTCCCTCTCCCTCTCACTCGGGGAGATGCAGAGTTTCTTTGGCCTGCCCAAAGCGATTGAGCAAGCCATCAAGGAGGGACAGCGGGCAACCCTTACCATCGGCGATGACCTGTTGCTCTTTGGCGAAGGCGGGATTGCAGGAGGCACCTACGCCCTTGATTGGGACGGCAAGCGTTTTGTCGTAGACAGTGAGCTATTCTCCTTCTCCTATGAGATGGACAGCCAGCACTTTACCCTTGAGGCCGACCGGGCGTGGGGCATCGGGGTCTCTGCCTACGGGAGTTTAGCCAAAGATGACTTTGGGGTGGTTGTTCGCAAGATTCACTTCCCCCTGACAATGCTCAACCGCACCTTTCTCAAACCAGTCTTCCTCTTTCACACCGGCATAGCCGAAGGTGAGATCTTTTTAGGGGGCACAAGAGAAGCGATCAAACCCTATGGACAGCTACACATCAAATCAACTGAGATGTACGTCTTTTGGCTTCCAGATGACCTGATCCATATGAAAGGGGTAAGCGTCACCGTCGATGGGGAGCGGGCCACCACTGGTGAAGTTCCCTTCTTCTCCACCAATACCCGTACGACAAAGACAGTGCAGGGGTATGGGGATCTCTCCGCACACCTGGATGGACTGAGTCTGCTCAACTATGAGATCCATGCCTATCGCTTTGACCACCCGGTCTACGTGTGGATTCCGATGGCCGGCTATGAGGCGGACATCAGCGGCTATGTACAAGGTACGTTCAACCTCTTTGGCATCGGCTTTGAGACCTGGCTGGATGGGGATTTGGTCATCAGTGATATGAATATGACGCTCGGGATCAAGGACCTTCCGTACTGGTATGAACCCGCCTACCTTACGACTACCAGCTTCAATGTCACCACGGCCAAGGGCGTGAACTTCTTCTATCCCAATACCCCCACACCGATCATCCGAGCAACGTTGACCGAAAACCAGCGATTCAGCTTCACCTACGACCACCTGGCCGATCAATTTGAGATCGATGGCAACTTTGCCTTCCGCAGTGGGGAACTCTACTACTTCCAAAAGAACTTCTTGATCACCGAAGGACAGATGGTCCTGCACACCGATGCCCTCAGCGGGCGAAATACCATCACCCCACGGATCAACCTACGGGCAAAGATCTCAGACTTCGATGTCCTTGGCAACCGCGTGGACATCTTCTTGGTGCTGCGTGACTCAACCCTTACCAACCTCAACCCGATCTTTGAGTCTGTGCCTGCCAAAGAGGTCAATGAGATCATGGAGATCTTAGGACAATCGATCCTGCCCACCGGAGCATATGGGGAGATCGGGCTGTATAGCGTGGCAAGCTTGGCCGCCGCTGCCACTGACGTGGCTGAGCGCCTGGGCTACCTTGAGGTCTCCCAGACCACCCAACTGACCGAGACGATCCGTATCTCCTTGGGTCTGGATATGTTCTCCATCCGCAGTAACATCGTACAGAACATCCTCTTCGATGCCCTGCCGGTGACCGGTATCATGGGATCGTTGAGCCCCATCGCCCGCTACTTGCACAACACTTCGGTCTTCATGGGCAAGTATGTCGGTGAACAATTCTTTTTGCAGGCATTGATCCACCTCAGTGCCATGGAGCGGTCCAAAGTGCGCACCAGCTTCCTCTCTCCTGACCTCTCCTTTGACCTTGAACTCTCCCTTGATTGGGAAAATCCACTCTCCACTGTCTCATTCTTCACCCAACCGAGCGAGTTGTCCTTCACCAATATTTTGGATACCATGGGCTTTAGTGTAACTAAACGGATTGTGCTGCGTTAGTGGTACCATTGGGAGGTATAATGAAGAAGCAATCCATTCGAATCTTGCTGATCGCCATAGTGACTATAACCATTGCTACCACGGGCCTCTGGGCTGCAGATGCAGATCCCTGGTACTACGGCAAACGTATCGCAGAATTCAATAACTATGGATTGCAGCACGTCAAGGAGAGCACAATCCTGGATTTGCAATACCAATACCTTGGTAAGAACTTCAGCGATGGACTCTTTGATGAACTGCAGACCCAACTGTGGGAAATGGATGCATTTCTCTACTTCCTCGCCGACGCCAACCGCACCGGGGAGGGGGGCAATGAACTTGCCATCGACTTCACCTTCTATGAGCTGCCCTATATCACCGAAGTTGTAGTTGAAGGCAACATAGGCATCAAGATCAAAGATATCCTCGGAGCCATCACCGCAAAGGAGTCCACTTTCCTCGACGAGCAGGCCATAGAGCGTTCCAAAGAAAAAATCGTGGGCCTCTACCAACAAAAAGGGTACGCCAAGGCTATCGTTGAGAGCCAGTACGTCGAGGATGAAACAACCAATACGGCCATTGTGACCTATACCATTGATGAAGGGGCACAACAGCGCATCGGTGAGATCCTCTTTGAAGGCAATGAGGCGGTGGGCTCCGATCTTCTGAAGAAGCAACTCTCCTCCAAAGCGGTGAGCTACTTCAACAGCGGCTACTACAACCCCAATACCGTTATAGAGGATACAGAGCAGATCATCAGCCACTACCTGACCAAGGGCTACATCGATGCCCAGGTCCTTGACGTGAAAATCGAGGATATTAGCGGTGAGGATGAGAAGTACGAGCGTCTGCGCCTGACCTATGTGATCGATGAGGGACAGCAGTGGTTCTTCGGTGGTATCGCCATGGAGGGCAACACCGTCTTCTCCGATGAGCAATTCGCTGCCCTGGTGACGATGAAAGAGGGAGCGGCCCTTGATGTCTCGCGGGTACAGAAAGAGGTGGAGCGGGTCACCGACCTCTACTGGAACAATGGCTACATCTTTAACTTAATCAGCTCTGATGAGATTCGGGACACCCAGACCAATACCATCAGCTATGTGCTGCATGTCCAGGAGAACCAACAGGCCATCATCGAAGAGGTGCGCATCGAAGGGCTGACCAAGACCAAGTCCTACGTCTTTGAGCGCGAGCTTGCCTTTGGGGTGGGGGACATCTTCTCCAAGGAAAAACTGATCCGCAGTGCCCAGAACATCTACAACACCCTCATCGTCACCGATGTCCAGTTTGACATCATCAACGGGACCGAGGAGGGCAAGGTCATCCCCATCTTCACCGTCACCGAAGGCAACCAGATGGACATCCAATTCGGTGCTACCTTCGGCGGCAACGTTGACGGCTTTCCGGTCTCTGGTTTTTTGCAGTGGTCGGATAAGAACGTAGGCGGGACCGGCCGTGACCTGGCCATCGCTACCAACCTTAGCCCGGACACCCAATCGATCAACCTCTCCTTCAGCGATGGATGGGTGGGCAACCGCCGCTGGTCCAACGGTCTCTCCTTCAACTTCGAACGCAGTGAGAAGAGCAATGCACTACAGAGGGGAGAGGGCAGTGCCTACTATACCGGCCACGATACCACCGCCGTCTATCCGCTGGGATACTCGAGCTCAGCAGCCTATGAGGCAGCCAACCAAGCCCTTCCTGCCTCCCAGTACCTCATGGATTACACCTACTACCGCATATCGGTTGGCTACAATACCGGCTACACTTTCATGTTCATGCCAGGAGCCCTGACCATCGGTGGCGGTCTTACCATCGGGCTGAACCATGCAACCTACGAAGACAACAAATACGACCCCTACGAGAAGTTGATCGCCCGCTACCACGAGCGATGGCAGTTCTCCAACCGCCTCTCACTCTCTTTCTCATGGGATGGACGTGATCGGATCGAGAACACCAGCCGCGGCTACTACCTCAGCCAGAACTTCACCTACGCAGGGGGAATTCTCGGCGGTCTATCCAACTATATCCGTACCTCCACCAGCGCCAGTGCCTACACGACGTTATGGAGCTTTACCCTCGATGAACGGCCGGCAAACGTTGTTCTCGGAGCAACTGCGACCGTCAGTGCGATGCTGCCACAGTACCATCGGGACAACGATGAAAAGAAATGGGGATGGAATGATGCGAAGATGGGAGCCACTCGCTACGAGATGCTCTACATCGACGGCATGAATACCGGACGAGGTTTCCCTGTAATCTTCGACCAAGCCTTCTTGTGGGACAACCAACTCTCCATCAGCTGGCCTTTGGCCCAAAACGTGCTGGCAGGGGAGGTCTACGTCAGTGCAACCGGCGTCAGCCCGACCCTCAAGGAGATCGCACCCAAGGACCTTGGGTGGTACTTCAGCGCCGGGGCGGGCATAAAACTGAAGGTGCCTGGCTTCCCCCTTGGCCTCTACTTGGTGAAGAACGCCACATACATCAACGACCAATTCGCCTGGAGGGGCGGAAACTTCTTCAGAGGCAAGAGTGACACCAGTGGCCTGAGCCTGGTGCTGGCCATCACCACGACCCTGTATTAACGGTATGAGCGGGACGGTAAAACGCACTCCGATGATGGAGCAATATCACCAGATCAAGGCCGGCTATCCGGACTCGATCCTCTTTTTCCGCCTCGGCGACTTCTACGAGATGTTCGAAGAGGATGCCATTGTCGTCAGTGCCCTGCTCAACCTCACCCTCACCAAACGTCACGATATCCCTATGTGTGGTATTCCTTACCATGCAGCTAAGAGCTATATCAAACGCCTCCTCGATGCCGGTAAGAAGATTGCCATCTGCGAGCAGACCCAACTGCCAGAGGGGGGCAGGGGCCTTGCCAAGCGCGAAGTGGTGCAGGTAATAACCCCGGCGACAGTCGTTGAGGACGACTTTCTCCAAGCCGGGACCGCTTCCTTCATTCTTTCAGCCAAAATCCTCAAGGACCAGATTGCTACCAGCTATGCAGATCTTTCGGGCGCCCAATTCTTCCTGCGTACCATCGAGCGCGACCGACGCTACCTCTTTCTCGCTTCCCTGATCGAAGAGATCCATCCCTCTGAAATTCTTGTCAATGAGGATGAGTACTTTGCTGATTCACTCTTCAAGGAGATCATCGACCAAAGCGGGGCGATGGTTACCAAACTGCCCTCCTGGCACTACGATGTCAAAGGCGGCTTTGAGCGACTGACCAAACAAATAGAGGCGACTACCCTCAAGGGATTTGGACTAGAGGAGGATGACCCGCTGCTGGGAAGCGCAGGGGCATTGGTACGCTACCTTGAGGAGACAGCCAAGACCAGCCTTACCCATATTGATGGGTACACACTCGTTGACGAAGAGCAGTACCTGAGAATTGATGAGGCCAGCCGTAAGAACCTGGAGCTCTTTGTCAACCAATGGGATGGATCGGCTCGTTTCTCCCTCTACAACGCAATCGACAAGTGTCGAACCAGTGCAGGATCGCGCAAACTCAAACAATGGCTTGCCTCCCCGTTGACCGATACAGAGAGGATCCTCGAACGCCAACGATGGGTCAGCCTCTTTGTTGAGGAGAAAGCCGAGCTGAACCGAGTACGAACCCATCTCAAAGAGGTCCTGGATCTGCAGCGGCTGGTCAGCCGCATAACCATGGGCCGCCACATGCCCAAGGACTTGGTGGGAATCAGCCAGACGATCAAGGCCTTCTTTGCCATCATGGAGAGCCGCTACCAGCCTTTACTTGACCCGCAGATCGACCAAGATGCTTTGGCAACGCTCGTGGAGCTTGCCCAAATGATCGAGAGGGCGATCAACGACAGCTGGCAAGGCCCATTTGAAGAGGGAAGAGTAATATTGGATGGCTTTGACCCTGACCTTGATGAGAAGCGCGCCCTCAAAGCCGGGGGAAAGTCTTTGCTTGATGCCTACCTGGCCAAAGTGAAGGAAGAGACAGGAATTCCCACCATCAAACTCTCCAGCAACAAGATCCATGGCCACTTCTTGGAGGTCTCCAAGGCCCAAGCTGCCAAGATCGGCCCCACCTTCTATCGCAAGCAAACCTTGGTGAACGCCGAGCGCTTTACCAGCGATGAATTGATTGGCCTTGAGCAGAAGATCCTCCTAAGTGCAGCCCAGGCAGAGAGCCGTGAGCGTGAAGTCTACGAGACAGTGGTTGAAGAGACAGCGGCGATGCATCGTCTGCTCTCCTCGGTCAGCGAATTTCTCAGTGACCTGGATGTCCTAGCTTCGATGGGATGGTGTGCGATCGAACATGGGTATGTAGCGCCAACCTTCACCGCCGATGACCGGCTGGTAATCGTCGGTGGCCGCCATGCGGTGGTGGAGCAGCACATCGAAGTCGGCCAGTTTGTTGCCAATGACCTGGCCATCCAACCCAATGGAGAGCGCTTTGCCCTAATCACCGGGCCAAACATGGCCGGTAAATCTACCTACCTGCGTCAAAATGCCCTGATCGTCATCCTCGCCCAGATCGGCAGCTGGGTCCCGGCCCAAGAGGCGAGCCTGGGAATCGTCGACCGGCTGTACTGCAGGGTAGGGTCGACGGATAACCTTGCCCGGGGAGAGTCAACCTTCCTCGTGGAGATGCAGGAAGCAGCGCACATCCTCAATACTGCAACCCGAAACTCCCTGGTCATCGTCGATGAACTGGGAAGGGGGACCAGTACCCAGGATGGTATGGCCATCGCCTATGCGGTGATGCAAAGCCTCATTGAATTGGGCAGCAAAACCCTCTTTGCCACCCACTACCACGAACTTGCCCAAACCGACACCATCGACGTGCAGCTACTGACCTTGGAGGTGAGCGAGCAAGGAGGGCGCATCCGCTTCCTCAGACGCGTGGTGGAAGGTATTGCCAACTCCTCCTATGGTCTGAATGTCGCGCGCATGGCCGGCATCAAGACACCGGTGCTGCAAAGCGCCCGCCGCTTCCAACGCCAGCACTTTGCCCTCTATGACCTGGATAACCAGCAAGGCGACCTCTTCAGTGCAGTGGGTCTGGATGAGGAACCGTTGTATGCCACCGACCCCATCGAGCAGGAGGTCATTGAGCAAATCCGTCTCTTTGGCATCGACCACTCGACTCCGATGGATGCCCTCTTGCTACTGAAGAAGCTACAGGAGCAACTCTCCCGCCTCTAGCGCTACTTATCCTGCCTGCAGCACGATATAGATCTCATCAAGCAGTAGCTTCGCATGAAATCCAGAAGAAACTGAGCTAAGTCCATATCCAAGAACCCCATCCCAATTTTTCAACTCGGGTTGTTTTA
>JBAZCM010000020.1:0-22555 GCA_041654935.1 Sphaerochaeta sp. | reverse complement strand
GATTAAAAATATTAAACTCGGCAGGAACTGTCGAAAACACGGGTGGAGATGATGTTAGACTGAGCAATCAGCAGTCGTCCGTGAAGCCCGAAGCCCATTTGTCTTTAGCAAATGGGTAGTTCACTATTCGGTAATCAAAATGATCGGCTGGGTAGAGCAACCCTACATCGGGTCGCTCTCGTCCTCCATACGCTCCAGCCTCAACCTCAGCTCCCGGTTGCTGGCCACCACGGCTACCGCGATGACCAGCATCATCCCTAGTAATCCCTCGAGCATCGGATCTCCCTCCACTCCTTGATGTCAAGGGCAATAGCCCTCGCCATAAAGTAAATGAATAGAATCAACCCCGGGCTGCACAGCAGGGCCACGAGGGGTGCACCCAGAAACAACCCTAGGGTCACGGCGCCAAGGGCCATCCCCATCAGCGCCATAAAGGCCTTCTCCATATACGTCATAGCAGTTCAGTTTAAGTGAGTACTCATACCTCAGAATAATCGGGCAGTAAGCATCCTTTTTCCAAAACGTACCCCCACCTACCCCCACGTACCCCCTGCATCGGTTCAACCCCTAGGCCCTCCGAATCGGGTGGGATAACCCCAGTTGTTCACGGTCATTTATTTTTTTTAAAATTTTTTTACCGTAGTACATACGATTTTTCGAAAAAAATTTGGAAATCGTACATACTTGCCTTATATTTGCTAAAAATTGCAAGGGAGTTATGGCGAAGAAGAAACCGCAGGCGTTGAAGTTCCATCCGAAGCTGGAGGAGGATTTGAAGTTCATGGCGAGCATGAAGGGTTTGACGTACAATGCGTACGTTGAGCGGGTGTTGAGTTCTCACGTGCTGGCTCAGATCAGGGCGATTAGGGCTTACGCTGCCCAGGGGTTGAATGGTGCTGGTGAGGGTGATTCGGGTGGATTATAGGGAGGTTTGGATGTTTAACCTAAAGATACGGATTATGAAGCGAATTGTAAGGTATCCCCGGGATGGGGTTTTGGATCGGGTGAAGTTTGTGTACAGCCCCTCGGAGTTTGCCCAGGGCAGGGTTGAGGCGGAGGTTCGGGAGTTCGCTGGGGGTTACCCCTACTCGAGCCGGGTGGTGGTGGTTGGTGGGCAGCTGGAGGTTCGGGTGACGTTGTACTACACGGCGTTGGCGTACATGCTGGATGTTTTGAGGACTGGTTTGTGGCGGGCTGATGGGGATCCGGGGTGTAGGAACCGGATGTTATGCTACATGTTGAACTAAAAAAAGGATAGGTTATGAGTGGTTATGCTAGTGATGTGACGCTGCTGGACTTCACGCTTCGCAAGCGGGGGATGCAGATGGAGTACCGGGTGCTCCAGCCGAAGAGCCGGGGCTCGATGCAGATGATGGTGGAGACGCGGGAGAAGAGCCCGTTCCCGCCGTCGAGCCGGTTGCTGGGGCTGGTGGAGAAGGTGAAGCCCTTTGCGTGCAAGGGGTTGGGCTTATGGTCCTCGAGTTTTGATCAGTTCCTGGAGGAGGATGGGTCGGTGAAGGATTACTCGGACGGTATGTTCGGGGTGGCGTACGGTGAGATGCGGGACACGCTGGACTCGGTGGAGATCGTGACGGTAGTTTTCGCTGGGGGGTACCGGTTCATCTGCATGGTGGAGACGATCCCCGGGAAGCGGGTGAAGATGCGCACGCCCCTGATCTCGGATGAGGATGACCTGTACGAGGCGATGGATGGGTTGATGGAGGAGCTGGGCCGCGTGGCGCTGGACTTCGTGACGAGCGCTGACTACGACGTGAAGCAGGAGGCCCGGAGCATCGTGGAGCGGACGATGAGCGCTGAGGAGATCGAGGGTAAGAGCGATAAGGAGCTGATGCTGATCGCCTTGGAGCGCATCGAGGCGTTAGGCGCGGTGGTGATGTACTCCGAGGAGCTGGAGGCCGAGGTGAATGCGGCGCGGAGCGAGCGTCCGCTGCTGGAGGTCGCTGGGCCGGAGGGCGTGGACGAGGCCAGCGTGCGGGAGCGCGAGGTGGTGGAGTGGGCCAAGGAGGATCGAGGTTACGATGAGAGCTTGCAGGCCTCAGAAGATGGGGTTGTGGAGAGTGAGGTAGAGGTGATTGTCAGGGATGCGGGCTCCATGGAGCGGGTGGATGAAGGTGATCGTGACCCGATTCCCGATGGCGAGAGCTGGGAGGATGAGGATGTCGTTGAGGTGGTTGAAGAGGATGAGTTCCTGTAGGCGGGGCTCCCTCCTGAGGCCACGAGAGGGGGTAGAGGGTTGCTTGGCGGTGACCCTCTACGCATTTGAAACGTGAAAAACGTATATACTAATTCGAAAAGAAAGGATATTTATGCTACCATTGGTGGATGATGGGTTCCTCACCCTGAAGGAGGATACGCACCAGTACTTTGATCAGGCTGGTCAGGAGTACAACTCGGTCTCCAGCGTGATCAGCACGGTGACGATGCCGTTCGACGCGAAGCGGATCTCCCGCAGCATGACGGGCAGCCAGGCGGAGGCTGATGCGCTCCAGCGGGAGTGGAGGGCGAAGAACCGGAGGTCGATCGAGTGGGGCAACGCGGTGCACAACGAGTGCGAGAACTTCATACGCTACGGATCGGTCGGGGACTCCTCGTTCCGCAAGCTGGAGGATGAGCTGTACAGGAAGCTCACGAAGCGGTACGCGCGCAACCACGCGGAGCGCATCCTCAGGGACCAGGATCGGTTGATCTGCGGCACGGGGGATCACCTCGGGGAGCGGTCGAAGGCGCGCAACGCCAACCTGGTGGTGGACATCAACGACTTCAAGACGAACCTCGCCAAGGGGGTGCGCAATGACAAGGCGAAGATCGATGAGCAGACCAAGGAGGTGGTGAGGTACTACAACCAGTTCCTGCTGTACCCGCTGGAGCACTTGGAGGCGAGCGACTACGTGAAGTACTGCCTGCAGCTCTCCATGTACGGGGTGATGCTGGAGAAGTACGGGGTGAGGGTGGGCTCCATGAACCTCTACTACATCGATCAGGAGCTGACGGTCTCGGAGATCTTCGTGCCGTACATGCGGATGGAGGCCATCCTGCTGATGGACAACTTCATCCAGCTCCGCAACGTGGATGGCACGCCGAAGAGCCAGTACCTCAAGCGCAAGGAGGCGAAGAGCCAGCAGCAGCTGGGTACGCTCATCAAGGAGTTGGACCTGGTGGAGGAGCTGGATGAGAACGAGTGGATCTAACCCAATAATCAGATTGTATGGAATATGGAGCTACACCAATTTTTACAATCACTTAAATCTAAGCAGCAATGAGAAGAGTACTATGCATTTACCACCGCATTGACCTGGACGGGTGGATGTCAGCGGCCATCGTGCGCATGGGTATGAAGGCGGGTGAGGACGAGCTCAGGGAGCTGGGCTACAACTACGGGGACGATCTGGATGCCTTGGAGAGGGCCATCGCCGGCTACGACAGGATCTTCATGGTGGACGTGAGCCTGCCCGTGAGGATGATGAACGCCCTGCAGGAGAAGTTGGGTGATGACTTCATCTGGATTGATCATCACGCCTCCGCGATCGAGGATAACGATTCCAGCATCAAGGGTAGCAGGGACGTGACGAAGGCAGCTTGCGAGTTGACATGGGAGTTCCTCTTCGACAAGGAGATGCCGACGATCGTTCGGATGCTGGGCAGGTATGACTGCTTTGGCCATAAGGGCACGGAGGAGGAGCAGCAGGTCCTGGAGTTCCAGTACGGGGCGAGAACGTTCATATACGATGTGAACACGGCGTTCCACTACCTGATCAGCGACATCACGGATAGGGAGAACAAGGTGGATAGCCACCCGTCCAGCGCCATCAGCTTGATCCATCAGGCTGGGGTAAGCATTTACAAGTTTCTTACCGCTAGGGCGGAGCAGGTGTTCAAGCGCGGTTTTGACGTGCTGATCCCCGAGCAGACCGATACCTGGCCGGTGAAGTTCAAGCGCTTCATCGCGTTCAACGAGGAGCGGTTCAACCCGATCAACTTCGGATGGGATTACCATCAGGATGGGTACGATGGGGCGATGTGCTTTCACTACCAGAACGGGAAATGGTGCTTCAGCCTGTACAACGATGACGGCACGGTTGACTGCTCCGCCATTGCGAAGCGCTACGGTGGTGGTGGGCACAAGGGGGCAGCAGGTTTCAGGACCACCGACCTGAAGTCGGTCATTGGCAAGGAGTAAGGCATTCGGAAATGGGAGGGAGCATTTGCTCCTTTCTTTTTTTTTACTACATTCGCAGAAACTATTCACCATGGCGTACATTTGGCATACGAACATCAACGGGGAGGTGGAGCTGCATGAGGATGCGGTGCGCCTCGTGCCCGAGCTTAAGGGCTTGCCGCCTCGGGTGGTGAAGTTCATCGTCCTCTTCAAGGACTACCGGCTCAGCCCGATCAAGGACTTCCCGGACGAGCAGCGCGAGCGGCTGGCCTTCATGAACAGCGGCATCCCGGATGCGGAGAGGGGCAAGGTGCTAAAGAGCCCAAAGGTCAAGAGGGCGATGGAAGTCTTCGAGTCGCTGATCTACGATGAGCGCAGGGAGCTCAAGCGCATCTACCAGGATCGGCTTGACCTCCTGAAGCTAGAGATTCGGGATCGGAGCCTATCGCTCAAGGAGATCAAGGAGAAGAAGGAGTTCATCGAGTTCTTCCGCAAGGAGGTGGAGAACATCGAGAAGGAGCTCTCCACGGAGGGGTATGATGATGATGGGGTGGAGCTCAAGGGGAAGCGGGAGCTTTCCTACATCGAGCGGTGGCAGCGTCGGATCAAGAAGTTCAAGGAGATGAGCCATGCCTAGCATTCTGCACGTAGACCAAATGAGGCCGTTCCATCCCGATCAGCTCAGGACGACGAACATCCTCATCAAGAAGGGAGGGTTCAACCCGAACCCCATCGCGGGGCGTATCCCGAAGTTCGCCAACGTGTCGGTGAATCCGGATGTGAGGGGGACGCCCCTCTACGAGGAGTTCTGGCAGGAGCAGGTGGATCGGTGCCTCAACGGGTACACCACGGGCGGGCTGAGGATTCCCGGGCGGCACTACTACTACATGAACTTTCAGCCCATCTCGGGGGTTACCGGGGCGATGTACCCGCTCTACTGCGAGTTCGACAGGGAGTTCTACTCCACCGTGGACTGGGTGAAGGAGTACCACCATACCGGCATCGTGATCCTGAAGGCTAGGCGTAAAGGGCTATCCGAGAAGGTGAAGGGTGGGGTCATCAACTACGGGCTAGCCTTTCAGCCAGCGTATAGAGCTGCCGTGTTTGCTGGTATAGATACCTACGTGCAGGGGATCAAGAAGAAGATCATGTACGGGCTGACCGAGACGGTGGATGACATGCGCATGGGCATTCTCAAGAACAACGAGAAGCAGCTCAAGCTGGGCTACGAGGAGAGGATATTCGGTTCCTTCGTGGAGGCGGGTTCTCTCGCCGAGGTGCAGTTTGAAACCATGTTCAACGGGGCGGAGAAGCTGGAGGGGGAGTACTTTCACGACGTGGTCTCGGAGGAGTCCGGGGAGAACCCGCACGTGCTGGCGGCGTTTGAGTCGATCAAGCCAGCGCTGATGTTCGGGGCGCAGATGGTGGGTACATTCTACATCTACGGCACGGCAGGTAACATTCTGTCCGGATCGAAGGACTTCATCGAGATGTACCGCAAGTTCGAGTCCTACGATTTGATCCCGATGTGGGTGCCTGGGACCCGCCTGTACTTCCCGTTCGTGGTGCAGAAAAAGAATCCGCTCTACTTCGAGAAGGAGCTGGACATCGAGATCGACCCCATCAAGAACCTCAGGGAGCTGGTGGATGAGTACGGTGAGGACAGGCTCTTGGGCTGTGAGGACCTGGACAACGCGGAGGAGAACGTGAAGCGGCTCTACAAGAAGTATGAGCATCTGGATGATAAGAAGCAGCTCATCGAGCTCAAGAAGAACTTTCCGCTCAACGAGGATGATGCGATCACCAGCGGGGGGTCAAACGACTTCAACACGGAGATCCTGTACGCGCGGCTGAACCAGCTACAGATGAACAGCCCGAGGGTGGGCAAGTACGTGCTGGATTTCGTCTACGAGAAGGACATCAGCACGGGGGATAGCCGTTTGAAGCTTCCGCTGGAGGTCAAGATCAGGTTGGCCGAGGAGAAGGATCCGGAGTGGAAAATCGTTAGGATACGGCAGATGCCCCTGCGGAATATGCGGAACGTGGATGCCATGGGGGTTGACTCCTACAACCAGGACAAGACGAATACGTCCAGCTCGCTGGGGGGCATCGTGGTGCTACGGGACGGGAAGGACATCCCATCCGTGGTGGACGGGATGGATATCCTCAGGGGGGAGTACCCCGTGTGCTGGTACCAGGAGCGTCCACCCCGCAAAGAGATTTTCTACGAGATGGCGCTGAAGATCGCTGTGCTTTACGGGCTGTACCGGGACTGCATGATATCTGCTGAGCATGATTTCTGCATAGACTACTTCAAGAAGAATGGGGGCAGGGCGTACCTTGCTCCACGTCCGAGAAGCTTTGACTCCCCGAATACGGAGGCCCTCTACGACTACGGGGCGAAATTCAATGTCAACAAGAAGCGCATCGTGGGGATCATCCAGAGCTGGATTGAGGACTACGCCGCGATGTGCGATTCGGAGATCCTCATTCGGGAGCTGATTGCCTTTGACGAGGTGAACATGGGGAGTGACTGGGACATCGTGGACGCTCTGGGCTACGCTAAGATGCGGATGATCGACAGGAAGGCCAAGCCGATCAACGTGGAGAAAACCGCGCAGGAGAATCAGGTGATTGAGTGGGAGCGCACACAGGATGGGCATGCTGTGATAAAAAATGGGTTGTCTAAGGGTGGGGATGATGTCATATTTTTTGGGAATAAGGAGGTGCAGGCATAAAATACGTAAAATATCTAGGAAAAAATTTGGTATAAAGCGAAATTTAGTTTTACTTTTACAGCAAAATTTGCGAGTATGGATTTCCCTGACGTGTACACATCCGATTTCAAGGCGAATGACTTCAAGCTGGCTAAGGAGGCGATTGACTTCGCCGTGACCGAGTTCAACAGCATGAAGACGATCCGTCAGGCCATTCAGAAGGTGTACGATTCCTACAACGGGATCGTGGATCCGAAGAGCCATGAGTCGCTAACCAAGCCATTCGGGAAGGAGAGCAAGAATAAGTACACCCACTACAACTTTGGCCTGAATAAGGTCAAGACGTTGGTGGGTGAGTTTTTGAGCACCGACATAGACCCTCGGGTGGAGACCATCGATGAGGACAAGGTGAACCAAAAGTTTGAGCAGTACCTTGAGCGGAAGGCCATGCTTGACCTCAAGCCTCAGATCGATGCCGCGCGGGAGGATGGCTACAACGTGTTCCCTGGCATCGCGGATCAGATGAATGATCCAGAGAAGTTCCTTTCCCCAGAAAACTTCAAGACGGAGAACGAGCGGTTGCTCACCAAGTACCTGAAGAAAAAAATTGTCTCTGATAAGCTCAAGACCAAGTTCAAGCAGAACTTGATCGATGTGATCAATGCGTGCATCATTGCAGGCAAGGTGGATACGGTCAACGGGATGGATACCTACCGGAGGATATCCCCGCTGAGCGTGATGTACATGAGCTCAGATGATGATGGGCTCTTGGAGCATAGCCCGTACCTTGGGGAGCATAGAAAGTTGTTCTACCATCAGGTCATCAAGGAGTTCAATATTGGTGAGGACGAGAAGGAGGTCAAGGAGAAGATCAAGGAGCTTGCCGGTTTTTCTGGGCAAACGGATCTGTATAGCCAGGCCAACGAGTCCGCCTACCGCGGGAAGCAGATCGATGTGTACACCATTGAGTTCAAGACGGCATCGGATGTAAGCTACTTCAAGATGCCCAACGATGACACCCAGATCATCAAGGAGATACCCGCTGAGGAGTACCGGCGCAGGCGGAAGCGACACGACAGGGCCGTGCTCAACGGGGAGTACGAGATCATCTCGGTGGTGCACGAGGAGGTGTGGGAGATCAGTCGTATAGGTCAGGATATATACCGCAACATCCGCAAGACGCAGCGCCAGACCAACAGGATGGAGCATAAGAAGCTGCGGGCGAACTACAACTACACGGTGATGATTGTCGATTCCGTGGAGGGTCAACGAATCCCGCTACAGTACGTTATATCCAAGCTGGATGAGGCTTACAACGATACGATGTTTCTTATCAACAGGGAGCTTCGAAAGCCATCCGGCAGCGCGCTCGGCATCAACATGGGCTTTCTGCCCACAGGGATTAGCTATGAGCAGATCATGACCGAGCTGATCGATGACGGAACGCTTCGCTACAACACGGCGGCGGAGGGCAACCAGTGGAATATGGATGGGCGCAATGATAGCGCCATGAACGGCGTGATGATCGGGGACAAGGCCAGGGTGATCGATGTCCTCATCAGGTTGAAGATGGACATCGAGAATGCCGTGGATAGGATAACTGGCATATCACGAGGACGAGTGGGCATGGAGATGGCTACCACGACCGCCACCACTTCAAACAACAACTTAGAAACCTCCAGAACGGTCACTTATGACCTGTTCTACTACATAAAGGAATACATTGACGAGGTGCTCACCCGCATGGTGGAGAAGGGCAAGCTCAACTTCGTGGAGAACAACCCCGACCTGTTCGGAGGCATATACTCAGAGGATGAGTTCTCCTTTTTGATGGCGACGCGGGAAATCGCGCTGGATCAGTTCACGGCCTACATCAACGATGGGCGCAAGGAGCTGGTGATTCGCCAAAAGATAGAGCAGCTGTTTCAGTCAGACATCAACAACGGAAGCCTTCGCACGAAGGATGTGGCCAGGTTCTATCTTCAGGATACCCTTGCCGATGGGCTTAAGGTCTTGGATAAGGCCTGGGAGGAGATCAATAACATCCGTCAGCAGTCAGAGGAGGCAGCGCAGCAAACCCAGCTTCAGATGAAGGAGAAAGATCGGGAGATGATGATGGAGAACCGGGAGGATCTCCAATCGCACGAGCTGGACAAAATTGAGCTGCAGGGCGAGAAGAAGAAGGAGCAGATCATCCTCGAAAAGAATCTGGATGCCAGCATAGAGAATATTGATAACGCTAGCCGGGAGAGCATCTCGAGCGAGAGGACCGCTAGCAACGAAAGAGTTGCCATGGCGAAAAGCCGAGGGCAGCAAGTTCAAAAACCTAAAAAATCTTAGCGATGAAAAATCAAGGCAAAGACGGCGCGGAGAGCGGGAATGTATTCTCAGGATTAACTGAGGATGATGATATTATTGTGAATGATGCAGCCCATGACGGTGCTGACGATGGTGCTAATGACGGTGCTGATGACGGTGCTAATGACGGTGCTGATGACGGTGCTAACGATGGTGCTAACGATGGTGCTAACGATGGTGCTGATGACGGTGCTAACGACGGTGCTGATGATGGTGCTGATGACGGTGCTAACGATGGTGCTGATGACGGTGCTGATGATGGTGCAGATGATGGTGAGGATCAGGATTTTGATCCTAGTAGCGCATCCCTATCCATAGAGGGTGATGAGGATGAGCCCTCAGCTGGAGAATCCGGCACCGTGGATTACATCAGGATGGCCAAGCGGATAGGGCTTAGCATGGAGGAGGATATCTCGGAGCTATCCGAGGAGGATTTTTTCAACCGCGTCAATGATCATATCGAAAATTCAAAGCAGAAATTTTCCTACAGGGATGTTCCGGAGGAGAATCAAGCCATAGTGAAATATTTTGCAGAGGAGGGGGGATCGGTCGCCGACCTATTGGCAGACGATGACGTGGTCTTAGCGTCAAGCCTTCTTCAGATGCCAAGCAAAGATAAGTACGTGATGGCCAGAAGCAGAGCGCTGGTCACTGCGGGGTTAAGCAAGGAGGAGGCTGATGAGCGTGTTGCTGAGGAACTCGACACAATGTCCGAAAAGGAGTTGGCACAAGCCGTAGATCGCATTGACGGGGAGCTGGAGCAGTACAAGAGGTCAGCCATCAAGAAACATCTTGATTTCAAGAAGTCCTATTTAGCAAAAGAAGCTGAGCGTAGGCAAGCTAAGGCACAAGCCGAGCGGAAGCAGATGGTCTCAGTTATCAACTCCATGGACCAATTCATGGGGATGAAGCTTCCTCAGGAAGTAAAAGCTAAAATCGCTAAGGACATTGAGAGCGGAGAGATGGACAAGACCCTAAGCGGCGCCATCGCCAAGGCGAAGGTTGAATCGTACTTGTTGACGAAATTTGGAAAGCAGGTTTCGGAATTTCAGGACAAGCTCCTCAAGAGGAGCACAGCAGCATCCTACAATAAGGGTGTAAAAAAGTACGTGGAGAAGAACCACAACCACATCCCTGAGTCAAGGGAGAGAGGTGCGTCCAAGGGCGAAAAGCAAAGGTGGGCTAACCTGAAAGATATTGATTAGTAACCTTTAAAAATTTTAAAAATGTCAAAGATTAAAATATATCAGGGCGGAGTAGCCCCTGGTGATATCAACGATTACCACTTGGTAACGAATCACCTAAAGAATCCGGATAAGAACATCGACAAGCTCATCATGTATGCTGAGAAGCGCTACCTGATGACCCTGTTGGTTTCTGGTGCTGACAACAGCAAGGTGGCGAGCTACGGGTTCCTTCCCGGCAAGGATCAGAAGAACACCGTAAAAACGCATATCAAGCCTGTTCCACAGGGCGACATGATTAGCGACAACGCATTCTTCTACCGCACGATGCCACGCATCCAGCGAGGTATGGAGGTGATTGAGCAGGTGGGCACTTCCACCCCTGGCTCAGACCGTGAGGGCGGTTGGTTTCAGCTGACCTGCCGTGGTGACAATGGTGTGCCCACGATCACCCATCAGATGATCGTGAACTTTAAGAACGGCAAGCAAGCTAGGGTCATGGGTGTTCCTGCCAAGATTGGCGAGAATCGCTTCCGTTACCAGTTCCAGTGCTTCGCTGGGGACAGCTTCGATTGGGACACTTGGGTTGGCAACAGCATTGGCCAGAAGAGGATCTTCGGTGGTCATACCACCGTTGGTGAGCGCTCTAGGAGAGGCTATGGCTACTTCACCTATCCCGACAAGTACGTTCAGCACACCACCAAGCAGAGGAAGTCGTTCTCGATCTCCGGTGATGCAGACACGAACCACGTGGTTTGGTACGAGGTGAACGGAGAGAAGGGATTTGCCTTTGAGGCAGAGAAGCAGCTCCGTCTGCACATGCTCCTGGAGGATGAGGATCAGAAGTGGAATGGTCACTCCACCATGAAGGATGCCTACGGTAACCTGTTGAGCACTCCATCCATGTACGACGAGGAGAACCAGCCCATCGTAGCCGGTGATGGTGTGATGCCGCAGATTCGTGGTGCCAACGATGCCATGACGGGCCCTATGGGACCTGAGTACGATGACTTCGTGGACATGGTGCGTAGGCTCAAGAAGCGTCGTGACGCGGAGGGCTCTTACCCGCTAATCTGCGTTACGGGCGATGAGGGTATCTCTCGTGCGGAGAGGATCATCGGTGCTGAGGCTAAGGAGCAGGGTATGATGTGGATGGTGAACCAGAACGACAACATCGGTGGTGCTGACATCAAGGTGGGCTTTAAGTTCCGCACCCTGAATGTAAATGGTGAGCAGGTGATCTTTGTGGAGAACCCCACGTGGAATGATCCTGAGAAGTACCCATTCATCAACTCTCAGGGGTTGAATATTCAGGCCAACAAGTATGTATTCCTCGATTTCCGTCCGATTGAGAACGGCAAGAAGAACGTGGAGATCCTCACAAGGGGTCGCGCAGGAATCAACAGGAACTTGGTGTATCACTGGGAATGGGGTATGACCGGTGGAACCAACAGGCCAGATACTCCTGTTGACGCCAACACCTTCCACATCTTCAAGGAGAATGCAATCGTTGTTTACGATACCAGCTCGTGTGGCATCATGGAGCTGGATCCTAATTCCTAATACCAATTTGTTAATGGGGTGAGTTTTCACCCCATTACTTCTTTTTTTACACTTAAAAAATAAGCTATGAGAGGCGAGCTATTTACCCTAGAAGATAGGGCATGGGCAGCGGAAAACGCTAAGAAAACCCTTGAGAACAGGATGACTGGAACCAAGGTGGAGATCGTGGACCTAGAGAAGGTCATCAAGTACCTTCGGGAGAAGCGATACCGAATGGGGCTATCCCCGAATATAAGCATTCTTCCGATCAAGGAGGATCCGATGAAGGAGCGAAGCTACTCGTTCAGCACGTTCTACGATAAGGCTCACGGCTTGCTCTACGGCAAGTTCCTTGGGTTCTCAAACAATGGCAATCCGCGCTTCAAGCGATTCACGGTGCGCGAGGTGCTCGATATTGACCTGACGATGCTGGATCAGGCGGAGCAGTGGTTGCTCTTCTGCTTCCATCCGAAGCTGGAGGGCAGCGTGAATGAGGACTCTCCGTACTTCAGGGTATTCGACAAGTCGAGGGAGGCCATTGACAGCAGCATCAAGGCTGATGAGTTCATCAAGGCCAGCGGCAGGATCAGGAGCATGCAGCTCAAGGATAAGCTTTACTTCATCCGATACGCCTACCCAACCAGAAGCGTTCTTTCCAGCTACAACGAGGAGATCCTCAATGGGATACTTTTCGACGAGGCCTTCAAGGATGCCTTTTTGTTCAACAGGAAGTATGAGGCCAAGTCACGCTCAATGTTCGAGATATTCCGAAGCGGTGTGGAGCTGGGCATCATAAAGAACGTGCCGGAGCAGGGTTACATCTTTGAGAACTTGAACCTTGGGGTGACAGAAATTGATGTGATCACCTTCTTATCAAAGGATAACGTGATCATCACCTCACTGCTTGATAAAATTAGCAAGGAAGATACCGTATTCGAAAAGGTTGTTAGTAATACCAACAGCCTAAAAAACAATGCGAGGGTCGATAAGATCAAAGCGGTTGATCCTCCAGCGGAAGATCGAGCCAAGCCTGAGGATTCAGGTATCGCTCCAGATGCTGCTGTCAGCGAAAATCCAAAAGATGATTGGGAGTAACACCCTCCGTGGTAACCGATAAAAACTATAAAAATCATGCGAACAAATACAGTGCAGCTCCACAAGAAGGTTAAGTACCTTCTGGACCAAACCAACTCCCCTCGATTCCGTGTGGATCAGATTGACGAGGCCATCAACGATGCCATCGACCTGATCATGTTCGAGCGGTTCAAGCCTGAGTCTCCTCAGGATACTCAGCGCGGATTCCAGCGGAACCGCATTCTAAGGGATGAACTAAGGCCGCTGGTCAAGGTGCTTAGCACCTCCACTAGGGTATGGGAGGATCCGATCGTTAGCAATGGGACGACACCCATACTATTTGAGAAGAAGTACTACTACTACATCTCAGCTTTGGGATCACTTACTGTGGAAGAGGAGAATAATCTCAAATCGATAGGTGCTCCAGTGGATGCCATGACGGGTGACATCGTAACCGATTTGGAGTTCGAACCGGTGAACGAGATGGCCATCACCATAGCAGATACAGCATTCACCGTGCATAGAAGTAAGGTATTCCTCAAGTACGATCCGTCTACCAAAACGCTACTCTCGGATTACTTCCCAGCCGATTACAATTACCTCGCGCTGATAAGAATCAAGGTTAGCGGGGTGACGGCTGATCCATTCGAAATTACCTACGAACAGGTTGCCACGGTGATGCAGGATCCGTACTCTCGTCCTTCCATAGACATGCCGCCGAGAACCTACCACTTCGAGGCCAATGATGGCTACCGTTTCCTTACGGGGGATAGGGGAGTCATCACGGAGGTGGAGTTCTACTACCTGTCAAAACCTGTGCGCGTGAAGTACGGCAAGGAGGTGCCAATTACTCAGGCAGCTCAGGGTGAAATTGTAATCCTGGGTCAGGAGCAAGCTGTGATCACGGGTAGCGGTTTCAACGAGGAGCTGTCTTACGGTGATGAATTTAGTGTGCCAGCAGGTGTGGCTCCATCAAGCACGGTGATCGTGAAGGGCACGGTGAACTCCGACATGCCGGATAGCCTCGTGCGAGAGATCTGTAGCCGGGCAGCAAAAATATTGCTGGTAACGGTAGAAAATTTCAACAAGGCGACTCAGACAACGTAAAAAAAGCTATATTTATAGCGTGAATAAACCAAATAAAAACAATTAAAACCATTAGATTATGCAACCAGAAACTAAGGCAAGACGTGGCCTAATCAACGACGTCGTGACAGCCGATAATGTTGTCTCGGACAGCATTGCCGGCATGCACACCATTATCAATGGAGCTGGCGCAATTGTAGCGGGGCCTATCCGCAAGGGTAGCATCCGTGACATCGCATGGAAAGCTTCTCAGCCTGAGCAGCAGCAGATCGTCCTCATAGCAGGGCCGGGTGAAACCATCAAGGAGAAAACTTCCTACAGCGTGAGCATGCAGTTCCCACGCGATCGCTTCGATGGGGCAAACCATGATCTAAGGATATTTAGGACATCATCCGGGGAGCTCTCTGGCACCGCCGCCACTGATCGCAAGGATGTCTATGAGGCCTTGCATGCCAAGATCAATGCCTATGTACCCAACTACACGAAAGCGAAGCTGGGCTACACGTTGGCCACCAAGAGTACTGGTAAGAGGACCATCAAGAAGGGCACGCTGCTCTATCTCGTTGGGGGCACCTACGTGGCCATGGTGACCAAGGATGTGGATGCTGGAGCTGACACCACTGATCTGGTGCTGGAGCTGATCGACATTTCAGGCGAAAGGCCTAGCGGAGCAACCGATACATTCGCCTTGGTATCCGCTGCAGGAACGGCCGTATCAAAGACATCCTCTGCCTACACGGCGAGCACATCCCTTGTTGTTTACGATGAGGAGGGGTACTTCCCCACGAAGGAGCGCTTGGGACGAGGTGGTGCACCCATCATCTTTACAGGCGGATTCTCTACGCAGCCAGTCCTTCTGCAGGCTCATGCCTATTCAAATGGCATTGGCACAGATATGCTTGCTCACACCCCAGAGTTTGACCTTACCCGTCAGAACATGACTGCTGGGCAGTGGCAAAATCAGTACACCGAGGCGCCTGTATCAGGTAATCGCTACACGCAGTACGTCATACGCTGTATGGGTGGTGGTATTCCTGATGCAATCGATGGGCGGAACGCTGACATCATGGTGGAGCACATCATCTTTGCCAAGGAAACCGTTCCTGGTACTCCTGTTGATGCGTTCAAAACAGCCATACTGGCTTTGACCTAAGCAGCGTTAATCTTACACTATAATCTGTTGATCGGTAGAAGGGGTATCCCGCATTCATGCGTGTACCCCTTTTTACCATTAGCTCAAAAACTTTTTGGATATGCATCACATTGTGCTACAGGCTCTCCCGGAGATGGAGAAGCTTAAATTTGAGAATTTGGACGGGAAACACTTCGTCTACCTGCTGATCTTCATGCTGGCCTTCAACATCCTTTACTTCGGCTATAGGATTTACAAGACCTACATGGAGAACAGGAAGTTCAATGCGATCTATCGCTTCATAGAGAATCAGAGCAAGCTCAATGAGAACTGGGATCACTACATCAAGAGCCTAACGGAGCGCTTCATTCGGGAGGCTCCACCGGATCAGATACGGGTCCTGATCAAGCTGCTAATCGACAATGGCCTGAAGGTTATTCTGGACAGGACAAAGCGGTTGATCGATCTCAACGGTATCCATAACCGGGAACTCACGGAGGCTAGGATCAGGATGTACTCCGGCAATACGTTTGATGACATCAAGATCGACCTTGACCTCTTCATGTACCAGGGCAAGAAACTGAGCAAATTCCTTTCCGCCAAGTGGCTTGCTGAGATTAACAAGCTCGTGATGGACTGTGTTTACGGGGAGCAAAAGATTGATCAGCTGGCCCGGGAGTTCGAGGACATCGCAAAAAAAATTAAGCTGGATTACTACCACAGAATGACAGGCAAATACGATTTGGATGATGAATAAGCTAGCGCTATACATGGCCATAGCCATTGTTCTTCTCGTTGGGGCATTGGGTCTCAGCGTGAGAAGATATCAGGCCGAGAAGGCCGAAAGGATCAGGATCCATTCCAATCTCAAGGAGCGCACCCGCTCATGGCAGGATGAGAGGGGGTTGCTCGTTAATCAGGTATCCACCCTGGAGATCACGACGCAGGAGCTTAGGGAAACCTTCAGGCGGGAGCGTGATGAGATCGTAAATAATTACGAAAAACGTATATACGCTTTCAAGGAGGAGGTTGATAATCTGAAGTTGGATGTCAAAAGGCTACGGGGGATCATTGCTACCTCTGTCGTAGTGGTGGACACCATCATCGTGGAGGTGGAGACCAAAACCGACGATGTGGTTACCGGGGAGTACCGGTCTAAATTTTTGGATGCGAATATATCGTACTTCCCGAAGAAAGACTACTTCAGCATGGATTACCAGTATAGGGACTCGATCAACGTGCTAAGGGTCGTTTCGGCGAAGCCAAGGAAGGATGGTACTCCCAGGAAGCTTTTCCCGAACTGCATATGGCTATGGGGAGAGCAGGAGGAGTACATCAGCTACAGCAAGAATGAGAAGTCAGAGGTTCGAATCGAGATTGCCACAGAAATCAGGAAGCGATGAAAAGAACAGCGGAAGACATAGTTTACAGCATTCGCCACATCCTCAAGAAGCTTAACGTGAAAACCGATGATGTGAATGACAGGGCGCTCATGCAGCGAATCCCTGTTTACGCTAACTTCTGGATGCAGGACTTGTACAGCAAGCGGCGACTGATAGATTTATCATGGTACCTCAGGCTGGGCCTGGTCCAAACGGTGAATGTGAACACGGGTGACGATCCAAACGTTATGAACGGTAGCGTGGCCATCTCCAAGTACCCATTGAACAGGGTGATCAGCTTTGGAGGAAGGCCTGCCGTGAAGGCTTACAATGGGCTACGCAACGCCAGCTACACGCACCTAGAGCACTTCGATATGTTCTTCAGCATCTACAGGTCAGATCGCAGCATGCTTCATCGGTACCCCTGCCATATCGTGACAACAGATGCGGTCTACATCTACCCGCATAGGGGTTTGCAGCTGGATGTGATACCGGCCAACCCCTTCGAGTGGATGATCAAGAGGGAGGTGCTGGATCCAAATAGCGGGGAGGTTCTGCATGCTGCTGATGAGCTCAGGCCATTCGGATGGCTTGACCCATACCCCATCTCTCCTGAGGTGGAGTACTACACGACGCTGGACATCATCGAGAAGGATTTTGGGCAGCAAAGAAACCAGATCATAGACAAGATGCAGGATGGTAACGACGAGACAAATTGATAGCTCCTTAGAGCCCGCTGAGGTTTACCTTTCGAGGATGCTTTTCAAGGATCATGGCATCATCGTATCTCCAGCCAAAGCGAGGAATATCCTCGCCAGACGGCTCAGGCACTTGATGGAGGAATCGCTCAGGGAGAAAAGGTTTAGGGCGAACTACCTGGCCATCGGCATCCAGAAGAAAAAATCGGAGGATGTGCCGGCCTCAGAGCGGGCGAACTGGGTATTCAGCGACTACAGCATGCAGACGCTATACACCATGGGGATGACGTTTAAGGAGGAGTACAAGGGCTACTTCAAGTTCAAGCCATCTAGAAGCACCCTGCAAAGGATAAGGGAGTTCATCTCTCAGGAACCAGAATTTGAGTATAATATGTACGTAAAACCGGAGGAGCTATAATGAAAAGGGTAAAGCTTGAGGCCGCGCTGATAGATGTGATGGGCATGGATCCGACTGAGTTCGAGAGTAGCCGTTACTTCCTGTTCAGGCAGGCCTCCTACATCATAAAGCACATCAATGCGCCGATGACCCGATCGGTATCAGCGCTAAGGGCTAGTGACCAAGTGGTCAAGCTGCCAGAAACGCACATCAAGACCTACAAGGTCATCCCTGGCAATCCGCTCAACCTGTCGGAGGACAGGGTTTACCCCTTCATGCACTATAGGGAGCTACTTGATAGGGTTAGCTCCGTAGCCTTTTCGGATCAGGGGGATAATCTGGTGCTCACGCGTACAGAGCATATCGTGACCATGGTTTACGACAGCATGCTCCATGATGAGTTCGGTGAGCCTGAAACCCTAGACATATTCCTTCCGGCGATTACCAGCTACATCCTGTGGCGCAAGGTGAAGCAGAAAAAATTCAAGGCGGCGATGACCTCTGATCAGGCCTACTACATCCTGAGGGATCAGGAGAGCGCGCTGAAGAAGGAGTATGAAACCTACATTGTGAACGCCAGGGCAGAGATGCGCCTTGTAGAAAGCGAGATGAAGAATAATCACAACCTAATTTGGAGACCAGATGATTACCACGAGTACACCCAGTAAGGGCGTTTTGACGGATGTTCACGTAAGCAAGCATGATCCATCCTTCGCGAGGGAATCCATCAACGGACGATTCACCTTCAAGGACTCCATGGGGACATGGCGAACCATCGATGATTTTACTCGCTTTGACATATCAAACTTTGCGTATATTCATGATATCGTTTTTGAGGAGGATACCTACCTGATTGGAACGGCACGTTCAGGGAGTGCCACAGATGTATGCATTCTACGATACAGCAGGTCTAAGGGCGAAGTGGACAGAACGTGGCGGAGATCCAACGCAGACTTCAACTGGAACTCTGGAACCACCATCAACGGGTTTATTCGCAAGAGCTTCACCGGAAGCAAAATTTTCATCTACCTGACAGATACGGTTAACGCTCCGATTGTAATAGACTTCTTGAATCCGAGTAGCCAAAGCGTACCGATGAATGAGCTATCGTTCTCGCCGAAGGGAGGCGTGCTCATCCTAGAGTTAGGCTCGATTGCTAGAACGGGCAGCTTGGCTTGTGGCACCTACTACTACGCCATCAAGGGCTACAAGGATTCAGGCCTTTCCACGGACTGGTTCATGCTGCCCAGATCAGTGGTGATCCCCAATAGGCTCCCCTCAAGCTACAACCCAGCGGCCTACCAGCAGATCGAGGGGGGATCGCTGTCGGAGAAGTCAAACGTGGCAATTACGCTTAGGATATCGAACTACAGTAGCTACCCGGTGCGTGACGGGTGGAAGATGAAGGTCGCCTCCTTCATCGCGCTGGATGAGTACACCCTGGATACTGGCAAAATATTCTATGACGGGCTTATCAAGAGCTCAGTTGTGCACTCTAGCAATAACAGCTATGGGGATGTTGATCAGGCGGAAGTGCTATCGTCCACCCTGAACATCATTCGCTGTGGGGATATGACCACCAATGGGGAGCTCGCCGTGATTGGAGATGTCGACGTGGAGGTATTCGAGAATGGTGACCACTTTGATAACATCAAGTTTCTAAACGCCTTTTCCTCGCATGGCAATGTGAGCAAGATCGCTGTGGAGCTACAGGGTCACGAAGTGTACATCGATCAGGATATGGCGGATATGGCTGAGGTGAAAAGGGTTCTTACCCATCCAGGGCTATATCTAGACACCAGCATCCAGGGCTACAGCGTTACCAAAAGAACTGTAAACAAGAAGGCGTACCTAAAAAGAGTACCTACTAGCGCTGTATACTTCAAGAAGGTTACTACCGATGGAACGTACGCCAATTACTTGAGCCCGATCATTGATCATAACTTCAGGGTTTACCGAAGGGGTGAGCATGTGCGATTCGCCCTTCTTCCATTTGACCTTTCGGGGAAGCTCACTCGCCCCATTTTTTTGGGTGATCTCAACGACGAAGCTGTAGGCAATACGCCTGGCTCGATCTGGTCAACCTTAATAGATAGATTCAATAATCATACGCATCTAACGAATGGGCATTTCAGAACAGAGAAGTTGGCCAATGGCAATATGCGCCTTTCCTCAGATATAAACAACGTTGTCATCAAGAATGTCATCATGGATGATTTCTATGACAAGGTGTTAGGCAGACCAAAGATATCTGGATTCTCGATCGTGCAAGCCTACCCCAATCAAAGAAGGATTCTCTCCGAAGGTATTGCCGTAAGGGCAAGGTCAAGACCAGGAGAGATTGTCAATGAGCTGTTGGTCTCAGGTCAGGGCTACGCGGTGCTCGAGGATGGATGGCTAATCTACCATTCTCCTGACTGCCTATACAAGGATTTTGTTCCGGAGGTCGGGCAAAAATTGGTGGCTTCAGGGCTTGTCATCAATGGGTACAGAGATTACCCAATCTACTGGGAAAACCCTAAGAACAAAAATCAGCTCATCAGCAAGTTTTACTACAGAAATACTGCTCTCTCCCTCGGAAGCTATTCCGGAACGATAGAGCAGGTCCACGAGCTGCCCTACTTCCCGGAGACAGAAACGATAAATATTGATTCCTTGGGTGATGTTGGGAATAAGGTGTTCCCGTTAAACTCCATAGGGCCAAAGAAATCGTACCTCATCAAGCTGGCAAGCGGATCAACATTCTACAATAACCTTAACAGCCAACCAGCGGATAATCTTTTCTACGTGTGGGCTGTTCGCGTAGAGAACAACACGTACGGGTTTCAGGGTGATAGCGATGCCGACCTGGAGAATAGCGTGTACGAGTATTGCGGTCACTACCAAGATACGCCCAAGAGTTTTTTCGATGGGATATGGTCGTCATCCCTCCAGAAATACGTAACGGATATATACGTTTACGGGGGGCAGTACATCCCATCCGTATGGGATTTCATGCGGGCTTCTATGCATGGTGCTAAGGGGAAAAGCACGGTGAAAACTGCTCATACGCACGCGGTTTACATTCCCACGTTGACCACCTATAACATTCATATGCGCAACGGAAACCGGCACGCAAGGAATCGAATCAGCTATCCATCCATCACGGGCGATGGGATAGCAGACAATCCCAATGGTATTGGGAAAATCACTTACAACGGAACGGATCTGGGCCTTCTCGAGAACACGTTGTTGCCACCATCCTACCTGAACAAATCTGACCTTCGGGAGGTTATGCCTACCCCTAGCGGATTTGACATTAGCGGTAGGTATGAGAATGTAGTCTTCTGGACGAATAAGGGTACGCTGCAGGAGGTGACAGACACCTTCAGAACCTTTTTCCCCTCGCAGTACAGGATCTGTGATCGGATGGGAGGGGTGATAAAGGGGTTACACTTTGACAACGATAAGCTCTACGTGCTTCAGGAGAACAGCGTGGGCTACCTTCCCTACGAGCAGAAAACGGCATTTCAAGCCCTAACGGGCGAGGAGATCGTCATGGCCTACGGTGATGCATTCCCTCGCTACGAATTGTTGTCAAGAACAATAGGCCTCAAGAAGAAGGCGTTAAGCGCCATGGCGAATCGGGTGGTATACCTCTTCAATCAGAAGGATAGCTCCATCTACTCCCTCTCGATGAATGGGCTTAGGAATATTAGCAAGGAGAAGGGTGTCCAAACGATGCTTAACATTTTTACTAACCCCCTAAAGCTGGGTGTTGGCATGGTGCATGATGAAAGTTGTTTGTATATGCAACAGGGCGTTAACCTGTTCACCTATTCAATCACAAACGATGTGATGAATGGCCTAATAAAATTGTCATCCTCAATGGTTCCCAGCCCAAAAATTATTAACTTTGGGGAGTTGCTAGCCATAGCAAGCACACAATACCTAGCATCACCTGAGACCAAGGTATTCTACGAGGGCGGTGCTAACCCTACCCATCGGGTTTATGATGAGAGCTCTTTATCCATGGTGCTAGGTGCGGAGAGCCAGCAGATGAAAACATTTGATACGGTGCAGCTGGATTCGGACATGGGGTTACTGCCCAAGGTCATCCGTTTTCAGGTGGGAGAGAAGGTCAGCGAGGAGAATTTGATCAATGGCTACAACGTGCTAATCCATGGGCCAAAGATCCATATGAGCGTTCCGCAGGTAATCATGCCGAATCGTCCCCTATGGGAGAGAATGCGGGACTACATGGTGATGCAGGTTAGATTGTCATCAGATGAGCGTTTCACCGTTCTTTCATTATCCTCAGTAGTACGTAATAACATCTAAAATACATAATCATGGATATGCAGGATTGGAAAAGTAGTAAGGGCTATATCAACCTGTCCCCCAAGGAGAGGGACAGGATTGACAAGCTGATGATCGCTGGTAGAACGGATGAGGCATGGGGCGAAATCCAGAAATCTGAGCTCAGCATCAAGCGAAATGATATGCTGGGCAAGGTGGCCAGCGCTGCTGGGCAGGGAGTTAATATGCTGACCAGCGATGCGGACTACGATGTGGGCAGCCGCATTGATCCGCTGGATAGCTCCGAAAAATTTCGCTCTGCTGGCGCCACCGCGCTGGATGCTGCTGCACAGGGGGCATCCGCAGGAGCGCTATTCGGCCCTGCGGGCATGGCTATTGGGGCTGGTGTGGGGGCTGTTGTTGGCGGGGTAAAAGGCATGATCGCCAATAAGCGAGCGGAAAAGGATATCCTGAAGAACCGTGTGAATCGGAACGACACCCTTGCCATGAAGCGAGAGGCAGAGAGGGAG
>JBAZCM010000019.1:0-23905 GCA_041654935.1 Sphaerochaeta sp. | reverse complement strand
ATCAGTATGAGGTCAACTAGGGTATAGGGGAGGCGTTTGCGAGCCTGGCTTGGATCATAGTGTCTGCCTTCAAGGGCGAGAGAGAGATCTTCAGCTTTGTCGAGGATTAAGGAGAAGATCGAAGTTGCCGTATCAAAGATAGCTTTGATAGGGTTGTGACGGCGCTCTAAGCGCGCTTTACGGGCAGTAACGACCTCCAAGGAGGCGTCAAAGACCATGGGCAGTAGTGAGAGGGTCAACTCGACAGTGCTGGCTACAGCCCAGCCATCAAGCTTAGGAATCCGATTGAGGGTCGACCCGATTGACCTGGCTAAATCGTCCGCTGCAGTGCAATCGGTGAGAAGCAGTCCGCATTGGATGATGGCCAAAAATCGCAGAGCTGCAACCAATGAGAGAGAAATACTTCTAAGGGCGAGATACTCGGTGACCAAGATCAAGATGAGGATAATGGCAAAGTAGCGTAGCTCACGTCGGTAGCGAAGGATAGGAAGGCGCTGTAGGGCCATGACAAAAGAGAGGCTGGTCACTAGCAAAAGGAGGCCTTTGAGCGTGAGAGAGAAGAGGGTGACACAAATGGCAATTACACTGAGGAATTTGATCAGCGGGTTTGCTCGATTGAGCAGGCGCTCTTGGTGACGATAGTGAAAGATCAATGCTTCAGCCATGAGAGCTCCTCGATTGGCACATGATCTGGCACATACACACCGTGTGAGCGCAGGTGCGGATGAACGACTTCCTTGCTTCCTGAGAGGACGATACGCCCTTCGTCGAGGATGAAGACCGAGTCAACGTGGGCGAGGACCTTCTCTACCTCATGGCTCACCAAGAGAATAGTGTGGCCTTCAGCGCGTAGGCGCACCAACGTCTCCAGGACGCTGACGGTCGACCGCCAATCAAGGTTTGCAAACGGCTCATCAAGAATCAAGAGGTTAGGGCGCATGACAAGGACTCCTGCGATGGCCAGGCGGCGCTTCTCTCCACCGCTGAGCGTCTTGGGTCGGCGTCCTAGGTATCGATCAAGATCCAAAAGATCGGCCACCTCTTTGAGCCGCTCTTTCTGTGTCTGCTCGTCAAGGCCTAGATTTTCCATGCCAAAGCGAATATCTTTCTCCACAGTCTGTCCAACGACCTGTGTCTCTGCATCTTGGAAGACCAGCCCGATAGTATGCATCCGTGCTTTGCGCTTACTGGATAAGTTTTTGCCTGCAAGGGTGATGGTGCCCTCTGTTTGTCGTTCAAGACCCTTGATGATCCGCACCAGGACGCTCTTACCTGACCCATTGGGGCCGGTTAACAAAGTCAAAGATCCTTGGGGCACAGCAAGGGATACTCGATCGAGTAGCGGCTTTTTTTTGTCTATATGGTAGCTGAGGTTATCAACTTCTAAGAGTAGGTTTTCCCGATCATCCATCATCGCTAGACTGTAACAGATACTCAACGGCTTGCTCAAGATTGGCCTGCACCATCAATTTTACGAAAACAGTTGACAAGGCCAATTGAAACAGGGTATACAAGAGGTCGTTACGCCGCTTTAGCTCAGTTGGTAGAGCGAATGACTGAAAATCATTAGGTCCCCAGTTCAATTCTGGGAGGCGGCACAAAAAGCTCCTTGTCCGTTCGGATGGGGAGCTTCTTTTTGGCTATTACTTGCTGTGCTATATTGCAGCAAACTCTCCATTCTATGTCTAAAGACTGTGTGTTGCTATCCCCCATTTGGGGAATAGTGAGTCAAGATTGGCCGTGGTATACTGCTTGCGGACAAGAGGGAAGAGAAGATGGTAGAAAGTGAGATTTTAGAATTCAAGCGTTCTGTGACTGACGACTTTGAGAAAGAGATCGTTGCTTTTTTGAACACCTTGGGCGGCGTACTGTATCTTGGCCTAGACGATACGGGTACTGTTGTGGGATTCAACAATGTTGGCAAACAAGCCCTAGCAGTTATCGATCGGATCAAGAACAATATCTGCCCCTCTTCTTTGGGACTGTTCAATGTGGAGACCATGAGCGAAAACAGAAAAGGCTATATTAAAATTACTGTTGCGCAAGGCCCTGAGAAGCCTTTTTATTTGAAAGAACATGGTCTGTCCCCAAGGGGTTGCTACCTGAGAGTTGGCTCACAAACCACCGCAATGAGCCAAGAGATGATCGACAGTCTGTACGCTAGACGCGTTCGCAATTCGCTTGCCAACGTGCCATCGCCACATCAAAATCTCACGTTTACCCGATTACGAATTCATTATGCAGAGAAAGGCTTTGATGCAAGCAGTGAGTTTTTCTTAAAGAATTTGGATTTGTATACCCCGGGCGGACAATTCAACTACATCGCCTTCTTGATGGCCGATACGAACAATATCTCTGTTAAAGTGGCTCGTTTTCGTGGTTCTGATAAGATCGATATCGTCGAGCGTAACGAGTATGGATATACGTGCCTTCTTGAAGTTGTGCGGTTGGTGCTAGGAAAACTGGAGATGGTCAATGCTACGATTGTCAGAGTGGGCGGGGAGCCCGAGCGCAAAGAGATTCATCTTGTGGACAAACATGCCCTCAGAGAAGCGGTGCTCAATGCACTGGTGCACAATGACTACCTGAGGACATCCCCGGCCTTCGAGATTTACGATAACCGCATTGATGTGCTCTCCTGTGGTGGCCTTCCCCTTGGTTTGAGCGAAGAGGAGTTCTTCAAGGGGCGCTCGCTGCCCCGAAGCAGGGAATTGATGCGAATTTTTGCTGATATGGATCTCAGTGAGCGACTGGGCTCTGGTATGCAGAAAATTCTTAGGGTCTATCCTAAAAACATCTTTGAGATCTCTGAAAACTTTGTTCTTGCAAGTTTTCCATTTAGTAAAGAAGCGTTGAAAATTTTACATAATCAAACACCCGATATGACCGGTGAACACTCTGCCTATCACGTGTCACAGCTCAGTGCACAAGCGCTGAAAGTCTTGGCGTTGCTCAAGGAGAAGGGGCAAAAAACCGGCACGGAGATCGCAGAGGAATTGCGTCTTACCAAGAACCAGGTGAGTGAGGCTGCCATTGAGCTACGGTCCCATGGCTTGATTGACAAAGAGTCATCTGGATATATCGTGAGATAATTATTTTTGCGTTAACGGCAAATTTGCTATATCCTGCTTGTACACAGGAGCTGATATGCAAGAATTGAGAAAACTGTACGAAGCACTCGAAGCTGATGCGAGCGATGAACAGGTTCGCTTGGCAATCGAGAACCTTGAAAGACGGCAATTTATGCCCACCTTGATCCTTTCGGTACCCAATTTTCTCTCTCTCAGACGAGCAGATATGCTCGCTGAATTTGAGCGAGTTGTAGCCCTGGATCCAAAGAGTGAAGAACTGACAGCAGTTGTTGGCCTCAGTGGAGCGGATGAGGTGAAGAAAAAACACTTAGAAGTGTTGCTCCATCAATACCGCCTGCTCTGTGGACTGAGAGTCGGCGATGGGGATGCATGGATTCTCATCAATGAACTGTATGAGGACGATTAACTACAACAAAAGTAGGAATTTTTAAAAAAACCTTGCAAGGAAACATATGGCACCGTAGGATGGAGCTAGCGATACGCCTTGTAAAGCAAAAACTAAAGCGATGGGAACGGTAGAATCCATCGTAAAATGAGGAGCGAACAACATGAGACGATTAGTGAAGAATAATGTATCCTGGGTAGGGAAAATTGACTGGGAGTTGAAGAAATTCCACGGCGATGATTACTCGGTCAACAACAGCTCAAGCCAGAATGCATATTTGATCGAAGAGGAGAAGACGGTCCTCATCGATACCGTCTGGCTTCCCCATGCCAAGGAGTTCGTTGACAATCTCGAGAAAGAAATCGATCTGAACAAAATCGACTTCATCGTTGCTAATCATGGAGAGGTGGACCACAGTGGTGCACTCCCTCTGTTGATGGAGAAGATTCCCAATACGCCAATTTATTGTACCGCCAACTGTGTGAAGTCGTTGGTTGGCCAGTACCATCACCCCGAGTGGAACTTCAAAGTTGTGAAGACCGGTGATTCGGTTGATATCGGTAATGGCAAGAGCCTGGTCTTCGTTGAGATGCGCATGCTGCACTGGCCGGACAGCATGGCTACCTACATGACCGGCGATAATATCCTCTTCTCCAATGATGCCTTTGGCCAACACTACGGAGTGAAGGAACTCTTCAACGACAAGGCAGACCAGTGCACCCTCTACGAAGAGGCTATCAAGTACTACGCCAACATCCTTGCCCCCTTCTCCCCACTGGTGAAGGCAAAGATCAACGAGATTGTTGGCCTGAACCTGCCAATTGATATCATCGCAACCAGCCACGGCGTTATCTGGCGGGATAATCCTCTGCAGATCGTCGAAAAGTATGCCCAGTGGGCCGATGACTACCAAGAGGATCAAATCACCATCGTCTACGACACGATGTGGGATGGTACCAAAGCCCTGGCTCACGCGCTTGCCACTGAAGTTCAGGCCCAGAGTCCCGATACTGTGGTCAAGGTCTTCAATGTCTCAATGACTGACAAGAACGATATCATGACCCAGGTCTTCAAGAGTAAGGCAATCGCCGTTGGATCGCCGACGGTGGGACGCTCAATCCTCTCCTCAGTTGCGGGGTGGATGCACTTCCTCTATGAGCTTCAGTTCAAAAAGAAGAAGGGAGCAGTCTTTGGGTGCTACGGATGGAGCGGTGAAGGCAATGCTGAGTTGAAGGAACTGCTGAAGAAGGCCGGCTTTGACGTAGTTGAGCCTGAGGTGAAGGTCAACTGGAACCCAACCGAGGAGCACTTGAACTCCACCAAGGAGATCGCTGCAGCACTGTTGGCATAAGAGTCAATGATGCACGACCGAGGGGCTGAGATGATCAGCCCCTTCACTTTGCCGCTTTCCTTGCGTCATTTCTGCTCTCTGTGGTAGAGTCGAGTGGGGGACTTGATGGACGAATTGCTACATCGGGCACTGAATTGGGAGACCCTGCTCGCTGTCACCAAAGAAGAGAAAGCCGATACAGTCTATGAGGCAGCCTGTCAGGAAGGCATCGTAGACCAACCATTATTGCTTCATACTGCTTTCTACGCAGAGCAACTTGGCCTCGATACGTCAGTAGTTGGTGATGCGTATCTTGTAGCACGACCTTTCTTTGAGGAGATGGACGAGTCTGTCTGTATTCTTGATGAAACCAGCCCTCAATGGCCTTCTACCCTGAATGACAATCCCTACAAACCTCGTTTCCTCTATACCAAAGGCAATTTACAGTTGCTTGAGGAACCGCTTGTCTCAATCGTGGGAACTCGAAGTCCATCTCTAGCAGGGCGTCAGCTAGCTCATCGTAGTGCCAAAGCACTCGGAAATGCTGGCTTTACCGTAGTGGGAGGCCTTGGCTTGGGTATCGAGGCTGCAGCCCACCAAAGTGCCTTGCTCTCCGATCGGCCAACTATGGCAGTCCTCTCTACCTCTTTGGAGCGAGCCTATCCGCTTCAGCATGCTGATTTGCAAGAGGAGATCGGTAAACGAGGATTGTTGGTCAGTCGCTTTGGCCCCGCTTCCAAAACACAAAAAATCCACCTTTTCTTACGTAACCGCCTCATGGCAGCACTCAGCTCTGCGATGTTGGTAATCGAGGATCGCGATGGAGGGACGGCTGTAAGTCAGGCAACCGATGCCCTTGAGCGCGGAAAGCCTGTGCTTCTGTATCAACTCAGCCTTGATAACTCTGCGCTCTTGTGGCCCCAGCGTCTCGTTGCCCATGACTTAGCCACCGTCGTCAAACGAACCCAGGATTTGGGACGCATAACGCGGAGGGTTACCAATACAAAACCGGTGAAAAAAGTGAAGAAAAAACCCAGTGGACAGCTGGACCTTTTCACTGTGGCAACCGGCTCACCTTGACATCGATCAAGGTGTAAGACTACTATCTCATACTATGGAAAAACAGCTTACCGCCAACGAATTACGGCAAAAATTCATTGACTTTTTCGTCTCAAAGAACCACAAGCAGATCAGTGGGGCTTCCTTGATCCCAGAAAACGATCCGACGGTTCTCTTCACCACCGCAGGAATGCACCCCCTGGTGCCCTATATCCTTGGCGCAGATCATCCTGCTGGCAAGCGGCTGGTAAACTATCAGAAGTGTATCCGAACCGGCGACATCGAGGCGGTAGGAGATCCCCATCACCTGACCTTCTTTGAGATGCTGGGCAACTGGTCCTTGGGAGATTACTTCAAGAAAGATGCCATCGAGTACAGCTACGAGTTCCTCACCGAAGTCCTTGGCCTTGATGTCAACGAACTTTCGGTTACCGTTTTTGCAGGTGATGATGAAGTGCCCCGTGATGATGTGGCTGCCGATGTGTGGCGGAGTTTGGGGATTCCCGAAGAGCGGATCTACTTCCTCGGTCGAGAGGATAACTGGTGGGGACCTGCCGGTGAGACTGGCCCCTGTGGTCCTGACACTGAGATGTTCATCGACACCGGCCGGCCTGCCTGTTCCGAGGAGTGTCGCCCTGGCTGTGGATGCGGTAAGTACTTTGAGATTTGGAATGACGTCTTCATGGGCTATAAGAAGAACAGTGATGGCACCTATGAAGAGATGGATCGCAAGTGTGTTGACACCGGCATGGGTATCGAGCGCACTGTTGCAGTCCTACAGGGCAAGCAGTCAGTCTACGATACAGAGGTCTTCGCTCCAATCATTGCCAAGATCGAGAGTCTTTCTCAAAAGACCTACGGTAATGACGAAGGGATAGATATCTCGATCCGCATCCTCGCTGATCACGTACGTACCAGTGTCTTTATTCTTGGCGACCAACGGGGAGTGGCCCCCTCCAACGTTGGACAGGGCTATATCCTTCGGCGCTTGATCAGACGAGCAGTTCGGCACGCACACAAGATCGGTATCGAGGGCTCCTTCCTCTCTAAGCTAGCTCCGATCATCATCGATTTGTATGGCCAAGCCTACCCTGAGCTCGTCCACAACCAAGAGTTCGTCCTCAAAGAGCTCGCCGCTGAAGAGGCGAAGTTCAGCGATACTCTGGCAAAGGGAGAGCGAGAGTTTGAGAAGATGCTGCCCAACCTCCTTAAGGGAAAGGACCGGGTAATCAGCGGACGTACTGCATTCAGGCTCTACGATACCTACGGCTATCCATTGGAGTTGACGGTCGAGCTCGGTAGTGAGCATGGCTTCACCGTCGATGAAGAGGGGTTCAAGAAAGCCTTTGAGAAGCATCAGGAGCTGAGCCGTAGTGGTGCTAACCAACAGTTCAAGGGAGGCCTTGCCGACCACAGTGAGAGAACAACTGCGCTGCATACTGCAACCCACCTCTTACACCAGGCCCTGCGCACAGTCCTCGGCGACCATGTTGGACAGAAGGGGTCGAACATCACTGTCGACCGACTACGCTTTGACTTCACCCATCCTCAGGCTATGACCAAGGAGGAGATCAAGGCCGTTGAAGATTTGGTAAACGAGCAGATCAAAGCAGATCTTCCCATCACCTTCCAGACAATGACTCTTGAGGAAGCTCGGGAGAGTGGCGCAATTGCGCTCTTTGATGGTCGCTATGACGAAGAGGTGAAGGTCTACTCCGCTGGCTCCTTCAGTAAGGAGGTCTGTGGTGGCCCACACGTAGAACATACTGGTCTATTAGGTCACTTTAAGATTGTAAAGGAGCAGTCCTCTTCAGCTGGAGTGCGACGCATCCGAGCAGTCTTGGAGTAACATTTGAAACTCAGCTAATAAGAATGCACCCCTGAAGATCTCTTCAGGGGGCATTTTTAGGCATCATCCTCATCGTCGGCAAGCAAGTGCCACTCTAGGCCCTTATTCAGGGGAACTGCTAACTGTCCGCAGGCTCCATCTATAGCCTGACCTCGGCTGATGCGGCGAGTATGGTTGATACCCAATCGATCCAAGAGTCCGGTGAAACGACTTATTTCACTCTCGGTGGGTGGGATGTACGGCAACCCTTCTGCTGGGTTCCAGGGAATCAAGTTAACTAAGGCATCAAGGCCATCGATCCAATGGGCAAGCTTATAGGCGTTCACCTCATCAGTGTTAACACCCCCCAATAGGCAATATTCGATAGTAACTCGCTTACCGGTCGTCCTTTGATAGTCCAAAAGGGCATCCTTGAGCTCATGGATGTTATAGCGCTTGTTTACCGGCATAATTGTAGAGCGAAGTCGATTGTCGGCTGTGACCAGCGACACAGCGAGTTTTACTCCAAGCTGCTGCTCAGTCAATCGCTTTATTCCGTTCACCAAACCGCAGGTGGAGAGGGTGATACGTCTCAGGCCAATATTGAATCCCTCTGGATCGTGTAAATACTCTATGGAGTTGATGACCTCAGTGGTGTTGGCAAGAGGCTCTCCCATCCCCATATAGACGATATGGGTGATGGGCACCGCACTTATCTCTTGAAGGTGCACATATTGCTCGATGATCTCACCGGCTGAGAGGTTACGTATAAAACCCATGGTAGCGGTTTTACAGAACGTGCATCCCTGAGCGCAACCGACCTGGCTGGAGAGGCAGGCGGTTGCCCGACCCTTGTTGTCGGTAAGCAGGACCGCTTCGATGACCGAGCCATCAAATGTGGCAATACCAAGTTTAGCGGCTCCACTGTCTCTATCTAACTGTTTGTCCACCACCTTCGATGAGACAGCCGACCCCATCAGTTCTGTAAGGCGCTGACGTTCAGCTTTGGAGAGATTGGTCATCTCATCAAAGGAGGTCACTCCTTTGATGAGCCATTGATGGATTTGTTTGGCCTGGTATCGTCTTGATAAGCCAAGGGTTTGACCGATCTCATCAAGGCTCAGACCATACAGAGAGTTGGGTTTTTCTTTCACACGGCAATCCTAGCCGAACATGCTGATGATGGCAATCACAACCCCGGTGATTCCCTCTCCTCCGAGCAGTCCACTGGCGATCAGGCCGGTCTCATCGGTGATACGCTCCTTGGAGAGCTTCTTGCCAAATCCCTTCTGAAAGAGGATCGCCAACAATGATCCGACTCCCATTACCGAAGAGATGTAGATAGGCAGATAGACCCCAAGGCCAAGGGTTGCACTGGGAAGGTTTGCCAAGAAGAGTCCAAGACCTACAACCAAACCGATGAGGAAGGCAGGGATATGGCCCAGGCCACCGACCATGGCACTGACTGCAGCTGCCTGAGGGGCTGGGAGGGCTTCTGTGCCAAAACCGCCGAAGGCGCGGCGCATCACCAGCAATACAAAGACTGAGAGCACCGCTCCGACCACGCCCCCGATACCCTCACCCAGGATTTGCTGGCGGGGATCGGTATTGAGGAGGTGCCCACTCTTCAGGTCGTTCATCACATCTCCGGTCAGTCCACAGGCCACCGCAACGACTGCCGCAATGGAGAAAGAAGCGCCCATCGAAGGTTTAGAGATCAATTGAATCGCCAAGAGCACGAGGATTGCAAAGATTTCCATTGGGTTGATGCCGGTTTGGCCGGTAAGCATACCACTGAGATATGTTGCTACATAGATGCCTGCCATGAGGACCAACGCTTCGATGAGCCCTAGTTCAGTACCAACGGCAAGGATAATCACCGCAAAGGCAAGGATAGCTAAGGTCCACAGAGCTCGGCCAGTCAACAACGTTTTCTTACCTTCAGTAAGCTTTTTTTGTCGTAGTAGCCGCGAGGCGATCGCCTTGAGGAAGACACCAAGGCCTGTACCGATCATCAGGCCAATGCCCAGGTTCTGTCGAAAGAGATCTGCATCAGCCATCGATGCAAAGAGTCCACCCTTGATGCCCAGAGGTGTGAGGATGTAGTAGCCAAAGACTGCTCCTCCGAACCAAAGAAGCGCAAAGAGTGGGCCAATAATTGCCCCGATCCCCATTGCCATCGGACTGACCCAAATGGAGAAGGATGGGATGAGGGCATTGCCGCCCCAAAGAGTCAGCAGCGCTGGAATCTTAGCAAAGCCATCGCGAAGGGTAGTGAAGATGACACTAGCCCCCATTGATGTGAAGAGCGTCCTCGCTCCCTTACCACCTTTGGTTCCTGCCTGCAGGGTGTTGTAGCTAGCAATGCCCATTGGATAGGGAAGCTGCTCCTCCTCAATGAGCTTGGTACGTAGCAGCGCTGAGAAGAGCGTACCGAGGATCGCGCCTACTACGGTGAGGATGATCATGCTGGGAATTGGAATCATCGCATCGGGATTGAGTATCCACAAGCCAGGCAGAGTGAAGGCCAGGCCACCGGCAACCATCGCACCACTACTCATGATTGTGTGGGTGACGTTGATCTCCTGTAAGGTCGATCCCTTCGCCCGAGAAAGGGCTGCCATACTCAGTACAGTTACGAAAATCGTTGGCCAGGGAAGGGCCCCCATCCGAAGGGCAACATACATTGAGCTGGCAGTAATTACTATCAAGCCCAAGAGTCCGACTATCAGGCCACGAACGGTCAGTTGTCTCTTCATATCCTTACACTTCTCCCATAAGTGTATAGTAACGGTCTTCGATGCAAAACTCCATACTCCACCTTGCTGCAAAAGGAAAATGCCAAAATGGCCTACTTACTGACTAGGAAACAATGGTGTTACATGGTATAAAGAGAATGAAAGCACGAAATAGGATTGTGTCCTATGAAGGAAGGAAAAACATGAGAAAAGTATTACTGACTCTTGTGGTCATCACCCTCATTCTTGTTCCGGTATCTGCTAAGAATGCGCTTGCCGTTGGTGTGAACCTTGGAACAAATGCTGGTGTCGCCGTTCAATACCAACTCAGCGATTTCGATGTAGTGGCTAACGTGGGATACAATTTCCTCAACCAGGGATACCTCTCCGCTGATGTAACTGCCAGTTATAAAGTAACTGACTTCAATATCGGTGAGGCCCTCATTGATGTGACTGCTGGTTTCGGAGCACTTATGGGTATCCCCGTAACCTCCGGTGCTCAATTTGGTGTTGCAGCAATGGTACCGGTTGGCTTGCGTTACAGCCTTGATAGCAAGGAAGTCCCATTGGACTTCTACCTCAGGGTAGCCCCTGGTGTCCAGATTCTCCCGAAATTGGACTTTGCATGGGGTGCGAACTTCGCAGTGCTCTGGCGCTTCAACTAACGCTCATTTTACAGACAAGACACTTTGAGAGGATGCTCGTTGAGCATCCTCTCAAAGTAGGTACGTAGCAAGATCGCTAATACTATATCCGTTAACTATCAGCGACGGGCAGAAAACGAAAGCTTTTAAAATTTTTTGATCCAAGGTTTAGGAGTGAGTGTATTAAGAAATTTCTTCATATTGAACTTTAGTTACCCAAAGGAATAAGACAAATTGTTATCACATGTTAGTAACTGGAGGCAATTTGTCTGGACGTGGTATTAGAAGCTCTGCAATTATACAAAGCACGTAAGGCATTCAATTTTGAAGCATTGCTTGCATACGCAAGAATTTGCCGGGTTGAAAAGGTTATATACCCTTACCTGCAGGTTGTTGAGTAGTTAGAAACCAGTTGAGTATTCTCTCACTGTAGGTACTCATCAAGAGGTCCTCGATATCGACCCTCTATGCGAGCTTTGACGAGAATTCCTTCTTCCGTGTATTCGATGTCTTGTACTTGGCCCCAGCGATGGATATGGGCTACTAGGTCATGACGATCGGTGGGGATGTTGTAGCTGGTCAATGGGCGAAGCGTATTGAGCAGATTAGCAATTTCAGTGATTAACTCATCAAGACCCTGGCCGGTGAGCATCGAAGTCTCAATAACCGGGGTGTACATTGAGCACAGTCGAGCTACGGCAAAGCCATCGGTTGTACTGTCCATCTTGTTGGCAAGGACAATGGCTGGCTTGTCAGTGGCGCCCAACTCCTCCAACACCTCGATCGTGGTGGTATAGTTGGAAATCATATCCGGCGAGGCGGCATCGCAGACGATGATGAGAAAATCAGCCCAAACAGCTTCTTCCAAGGTGCTCTTGAATGCCTCTACCAAGTGGTGAGGAAGGTTTGAAACAAAACCGACAGTATCACTGAGGAGAATCTCCTCACCCCCGGGAAGCTTGACCGAGCGGGTAGTGGGGTCGAGGGTGGCAAAGAGCTTGTCCTCAACAAAGACGCCGGCATCAGTGAGGGCATTGAGTAGTGATGACTTACCGCTGTTGGTGTAGCCAACAATCGCCCCGATGGGAACGCTGGACTCCACTCGTTGGCTACGCTGAGTAGCGCGGTGAGTTTCTACTTTTTGCAGCTGTTCCTTGAGAACAAGTATTTTGTCATTGATCTGCCTGCGGTCCATCTCTAGTTGGGTTTCACCGGCGTCACGGGTACCACGCATTCCACCTCGTTGTCGTGATAGGTGGGTCCATCGTCGTGTCAGCCGTGGTAAAGAGTACTCTAAGCGAGCGAGTTCTACCTGAAGCACTGCCTCTTTGGTCTGGGCTCGGTCGGCAAAGATCTGCAGGATTACTTCATCCCGATCAATTACTGCACACTCCCACGTCTGCTCCAAGTTTCGTTGGATCCGTGGGCTCAGAGGAATTTCAAAAATTGTAGTGTCTACTTCGGCTTCATCGATGACGCTGGCAATCTCGGCTACCTTGCCACTACCGATCAAGGTAGTGGGGTTAGGTTGCCGTAAAGTGATGTGCTCGATGGCAACAACCTCCAGGCCCATCGTATCGACGAGTGACGAGAGCTCTTCGGCTCTTCGTTCACGTTGGCTTTGGGTGTCTGAAGTGGATGAAATTATCAACAACAGGGCCCTTTGAATCTCAGTTGCAACCTCATGGATGCGTTTTGCTTTGGTACCCATCCTTTGCAGGATACGACTGGTTAACGCGCAAGTCAATATATGCTACACTCACCCCGGTCAACAGAAAGTTGGCAATTACGAGGTATTCAATGAGTTTGAACTGTGGCATTGTCGGCCTGCCCAATGTGGGCAAATCGACTATTTTTTCTGCACTTACGGCCGCCCCTGCCGAGGTGGCAAATTACCCTTTTTGTACAATCGACCCCAACGTAGGGATCGTTTCCGTCCCCGATGAGCGACTTGATCGAATCTCGGGCCTAGTCCCCTCACGAAAGACAGTTCCAGCCACTATCGAATTTGTCGATATCGCTGGCCTGGTAGCTGGGGCAAGCCGAGGAGAAGGGCTTGGTAACCGTTTTCTTGCTTCAATTCGTGAAGTGGGTCTCATCGCCCATGTGGTGCGATGCTTCGATGATGAGGATGTGACTCACGTCTCGGCCAAGGTGGATCCTGCCAGTGATATTGAGACGATCAACATTGAGTTGGCCCTAGCGGACCTAGAGACGGTGACAAATCGCTTTACCCGCCAAGCTCGTCTTTCGAGTCTGACTAAGGATGCCCAAAATGGGGCTCAACGAGTACTGCCTATCCTTGAGCGGTTGAAGAAGGGCCTTGAGGACGGTAATGCTGCAAGGTCATTGGGCTTCACTGCCGAAGAGCGAGCGCTGGTAGCCGACCTACACCTGATAACCTTCAAGCCGATGATCTATGTCTGTAACGTCGACGAAGACCATGTTGATGGCAATCATCCGTACGTAGAGACAGTAAAGAAGATTGCCCGCTCAGAGGGAGCAGAGGTGGTAGTGATTTGTGGCAAGATTGAAGCTGAAATTACAGCCTTGGAGACCGAAGAGGAGCGAGCTGAGTTCCTCGATGCAGTTGGCCTTACTGAAAGTGGACTCAATCAGTTGATTCGCAGTGCGTATCACACCCTGGGATTACGCACCTTCTTCACTGTCGGGCCGACAGAGGATCGAGCGTGGACCTTTACCGAGGGTATGAAGGCTCCCCAGACTGCTGGCTTGATTCACAGTGACTTTGAGCGAGGGTTCATTCGCGCTGAAGTCTATAAGAGTTCAGACCTCTTTGTCTTGGGGAGTGAACAGAAGGTCAGGGAAGCTGGAAAGCTACGCCTAGAGGGTAAGGAGTACAAGGTGCAGGATGGGGACATCATGCACTTTCGCTTCAATGTTTAGGCTACCATCGCACTGTGAAGGTGATGGGGTCGGCCAAGAGCAAGAAGTCGATCAGAGGGAAGCTGAACTCATACAGGTCAGCTGATCGCTTTGTGCCGGCAGTGAAGCTTTTGACCGGTCTGGGAGTCCGAAGGGTAAGGGTGATCGTGGACTCTTCAATAGCGGGCACTCCCTCTTCACCGAGCATGAAGCTGATCATCTCCAAATAATCCTCTTCGCTTAAGCCTTGGTTATAGACTGGGCCGAAGGCCTCAAAGTTGGGATCTGCCAAGAAGGGGATGACCGGTACCAACTGATCGTAGTTGTCCATGGAAAGGAAGAAGGAGAGTGAGTCGTCTGTGAGAGTGAGCAGAGTTTGGTTTGCTCCTGCTCCCAAATCGACGATCAAGCGCTCCAGGTCATGAACGGTAAAATAGCCATACCAACTGTTCTCATCGACTTTATCCAGTGATACCCCAGAGGTTGCCGGGCTACGTTGTAGTGCCCGTTCGAAGTCACGGATGGCCTTATCCATCAGATCCTCATCACCTTCTGCCGGGGAGAAGTCACTGAAATCTTCCAATACCGCAACGAAAAAATCCTCGACCTCGAAGTCGAAGGAGGCAGTGCGCTCTTTGGCACTATGGTAATCCAACTGCTGGGTGACCGTGCAACCGCTGATCAAAACAATGGCCAGAAGAGCGGCCACTGAACGTACTGTTCTCTTCACTGAATCATCCTTTAGAGACACTGTACGAGATTTTTTCTATCTACTCAACAAAAAAACCTCGGATAGCGTTCATTTAGCTTCTACTTGTCCATTGGCGATTACCTTGGAGCAAGATTGCAGGGAGGAGCGTGGAGTATTGGATGAAAAGAGATGCGTTAAGTCTTCGTTTCATGGTACAGTGAAACTGATGAAACGTCTGTTGCTCATCGTTTTTCTGTTGATCTGCCTCATCACCCCAGTACTGGGAGATGAGTTTGTCTTTCATAGTCTTGAAGCATACCCCACCCAACTCTACATGATCTGGTCTGCGGTGGAGGGAGCGGAGTACTACGACATCTACTTGGATAGAGCTCCCTTGAAACGGGTACAAGGGGGTACAATGGCCTTCATCGGTGATGAAGAGAATCCACTGGAGAGTCAACGTAGCTATGAGGTTTTAATCATTGCCCGTCAAACGGGTGATATAGACCTTGCCTATCTCTCTGAACGTATTACCACTGCAGAGCGTTACAGCCAAGAATTTGCTCTTCTCGCCGCTCATCCGTGGCCTAATCAGTTTGATCTCTTCTGGACGATGGTTGAGGGGGCCAAATACTATGATTTGTACCTTGACCGAGTTCCTATCAAGCGGGTGTGGCAGAGTCATGGCACCACCATTGGATCCAATGAGCAGCCTCTAGTGAGCAATCAGACCTATGAAATTCTGGTCATCGAACGCAAAGAGGGAGATGTCTAAGTCGGCAGTGCGGCTATTGAGGTGACTACCACCGGATGGGATGGCCTCTATCGATGGGTCAACGAGACAAAGAAGGATAATAAAGGAAAAGCCCGCCAATTGGACTTTCGGGTCACCTCAACCAAAGACTCCTATAGAGTTGAAGGATTGTACGGTCAGTGGCACACCATCTTTCCCTTGGTACCCGCCTCCGAGATTGGTAAGACGTTCACCTTTGACGGAGAACGTGCCGTGCAACAGGCGTATCGAGAGAATGCCCAGACCTTCAATACTTCCAAAATGCGACCGGATACCTGGTCGGTGACCAGTATTTGGCATGAAGGCAACTCGATGGGCGTTGATGTTCGCAGTCGCGCAAAGGGAATCAATGTGAGCACCTACTCAACGTTCACCTTCCTCTTGAATGAGAGTAGGGGTCCGATGCTATACTTTGAGACCTCCGCTGATGGAATTGCGGCTTTGAGCATCTTTCGCTCGCCAAACAGCGGTGATGACGGAATCTTCAAAGCGAAGCTAATCTCGTCACAAATCTAGTCATACGTTGACAAATCCGCGTTGTCCAAGTATACGTGTAACACTGAGCCCTCGCTCTCCTAGGAGTATTGTACATGTCTGATGAGAACATATTGATAGTCGTTGAGTCCCCCACCAAAGCTAGGACGATCAAACGATTCCTTCCCAAGAATTGCACCGTTGTCGCAAGTAAAGGTCATATCCGTGACCTTCCCGATAATCGGATGGCTATCGACATCGAGAAGGACTTTGCCTGCGAATACCAGGTAGTCCCTGGCAGGGAGAGCGTCATTAAAGAGCTGAAGGCTGACCTGAAGAAGGCCGATCGCCTGCTGCTCGCCACCGATGAGGACCGTGAGGGTGAATCAATCTCTTGGCACCTAGTAGAGGTGCTTAAACCCAAGGTGCCCTACCAGCGAATGGTCTTTCATGAGATTACCAAGAGCGCGATTACCAAAGCTTTGGAGGCCGGTCGGCCTCTTGATGAACACCTTATCCATGCTCAGGAGGGTAGACGAATCGTCGACCGCCTCTACGGGTATACCCTCAGTCCGACCCTGTGGCGTAAGCTCTCCAACAAGAAGCTGTCAGCCGGAAGGGTGCAATCGGTAGGCCTGCGCCTCATCGTTGAGCGTGAGCGTCAACGCTTAGGATTTGAGGAGTCGGTCTACTTCGATGCCAAGGCAAACTTGGAGACGGCAGGCAAGCAGCCATTTGAGGCCAAGCTGACTGCCTACCAGAACCAACCCCTGGCAGGGAGCAAGGACTTTGACTCGATCACCGGTGCGTATAAGGGAAAGAAGAACACTCTGTTGCTCAATGAAGAGCAGGCCCAGGCCATTGTCAAAGAGGTAGCAGAGGAGCCGTTTGTCGTCGCCGACATCCAGCGCAAGCCCTTTGTCACCAGACCAAGCATTCCATTCACTACCAGTACCCTGCAACAGGATGCCATCAAGAAACTGCGCATCAGTGCTGCCGAAACCATGCGGATTGCTCAGAAGCTCTATGAAAACGGCTTCATCACCTATATGAGAACCGACAGCCCTTCATTGAGCCAGGAGGGGACAAATGCTGCACGCAATCAAGTAGAGGCGCTCTATGGAGAGAAGTTCCTCAGCCCCAAACCCCGGTACTTTGCCGCTCGTTCTGCTAGTGCCCAAGAGGCACACGAGGCGATCAGGCCAGCTGGAGGCCACTTCCTCAAGCCCGAAGAGAGTCGCCTCAGCGGCCGCGAGCTTGCCCTTTATGACTTGATTTATAAACGAACCCTTGCAAGCCAGATGGCCGATGCCCAGAAGGCAACAACCACCGTCCGCCTGGAGGCAGGAGATGCGACGTTCACCGCCACGGGCACCGAAATTGTCTTCGCCGGCTTCATCCGCGCCTATGTAGAAGGCTCTGATGATCCAGAGGCTGCCCTTGAGGATAAGGAGAGCTTGCTGCCGGCCATGCAAGTTGGCGAGACTTGTCCACTGAAGGAGCTGTTGGCAGTCGAGCATCGAACAAAGAGCCCGGCCCGCTACACCGAAGCTTCCTTGGTACGGGAACTGGAGAAGCGGGGCATTGGAAGACCTTCGACCTACGCTACGATCATCAAGACGCTTCTAGACCGTAAATACACCATTAAGGAGGGTCATGCCTTGGCACCGACCTTCATGGGCTATGGCGTCTGTCAGTTCCTAGAGACCAACTTTGCCCAATTCATCGACTACGACTTCACCTCCATGATGGAGGACGGTCTTGATAAGATTGCCTCCGGTTCATTGGACAAGGTAACCTTCCTTGAATCTTTCTACCTCGGTGAAGAGGGGCTTAAAGTTCAGAATGACCTGCAGCTGGAGCTCGAGAATAAGGTTGCCTCAAAAACCCTGAAGCTTTGCAGGATCAGTGATGAAAACCCCATTATGATCGGCCCCTACGGCCCCTATGTCGTTGGCAATGAGAAGGAGTTGATCTCGCTTCCGCCAGAGTGGATTCCCGGCAATATCACCGATGAGGATGTCAAACAGCTGATCGCTGAAGGCAAGAAGCGCCATGAGCCCAAGGTTTTGGGTAAAGGGCCCAACAAGGGTGAGGACGTACAATTGCTCGTCGGACGCTTCGGACCGTATTGGCAGGAGGGAAGTGGCAAGGAGGCAAAGCGTGCCTCGGTTCCCAAGTGGGTAGCCGAAGCCGAGCGCTCTGAGGATCTGGAGATTGCCAATCGCTACCTCTCACTTCCCCGAACCCTCGGCGTCGATGCGAGTGGCGAGGAGGTCATTGCCAATAAGGGCAAGTATGGCCCTTACATTGCCAGCGGGAAAAAGACTCGAAAACTTGCTCGTAGTAGCCGGGATGAAAATGTCTTCTCCATCACACTGGAAGAGGCGCTTGAGCTGCTTGCCCAAGAGGTACCTGCAAAAGGTAAGGGAAGATCTCGCAGTGCTGCGGTCATTCAGGAGATTGGTACCCATGGGGGGGAGAGCATCTCCCTCGCTGATGGCCGATATGGGTTGTACCTGAAGGTTGGCAAGAAGAACGTCGGACTGCCTAAGGAGTACAAGGAAGACCTTGATCGTGCCAAGGCATTGACCCTTGAGGAGGCGGTTGCCATTATTCAAGCCAAAAACGCGAAGTGATGGTAGACTATTCTTATGGCTAAGCGACCACAAAGACCACCTGCACACTCTCCCTCACCGTCCAATGATATAGCGACGACCCTGGCGACTGAGTTTAAGCTCAGCAAAGATCGGGTGGCAACGACGCTCCGCAGTGTCGGTGTGAACCTCGAAGCAACCGATGCCGAGGAGCTAGACCTCTACCGCGAGGTCATTGCCTGTAAGGTCGGCGACCGTAGCCGGTACCATAACGATGACCCTGAGTATCATGAAATGCTCGATGAGCAGCTACGCTCCTTCGATGAGATCTATGTCGATACAGCTCCTATCATCCAAGAGGATTGGTTTCTCTATTTTGTCAACGACGCGATGCCCATCATCAAGCGGCGAAAGAAACGCCTCATAGTCCTTGAGAAGACCCTGGAAGAACTTCACGGACTGAAGAACAACCCAGAGAAAGAACGTGACGTGCGTATCCGGGCAACTATCAGGCCCGATCTTCTGCGTCTATTGGCACGACGGGGGATTGTGAGAATCGGGGATACTGGATCCATCGGTATTGCTGACGATCACTTGGTGCGTCTCTTCGCCCACGTGGGTAAGGCGATGGATCTGCTTCTGATCACCCAGGACCGGGGCTTAAGCGAACGGATTGTCCGCCTCGGAGCCCAGATGGAGGAGACCCCTAAAGAAGAGGCCCCAAAACCCTGGTATCAGCGTCTCTTTCAAAAAGAGGATCCCAGTCAACGTGTCGTTGGCCACAGGATGGTCGCTTGCAAGCTCACCGAACAGGGGAAGCTCAGGCGCCTGTACGTCTGTCCTGAGTGCAATGAGAGCTATTATGACGATCTTCATGCCTGTGGAGGCATTGTTCTTTGTGGACGGTGCTACCTTCGCCTCAAAGAGGAGGAGGAGCTACAGGTAGAGGAAAACCGTAAGAAGAGGGAGCGAGAGCTCAAAGCCGAAGAGGAGCGTCAGCGACGCCTTGAGGAGGAGGAACGACGATTGGAAGCAAAACGTCCCAAGGAGACCGTTGGCGAGCGCGTACAGAGGCGTACCCAGCAACTTCAGAATAGAATTGGTATTACTATAGTTATCGCTCTTATGGCATTGTCCTTGACGATTATTTGGTGGCGTTAAAGGACCAGCCATTATCCCCATGATAGATCATCTGTCGACTCATCCCGCCATCGATGACGAACTCTTGTGCTGTAATGAATCGAGCAGCTGAAGAGCATAGATAGAGGACCATTGAGACGATATCGCTCGGTACTCCCACCCGACCTGTCGGGTGTTGCTGGGCATCTGGGCCGAAAAATTCGCTGTTGGTCGTATCAATCCAGCCTGGGGCAATCGCGTTCACCGTAACGGTGGGACCAAGGGAGATAGCCAGTGCGTGGGTGAGGGCGCTCAACGCCCCTTTGGCAGCAGCATAGCTCTCACTGTTGGGTTGGCTCATCTCGCTTCTTGTTGAGGTTATGTTTACCATGGCTGCATCTTCGGAGAAAAAAGGTCTCAGACGTTGAGCCAGATAAAAAGGGGCACTTGCGCCAACTGCAAGGGCATATTGAAAGCGCTCATAGCTGCATCGATCAATTCCCTCCATGATTGGAGGAGCGTTATGGATCAGATAATCGATGGTGCTATGTTTGGCTATAATCGTCGCAATAAAGTGATCGAGATCAGCTTGAAGGCCCACATCCCCGACAAAATCGCTGCCTTCCTTAATATCAATGGAGCATACGGTCGCTCCATGCTGGCCAAAAGCTTCGGCAATGGCCTTGCCGATTCCGTAGCTTGCCCCGGTTATTACTACAACTCTCTCTTTGAACATTGCAATGCCTCCGTCTTTGATAGTACCACGGGATACGAAAAAGAGGCCGTCAAATTGACGGCCTCTGATGTGTGCCCCCGGCGCGATTCGAACGCACGACCCCTTCCTTAGGAGGGAAGTGCTCTATCCAGCTGAGCTACGGAAGCGGTGCTCTGAGATGGTACCGCAAAGCCGCATTCGAGGGCAAGGCCTCGCCTCACTTCTTAAGCAGGTCTCTGATCTCTGTCAGCAGGACGATGTCAGCCGGAGGAGCGGGGGGAGGGGCTGCGGCGTTCTCCTCTTCCTTCTTTGCTTCAAAGCGCTCTCTGAAGCTGTTGATCGAGCGCACCATGACAAAGACAGTGAGACTGATGATCAGAAAATCAATGATTTTCTGTATGAACATGCCCCACGCAATTGCAACCTCTGCAGTATCGGCAGTTGCTGCGGTGATGATGAACTTCAAGTCAGCGAAGCTAATGCCACCGAGTAAGAGACCGATGAAGGGCATCAGGACATCCTTGACCAGGGAGTTTACGATGGCGGTGAAGGCGGTACCGACGATGATACCCACTGCCATGTCAACGACACTGCCTCGACTGATAAAGGTTTTGAATTCAGTGAGAAACGTATTCTTTTTAGCCATAACAACCTCTGTAGGAATTATTATCAAGAAGAATAGCAAAAAAATAAGAGACGGTGAAGGGTTGAGAGGTCCATATGGGCTGAGAATCCAGTCTTTTAGCGATGAAAATGGAAAGAATCAGCAATTGGTTCCAATTGCGATGGTTGAATGTTGCATAAATATACTAGTTATTGTATAACCTAAACATTATTCATTTGCGTATTGTGTGATTCTATTCGAACACTATCTGGAGGTACAAGAGATGAAGAAAAGCCTGTTTATCCTGTTGGCCGTCTTGGTCGTCTTCACATCCGCGCTCTTTGCGCAGGGAGGAGGAGAGGCAAGCAGCCCTAAGATTGGATTCATCGGCCCCATGACCGGTGATAACTCCAACTATGGAGTATTGAGCAACAACTCTGCCAAGCTCGCCATTGAGCAGTTCAATGCCAGAGGTGGTATTGATGGCAAGATCAAGGTAACCCTTGTCACTGAAGACAGTGAAGGAGTACCTGAGAAGGGCCTCTCGGGCATTGAGAAGCTCTCCTCCTCCGACAAGATCGTCGGTCTTATCGGGCCCATCTTCACCGGCGTTGCCTTCGCAGTAGGAGACCGCGTGCAGAACGAAGGAATCGTGATGCTCAGCCCCTCCGCAACCCACGCCGACATCACCAACATCGGTGATTACGTCTTCCGCACCGTGGTAAGTGACGGTCTGCAGGGAGAGGTTGCTGGTACCTACTTTGCCAAGAAGCTTGGCTACCGCAATATCGGTGTCCTCTATGCCAAGAACGACTACAGCCAGGGCCTCTATGAGGGTATGAGTGCATCATTTACCGCCAACGGTGGCCGGATCACCATCGCTGAGTCCTTCAACGTTGGTGACAAGGACTTCAAAACCCAGCTGACCAAGATCCGCACAGCAAACCCTGAGGCGATCTATATTCCTAACTATACCGCTGAGATGGCACAGATTCTCGAGCAGGCAGCCCAGCTTGGTATGAGGGCCCAGTTCCTCAGTAGTGATGGATTCTCCGATCCTAACATCTACAACCTCGCCGGTGACTTCACCGATGGAGTAATCTATGTCGGTCCTGCAAAGGTCAAGGAGAGCCCCTCCTACGCCAAGTTTGTTGCCGACTATCGAGCAAAGTTCGGTGTGGATCCGGACAGCTTCGCCACCAACGCCTTCGACGGCACCAACATCCTGCTCGCAGCGATGGACAAGGTCTACAAGGCTACTGGTAAGTTTGATCGTAAGGCAGTCCGTGATGCTGTTGCAGCAACTTCTGATTACTCCGGAGTCTCCGGATTGGTCAACTTCGCTGAGAACGGTGACTTGGTTGCCTTCCAGGGTCTCTACAAGGTCAACAAAACGACCCCTGAGTACCTGGGAACCTTCACCGTTGTTGATGGGGAGCTCGTACAGGTCGACTAAGGCCTGTTGTTCCTACACAGTTTTGGAATGCAAAAGGCCGGTGTGTTGTGACCACCGGCCTTTTTGTGATATCGTTTGAAATAGTTTTCGTACGTTCAAGGAGAGACCAGCGTGGGTATTGCTGAATTCTTTCAACATTTGATGAATGGCCTGACCCTTGGGGGTATTTATGCTCTCATTGCCCTAGGCTATACGATGGTCTATGGTATCCTGAAGTTCATCAACTTCGCCCATGGCGATATCTTGATGGCAGGGGCGTTCATTGGCCTCTTCGTCTTCGATGCACTGCGTGGATCGGCCGAGCTTGGGGCATGGACAATCATTGCCTTCTTTTTGGCAATGCTCGTCAGTATGGGTTTCAGCGCTCTTTTGGGAATGTCCATCGAGCGAATTGCCTACAAGCCGCTACGCCAAGCTACGCGTCTTGCACCGCTTCTCAGTGCTATTGGAGTCTCGTTCATTCTCTCCAACGGAGCTGCTTGGGCCTTTGGTACCCAATCGCGAAAGTTCCATTATCCCTTTGACAACACCCCGATTACCATCGCGCAGGTTGTCATCACCCCTCACCAGATCCTCATCTTGGCTGTCAGCTTGGTGATGATGATCGCCCTCAAACTCTTCATTGACCGCACCCGCATGGGTAAAGCGATGCGAGCGACGAGCCTTGATCAGCCAACGGCGATGCTTATGGGCATCAACGTCAACAAGGTCATCAGCCTGACCTTTGCCATCGGCAGTGCCTTGGCGGCAGTCGGAGGTATCCTCATCGCCCTAGACTACAAGGTCTATGCCTCAATGGGGACCATGACCGGCCTGAAGGCTTTTGTGGCTGCGGTTGTAGGAGGCATTGGAAGCATCAGTGGGGCGATGGTCGGTGGAATTTTACTGGGTATTCTGGAAACCTTCGGGGTGGCCATCTTTGGTATCCCCACGGGCTTGAAGGATACCATCGCCTTTGGAGTCTTGATCCTCATCCTATTGATTCGTCCGGCAGGCCTTCTTGGCAAGGCCGAAAAGGAGAAGGTCTGATATGTTGAACTTCTTTTTGCTTATCCTTATTTATACCGGCATCTATGCACTGATGGCCCTCGGACAGAACGTCATCACCGGCTACGGGGGAATGCTCAGCCTCACCCAGGCAGGTTTCTTTGCCATCGGCAGCTATGCAACGGCCATCCTCGCTACCCGCTTCGGTTGGTCATTTTGGGCAACGCTTCCTGTCGCTGCCATTCTCAGCGCCCTCTTTGGTCTTTTGATTGGCCTGCCGACCCTTCGACTGAAGGGAGACTACCTGGCCATCGCGACCTTGGGCTTTGGTGAGATAGTGAGAAACGTGTTGAACAACTGGGACTCATTGACCAGAGGCCCGATGGGAATCCAAAAGATCCCGATGGCCTCCCTCTTTGGATTTGTCTTCAACCCCTATACCAAATATGCATTCTTAGTGATGCTCACGGTTGTCGTCTTCATCGCGTACTTGCTCTTTCAGCGCCT
>JBAZCM010000018.1:0-25462 GCA_041654935.1 Sphaerochaeta sp. | reverse complement strand
CCTCCATGCAGAACAAGACGGTACGCCCCCTGATGCCCGCCCTGCAATCGATGTGGCTGACTTTCCACGTAGGAACCGCCATTCTCTCCTACGGCTCCTTTGCCCTTGCGGCGGCCATAGCGGTCATCTACCTCATCGACTCACAGCGTACTGAAGGTCGCAAGATCCTCCATGACGCCGAAGTCAGCGATATCCTCAGCTACCGCGTGGTGGTCTTTGGTTTCTTGATGTTGACGGTGGTCATCATCAGTGGGGCAATCTGGGCGCAAAAAGCGTGGTCCCGCTACTGGGCGTGGGACCCCAAGGAGACGTGGTCGCTGATCACGTGGATCATCTACGCCATCTATCTGCACATGCGCCTACGCAAGAACTGGCGTGGCAAACACGCAGCCTGGTTCTCGATCATTGGCTTTGTCTCGGTCATCTTTACCTTTGTAGGAGTGAATATCTTACTGCCGAGTATCCATAGCTACGCCTCCTAAGAGCCATGTACTGCGATCCGTTGCAAATTAATCTCAATGACATTTCCTATATCATCCGTCCCATGGAGGTCGAGGACGCCCAACAGGCCCTCACCTTCATGAAGCGGATGTATGAGGACAGCCCATACCTGACTCGATATGCCGATGAGTGGAATCTGGGCATCGAGGATGAAGTTGCCTATATCAAGATGAACCGAGAGGCTGCAGATATGCTCTTGTGTGGTGTCTTCTTTGAAGAGAAGATGATTGGTATCGGCAGTTGGGCTGCAGTGGGGAGAGTCTTTAAGGTGAGCCACCGCTGCACGACCTCCATTGCAGTGAGCCCAGAATATCAAGGAAAGGGCATAGGAGCCGCTTTGATGGACCTATTGGTCGCCCAAGCCCGCAACGCTGGCTTTGAGCAGATGGAGCTCGAGGTGGTCAGCGACAATGTTGCGGCTGTGCGCCTCTATGAGAAGTTGGGTTTTAAGCGATATGGGACTCTTCAGCGGGGCTTTCGCAATCGCGATGGCTCCTATTGCGACCTGGTGGGCATGGTCCTCAGCCTTTGAGCATCTTCTCCCACTCTGCCTCTTTGAAACCTACCAGCACCCCCTGACCGGAGACGAGGATGGGGCGTTTTACCAGCATCCCATCGGTTGCCAGAAGATCGAGCATCTCTTTCTCGCTCATCGAGGGAAGACGATCTTTGAGTTCTAGCTGGCGATAAAGCTGGCCACTGGTATTGAAGAACCTGCGAAGCGGCAGGCCGCTCTTTTTCCATAGATCGGCGAGCTCTTCACTCTTTGGATTGTCGACCTTGATGTCACGATACTCATAGGCGATGCCACTCTGATCGAGGTACGCAACAGCTCTTTTACACGTTGTACAACGGGGATAACAGATGATAGTCATGCTCCAATTTTAACAGAGCGGGCTGTTCAGGACAATCCAAATAACCCTAGGTGCCTAGACCAAAGGCTAAAAAGTTGCTATATACAATATGTTTCCACCCAAAGGGTTTTACTGGAAAAACAAAGACCACTGGCCACAGGCCAAAAGGATGAATAGAGGATGATTGCTGATACGAGTATCAAAGAGTTGGAGAACTCCTCCGTCGCACTGACCGTCACCGTCAAAGCGGAGGCAGTGGAGAAAGAGTACCAGGAGGCCCTGAAGAAGTACGCCACCACGATCCAAGTGAAGGGATTTCGCAAGGGTAAGGCCCCCGTCTCCGTTCTTGAAGGCAAGTTCGGTAAGGCAATCCGTGAAGAGAGCACCTTCAACACCATCGAAGAGGCCCTTAAGGAGGCGATCGAGGGTGTGGAGCTGAAGCACAAGCCTCTTTCATTCAGCACTCCTGTCCTTCAGGACGAGGAAGGCTTGGTCCCCTTTGAGGCCAACAAGGATGTAACCTTCACCGTTCACTACGACGTCATGCCGACCTTTGAGCTGCCCCAGTACAAGGGCCTTGAGATCGCCGTCCCCAAGGTAGCCGTCACTGACGAGGCCGTCGATGCTGAGATCAAGCAACTGCTTGACCAGAACGCCATGGTCATCGACAAAAGCGGCGCCGCTGAGATGGGTGATATCGCCACCGTCGATTACGTCGAACTTGATGAGGAAGGCGGTGAGGTCGCTGGCACCGATCGTAAGGAGTTTGTCTTTACCCTTGGCAGCACCAGTAACTTCTATCAATTTGACGAAGAGCTGGTAGGCATGAAAGTTGACGAGGAGAAGACCTTCTCTAAGACCTACGCCGAAGACTCCACCGTTGAGGGATATGCCGGGCGGACCATCACCTTGAAGGTCAAACTGCTGGCTCTGAAGGTGCGCGACGTCCCTGAGCTCGATGACGAGTTTGCCCAGGATGTCAAAGAGGAGTATAAGACAGTAGCTGACCTGCTCAAGGCAACACGGGAGAAGCTACAGGGCGACCTTGATACTCAGCTGGAGAATGTGAAGTTCAACAACCTCAGCGAAAAACTGATGGAGAGCGCCACCTTCGCCATCCCTGCCTCAATGATTGACTTTGAGGCCGAGCAGAGCTGGAACCGCTACCTGCGTCAGATTGGCCTCTCCGAGGAGCAGGTCCTACAGTTCATGAACTTCCAGGGCAAGAGCCGCGAGGAGATTATCGCGCCGATGCGCGAAGGTGCAGAGAAGAACCTGCGCATGCAGCTGATCATGGATAAGATCAAGGATGAGGAGAAGTTTGAGGTCGACGAGGAAGAAGTCACCAAGGCCCTAGAGGAACAAACCAAGGGCATTACTGACGAAAGCCAACTCTCCTACTACCGCACAATGATCGAGGACGAGATGCGTTTTGCTAAGATCGGACCCTTCCTGTTGGAGAACAACACCTTCAAGGAGGGTGATGAGGTAGCCTACGACGCCTTCATGGATGGCTCGTACAACGCCTAGCCCAAACGAAGAAAAGTCAGTATTCTTAACAACAAGGCGGAACCTCACCGGCTCCGCCTTGTTATTCCAAGCACAGGGGGTGTGCAATGACCAACCATCCTCCGAGGATGTACAATACAATTCCAATGGTCGTCGAACAATCTGGGATCGGCGAACGTGCATACGATATCTTCAGCCGGCTGCTTAAGGACCGGATTATCTTCCTCGATGGCGAGATCCACGATGCCAATGCTGACCTGGTGGTCGCACAGCTGCTCTTCTTGGATAGCGAGGACCCAGGCAAGGATATCAGCCTGTATATCAATAGCCCCGGTGGCTCGGTCACCGCAGGACTTGCGATCTACGATACCATCCAGTACTTGCATTGCGATGTACAGACAATATGCATGGGTCAGGCGTGCTCGATGGGTGCGCTTTTGTTGACCAGTGGAGCAGCCGGAAAGCGTTGGGCTCTGCCCTCCTCCCGGGTGATGATCCACCAACCATGGGGCGGAGTTGAGGGCCAAGCGGCTGACATCGCTATCCAGGCACGGGAGATTAACCGTCTCAAACAGCTGACCATTGATATCCTCGCTCGCCATACCGGTAAGAGCCTAGAGGAGATCAGCCGAGACGTCGAGCGCGACTTTTTCCTGAGCGCTGACGATGCAGTCTCCTATGGTCTGGTCGACAATGTGATGAGAAGGAGTAATTGATGGCAAAACATGCTAAAACCTGCTCTTTCTGTGGGAAAACCCAGGAAGAGGTCAGACGCCTCATCAGCGGCCCCGGGGTTGCTATCTGTGATGAATGTGTCAAGGTCTGTAACGATATGCTCAGTGGAGATCCCTCCTTTCACCAGGAGGTAGTCGGCCTGCCAGAAGAGATCCCTACTCCCCGTGAGTTGAAGGAATACATGGACGAGTACGTCATTGGCCAAGAGGATGCCAAGAAAGTGCTCGCTGTTGCGGTACACAACCACTACAAGCGAGTGAAGTACCAAAAACAAATTGCCGAACAAGGCGTCGAGCTTGATAAGAGCAACATCCTGATGGTCGGTCCTACCGGTACCGGAAAGACCCTCCTCGCCTCTACCCTTGCAAAAAAACTGCAGGTTCCCTTCGCCATCGCCGACGCCACCACCCTCACCGAGGCCGGTTACGTGGGTGAGGACGTTGAGAACATCTTGCTCAAGCTGATCCAGAACGCCAATGATAATATCAAAGCCGCTGAGTTTGGCATCATCTTCGTCGATGAGATCGATAAGATTGCCAAGAAAGGGGAGAATCCATCCATTACCCGTGATGTCAGTGGTGAAGGAGTCCAACAGGCTCTCTTGAAGATCATCGAGGGAACTGAGGCGAATGTGCCGCCACAAGGAGGACGTAAGCACCCCAACCAGGAGATGCTGAAGATCAACACCCACAACATCCTCTTCATCTGTGGAGGGGCGTTCGTTGGCCTGGACAAGGTAATCGAGAAACGGGTCAGCAGCCACGCCATGGGCTTTGGCGCTACCATCGTAAAGAGCCAGGAAAAGGACCTAAAGAGCCTCTACAGCCAGTTGATGCCCGATGACCTGGTCAAGTTTGGCTTGATTCCTGAGTTCATTGGACGACTTCCTATCCACGTTTCGTTGGACAACCTTTCCAAGGATGACCTAGCCCGCATTATTGTTGAGCCCAGAAACTCAATTATCCGCCAGTATGAGGCCGCTTTCCGCCTCGATGGCATTGAGTTTATCTTCAAGGGCGAAGCGGTTGAGGCAGTTGCCGAAAAAGCATACGAGCAGAAGACCGGAGCTCGTGGGCTACGTTCGATTGTGGAGAACATCATGATGGGAATCATGTATGATATCCCAAGTTTGGAAGCCGTAAAACAGGTTATTGTAACAAAGGAGTGCGTTCTTGACGGAAAAGAGCCTCAAATCATCCGTGGTGCCTGAGCCGTTCGCCTACCCGCCGATTGACGAAGAGATTCTTGCCCTCCTGAGGGAACGAGAGCAGTTTATCGTTGTCGGTCATGTAAGTCCGGACGGGGACTGTCTATCCAGTCAATTCGCCGTTGCCGCCTTGCTCGAGCACTTGGGCAAGGAGGTAACCCTGGCAAATGCCGGACCCTTCACACGCTCAGAAATCTCTCATCTCTCCTCACTTTTTATCAAGCATATCGATGAAGATTTAAAAAACCAAAACCCTTTGGTGATCGTCGTAGATTGTTCCAGCCCAGAGCGGCTTGGCCATCTGGCCGAAGAGATCGAGGGCCTGGAGACGGTCATCTTTGACCATCACTCCAGTGGAGAGCAGTTTGGCACCTACCGATATATTGTCTCTCGCTCTATCTCCACCACCATGATCATCATGCACCTCTATCAGACGATGGGCATCGAGATCACCCAAGAAGTCGCAGAGCACCTCTTCTTCGGCTTCGCTACCGATAGTGGCTTCTTTCGGTTCATCAACGCCTACCGCGGTGAAACACTGCGTATGGTAGCAGATTTGGTTGACCTTGGAGTCAGCCCCAATGCAATGGCAGACCGCATGAATGGGGGCAAGAACGAAGGGTATGTTAAATACCTGGGTAAACTCATCGACCGCAGTGAAAGCCACTATAATGGCAAACTGATGACAGTCAGTGCGTTCTTAGAGGATGAGCGAAACTTCACGACCAACGACAAACCAAGCGATGCCCTGTATGGACTATTGCTTGGTATTGAAGGTGTTGAGATGGTCCTCTTCTTTAAGGAACTTGAGGATTCTATGACTGAGGTTGGCTTCCGTTCTGCTTACAACAGCACTATCAATGTGGGTGAATTTGCCGAATCACTGGGCGGAGGAGGCCACCGCAAAGCAAGTGGGGCGACAATCGACGCGCCCCTTCAAGAGGCAAAAGAGCTGGTCATAACTGCTGCAGGACAATTTTTCCAATAATACTGGCATACACATTGCATGAGTGTGTGAACATCACACAAGGAGCATGCAATGAGAATCCTACCTCTCTGCGAGAGCGAATCGCAACAATTAGACCGACAGGTCATGCAGTATCAGAGTGAGCCGAAAAATGCAGCGCTCTATCGATCCCTCCATCATAGAACCCAGGAGTTGCTCTATGAACTTCCCCGCTACCTTCGTCTTCTCGACGAAGAGGACTGTGTCCATTTTCTTTTCTTCTGCTGGGATACCATCGACCACTACCTCAATAGCTTCAAGATTGGCAGGCTCTCATATGTCGGATACCTGACCCAGGTCGTTCGTCAACGGAGTCGTTACTTCATCCATCAACAAAAAGACAAGATCAAAAAGGAACGCTTGTTGGTCAAAAGCCAAGGATACGATTACACCGATCCCTTTGATGCGATGCTCACCGCCGAACAGACTATCCCCTATCATTCCTTGCAAGGTATGGATAAAGGACAAAACAACAAAAGCCTTCCTACCCTCTTCAATACTCTGCTTAAGACCTATCAGCCTGACCGTCACCCACTTGGTGAAACACACCGCCCGTTACAACAGGCATTTGCCAACAAGACAAACCGTAAGCGCCTTTTGATAGTACTCACTCTATGTCCAGACTATACCCATACCCATCTATTGGAGGAGATGGCTGCCCTTTTGGGTACTGATCCCTCCCTGCTCTCAACCTTCTTGATACGGGTCAATGAACTACTCGAAGAGAAGCGCTCGATCCATCGTCAGTTCGAGACAATCAGCAATCGTCATTTCCGCCGTCTTTTGGAAATCGAGGCCGCACTACAGCAAGAGACGGGTGAGGAGGAGATTAAGCGCCTTGAGCAGTTGAGACTTTGGACTATCCGCCTCTACAAGGCGAAGGTCAAACAAATAAGAGAGATGGAGATCTCCCTCTCCCACAGTGAAGCCGGTAAGATACTACAAATCCCCAAAGGAACAGTCGATAGCGCTGTCCATTACATCCGAAAGCTGCTTGCGCACCATATGGACGAGATGCGACTCAATGACTATCCTTAGATGCATGAACATTCTGTTGGCTTCAAACAATGAACATAAAAAGGCCGAGTTCTCTCGTCTATTGGTCGGCCATACGATTGCCCTTCCGGCTGACCTCGGCCTCTCCTTCGATTTTCGTGAGGACAAGGAGACATTTACCGAGAATGCACTAGGAAAGGCAATGGCGCTTGCCACCGTCGCCCCGCCCTCTTGGGCTGTCCTTGCCGACGATAGTGGACTGTGCGTCGATGCACTGGACGGTGAGCCTGGGGTCCGCACAGCCCGTTATGGGCAGGCGGCGACAGGACGCCTTTTGGGCAGCAGTGAGCGCAATCAATTTCTTTTACGGAACCTGAGCTCGATCACAGAGGTTGAAGAGCGTAGCGCCCAGTTTGTCTGTGCCCTGGCCCTGATCATCAACCCACACCGTATCTTTACCGTCTGTGAAGAAGCTGTTGGCTACATTGCCTTTGAAAGCGCAGGCGTTGGAGGGTTTGGCTATGACCCCATCTTCATCGTCAAAGAAGTAGGCCAGACGATGGCCTCCATTGCCGATGAGGAGAAAGATCGCTATAGCCACCGGGGTATCGCTACCCGAAGAATGATAAAAATTTTGGAGGATTTGAGAGTATGAGTATTCCAGTACGCAGCGAACAGAAAGTGAGTGACACATGGGACCTTGGCAGTCTCTTTGTAGATGACCAGGCGTGGGAGGCTGCGCGTCTTCAATTGGAAGAGCGTATCAAGGAAGCCTCATCTTTTAAAGGCTCTCTGCTTGCAGGTAAGGACTCGTTCATCAAGACCATGCGTTGGTATGAACAGACCGGCATTCTCCTTGAACGCATCTACTCTTACGCATTCCTCAGCTGGGCTACCGATGCCTCCAACAACGAGGCAACACAAAAGTACTCCCTCGCCCGTGAGGCATATACCCGTCTCGGTGCTGCAATGGCCTTCTTCGACGTAGAGCTTTTACAGATTGAAGAAGAGACCATCAACGAATACCTTGCCGACGAAGCCTTCGCAGACTTTGCTGTTTACATCAAAAAGGCACGTCACCTGAAGGACCACGTACTCAGTGAAGCCGAGGAGCGCCTCCTTGCCCTACAATCCAACGCAGGCTCTACAGCACAGGCGGTCTTCAGTGACCTGACCAACGTCGACTTTGATTTTGGATCGGTGGATGGAAAGCCACTCAGTCAGTCAACATTCGCTTCTTTCCTCATGAGCGGTGACAGGGACCTGCGGATGCGCGCCTACCAACAGTTCTACGGCGTGTATGAAGAGCACAAGCACACCCTTGGCCGCCTCTATGAAGGACAAATCAAACAAGACCTCTTCAGGATGCGTGCCCGCGGCTATGAGAGCGCTCGTAAGATGGCACTCTTTAATGACGATGTGCCGCTCTCTGTCTATGATAATCTGATCAAGAGCGTCCATGCTTCATTTCCAACCCTGCACCGCTACTATGAGATTCGCAGAAAAGCGTTGAAGGTGGAGAAACTTGCCCACTGGGATGTGTATGTTCCCCTCGTTGAGGGCGTTGATACCCATACCTCCTACGACCAGGCTGTAGAGACGATCAGCGCAGCTCTCGCTCCCCTCGGAGCTGAGTACGTAGAGACACTTCGTGCCGGTCTGACCGAAGAGCGGTGGGTTGACCGCTATGAGAACAAGGGCAAGCGCAGTGGCGCTTTCTCCAGTGGCTCTTTCACTGGTAAGCCGTATATCTTGATGAACTACAAAGAGGATGTGCTTCGTGACCTCTTTACCCTCGCCCACGAGGGAGGACACTCGATGCACAGCTACTACAGCAGTAAGAACAACCCCTTCTTTCACTACGACTATACGATTTTTGAGGCAGAGGTTGCCTCTACCTTCAACGAACAGCTGGTTGCCAAGTACATGATCGAGAACGCAACCAATGTGCAGATCAAGGCTAACATCATCAGCAAGCAGGTCGATGATATCGTCGCCACGCTCTATCGACAGACGATGTTCGCAGAGTTTGAGATGATCATCCACCAGAAGGCAGAAGAGGGAGAACCGATCACCCTTGCCCTCATCCGTGAGGTCTATGGGGACCTGCAGCGTCTGTACTTTGGCCCTGAAGTCGAATTCTTGCCCGAGACGAACCTTGAAGGACTACGGATCCCGCACTTCTACTCCCCCTTCTACGTCTACAAATACGCTACTGGTCTATCAGCGGCAATTGCCCTGGCCAAGCGTGTAATGGAGGGCGGTGAAGAGGAGCGCAATCAATACCTCGCATTCCTCTCCAGTGGAGGCAGCAAATATCCCATCGAGACGCTGAAAACCGCTGGAGTAGATATGTCTACTCCCAAGCCGGTTGAGGAGGCATTACAGGTCTTCTCATCACTGCTTGATCAGCTGGAAAAGCTCTTAGGGCTCGCCTAAGGCCTGATTTTTGTGAAAGGGCCTTGACTCTCATGCGAGCCATATTGTATGGTAGGCCCGTTCACCTTTCTGCGGTAATGGTGGAAATGGTAGACACGCTAGCTTGAGGTGCTAGTGGCCGAAAGGCTGTGCTGGTTCAAGTCCAGTTTACCGCAGCGGAGCGGCTTCATCGAAGGATGGGGCCGCTCTTCCTTTTTCACCACGTACTGTCCCCATTCAACTTCATTGGCGATGGCACTTGACGCATCTCAGTTTTCCTTCCTATAATCTATTTAGATATATTTCGAAATAGAGGGGACAATGGGCATATCAGAGACGATGAAGGCAATCTCAGATCCACAAAGACGCACTATTTTGACGCTACTCAGAGGGGGGCGACTCTCAGCAGGTGACATTGCTGCACATCTGGATGACTTGAGCGCTGCAACAGTCTCTTACCACCTCTCAATCTTGAAAAAAGCCACACTAATTCGAGAAGAACGATATAAGAACTACATCTACTATGAATTGAATGCATCTGTCTTTGAGCAACTCTTGCTCTGGGTAAGCCAATTCACTGAGGAAGCCAATGAAAAAGATCTTTGACCGCACTACTATTCTAAGCACGATTGTTGTCCTATTGCCGATTGTGCCTGCCCTATTCTTTTATCAACGCTTACCAGAGCAAGTGGCCATTCACTTCAATGCACAAGGAGTGGCTGATCGCTGGGCAAGTCGACCTTTTGCAGTCTTTGGTCTGCCACTTCTTCTGGCTGGGATTAACATCGTAACTCAATTCATCCTGTTGACAGATCCAAAGCGCGATACGCAAAGCAAGATTTTCCGTCTCGCACGCTGGACTATCGCTCCTATCAGCATACTGGCCAACGCAATGACTCTGCTCATTGCCCTTGGTATCGCTGTTCAGATCGAGCGCATCATTCCTCTCTGTGTCGCTATTCTTTTTCTGATCATCGGCAATTACCTGCCAAAAGCTAAACAGAACTACACCATCGGTATCAAAATTCCCTGGACCTTGGCTAACGAAGAGAACTGGAACAAGACTCATCGTCTTGCTGGATGGGTATGGAGTGGGGGCAGCGTCATTTTGATCATTGCCCTTCTTGTAAATCTGCCAGCTATGACGCTCTTTTTAACAGTCACAGCCATCATGGTCCTTATCCCGATCATCTACTCCTACCTACTGTATCGGAAAGAAGAGACAAACAAGGATGCATGACATTTAACCAATCTTTGTATTTTGAGGCAAATAATCCATTTTATCGGAATATTTAATAGAGAGAAATGTAGTCACCCTCGGAGAACTTGAACCACTTCTTTCCAAAGTACATTGAGATCGATAAAAGAGAACTTATAATTTTGAATTGCTCAAAACCTAGACTTACCTTGAGTCAATGCTTGGGTGCTTTAGCTTGGGTGCTTTAGCTTGATTGCTCTCCCATTCTCCTACAAACCAGTTAGTGATTTTATCTACTTCTGGTTTCTTGTTTCCAATGGTAAACAAATTCTCAGCTATCCAATTCACTTTAATGTATTCTCCCCAGAGTTCAGAGTTTTCCTTAACGATTTTATATCGTTCTGATGGTTTTCCACTTTCCCAGTCTTTTGATAAACCATAAGAGGTTTCATTTTTTGTCCCGTGAAACATAATACCAAAGCACATATTAGGTTTTGTCAGGAGGTTCTCTAGCTCAAAGCCAACACCCGCTAATTCCTCTAGCTCAAGTTCAATACCGATCTGTTCAAAATCGTTCATACAGTCGCTTTTCCATTTTTCTATGTTGGCGGGTCTGTATCGGTTTTGTTTATAGGTATAAAATATTCGAGGAGATGACGGTGCCAGTTCATATTTTTCTTTAATCTTCTTTTCCAAATCTTGTAGAAATTTGGTAAATATAAAAAACTGACAGCCTTTTTCAATTAGTTTTGTGTTTTGAAGAACCTCTTGCAATCTGCTTGAATCAATATCTTCACACATGTCGCTCATGCTTTTAATTACTGATTTCAAATCCATATAATTCTCCTTTCTCAGACCACACAGCCCCTCGAGTAGATCCGTATACTGTAGTAACGCAGACTTCAAGACATGTTCATCTATTCTTACATGTAACGATTTAATCCAATTCAATATGTCGGTTGAGTATGAGAGAGATACATAACTACCCTGATCTTTCAGTTTTTCCAACTCTTTTTTTTGAATCGAGAACGTTGAAGGATCAGATCCATCCAACGTCAAATAACATAGAATGACCCGTTTTCGCTTATATTCCTTTTTTGTTGACTGAAAATAATCAGAAAGTTGGTTTTTTTGATCCCCCGCATACACTTTATTTTCTACTATCACAACGCACGACGATGTTTCTACGAGAATATCTATTCGTCTTCCATTGAGAAAAGCTTCCTCTCTCCGTACCGATATTATTTTTTCGATGGGAAGAGGATTCGCCGCTAGATGTTGATTAATCATTTCGAGGAACAATAATCCAAATTCTGGGTGAGCGTGATCAGTGTTTCCATCCATAAGATACGCAAGAATGTGACTATGCTGATTTTCATAATGGGAGAGCCCACTGACTTCAAAAAGATTCATCGTGCCTGCCGTACTCTTAAATCTAGATGATTGCATTAGATCAATTTCTTCCAGCAACTTCATGAGTGCAATGAAATCTACAGAACCTATAGACTGTTCTAGCATTGGCATCCCCTCCTTGGTTATTTCACTTTTGTAGTTGATAGAACATCGTTTCAGCCATCTATATTTTCTGTTTCTTAAAAGTAGACCAACGCAATTCGAGCAATATCATAGGCAGTTAACAAGCCCAATGGCTTCTCACGAGCGTTTCCACTATGTGTCAGTATCAGTGCCTGGATTCGTCTCTTAGGATCAATGAAAGCTTCTAAACCTTCAAAAATGCTACAGGCACGTGGTACAAATCGACAAGATTGTATATCTTCACAACTAAGCACCTGTTCGATGGTTGTCTCTGTAATGCTTACAACATCATCTTCAATGTTACTTTCAAGCCATTTGGCAATCCCTTCTCGAGTTATAAGACGATGGACCTCTTTTGAATCTTTGACAACGAGCTGGGAAAAGTCATTTCTCTGCATCTCACTAAGCGCAAAGGAAAGCGAATCTTGAAAACTATGAATTTTTAGATTCGTTACTGCCTGAGCGAGCAATAAAGGGGGATCTACAATCAAATCAGTAATGCGACGAAATTCATCTAAAGTCTTTTGAGTGGGAACTGCCAGTCCAACACCATCACTCTTTCGACTGTGTGTGACAAAATTTCTGATATCTCCCATATCTTGAAGAAATTGATAATGACGCTTGATTGTTGGATTTTTTCCTGTCAGCTCTCTGAGGAGACTAGAGAATGCAGGCCTATGTTCTTTTTTGAGCGCATTGAGCATCCATTTGTCTAATTTGTTATAATTAGCCTCAAATTCAGTCGAAATCTGATTATCACGTTTTGTTTGATCCATCGGAGACCTCCCAGAGAAGATGGGTAGACAGTCATCGAGCACAGACTGTTAAATCCGTAATTCTATTTTTTAGTATACCACCAAAAATGAGTCTCAAGCTGAAAACTTAAATTTTTAAAAATATGAATCATGGTAATTAAAATGATCGTACCTCACCCCCAATCGGATTTTAAGATTGAAGCGTTTTGCCCAAAGTACGCTCTTTGTTAGCAAAGAGAGAGGTAATAGTATTTATCTGATTAAAATCCCTTGATAGAGGAAACACCGTTGAGCACACCAACTCTTGTTTGGTTAAGAATGTAAAAAAGAACAAACACACTGCTTAAAGACACTATTTGTAAGTTTTATTTTACCACTTTTCTACAAATTTATTACTTAAAATTGACTTATGGAGGACTCATGGAGTACTATAGAAATGATTTTACTATATTTTCACAAAATAGAGGCATTTCTATGTTGCTAGAATTTAGAATGAAAAATTATAAATCCTTCAAAGATGAGTGTAATTTCTCAATGCAAGTCGCCCCAAAGCAAAAAGGATTGGATTACAGCATCCTCTCAAAACGAGTTGGAAAAAAATACCATAAGGCGCTGAGTACAGCAGTAATTTATGGACCTAACGCTTCTGGGAAAACCAATATTATTGGTGCGATGGATACGTTCAAGCAGATTATCCTACGCGGTCATATTCGTAATACTGAGCAAACAGACTCACCTAACATCGCAGCAAATGTGCTAGAACTCATTCCCAACAATGCAAACCAATCCCCTCAGCCAGTAACTTTCTCAATGACGTTCATAGATCAAGATCATCTCTTCGAATATTCCATCGCATTAGATCTTGGAAGATTCTCACAGCGTAATTATAAACGAAGAATTATTGAAGAAACCCTGAACATTAACAGCACGAATATATTCACACGATCGGAAACTTTGGAGATAGGTGATCTTACTGCCATTGATTCCTATTTGTTACCCGCCTACAAGCAAAATATTAGAGGGGCTGTAGCCTTGGCCCAAAATAGTCTCCATGCAGAAGAGTTGTTTCTCTGCAATGGATTCAAAACTATGTTCAGCACTTCTCTCATTTCAGCAATTATGGGTTGGGTCAACAATCATTTCACAGTAATCTACAAGTCCGATACAATGCAATTGACCCGAATTTTTTCAAATCAAAAAAAGCATTCAGTCTTTATTGAAAAAACTCTAAACGAAGCCGCTGCCCTATTTGGAGTAAATTCTAATGTGCTCGGTTATGTGCTGGATGGGCAAAACGATGAGGCACAACTTTGCTCTATGTTCAGGGATGGAAACAAGCAAATAGCCATCCCAGTAGAACTGTTTGAATCTCATGGGACGATACGGTTTATAAATTTATTTCCTCTCATTTTACGAACCTTGGCGCAAGGTGGAGTACTTGTTGTTGATGAGCTCGATGCCGCACTTCATCCAAGTGCTGTAATGAATATCATCACATTATTCCACAATGATGAGCTGAATGTTCATCGTGCACAGCTTATCTTCAATACTCATAACCCAATTTTTCTTAACGCAAATCTGTTTAGGCGTGATGAAATTAAATTTGTTGAACGTGATGACAATACTCATACCAGTAACCACTACTCTTTATCAGATTTTGGAACTTCTGGCACGACAGGAGTTCGCCAGACAGATGATTATCTGAAAAATTATTTTGTTGAAAGGTATGGAGCGATCAAGGATATTGACCTGACTCCAATCATCAAAGATTTTATGGCCAGGTCTCACAAAAGGGATGAATGGTGAAAAAACAAGCTAAAAAATTCTTTTTCTCTGTTGAGGGTGAAACTGAAATGTGGTATTTGCAATGGTTGAGTCAACAAATCAACACCCTTGGAGATGCAGGATTCAGGGCTTCCTTTGACATAAAGATTGAAAAGAATCCTCTTTCAAGGATTAAAGGATTGCAAGTGTTGAGCAAATCCGATGTTTTTCATGTAATTGATCGCGAAAGCGAGGACTCCGTCCATGTGCAACAATTCGCTACTACTTTAAAACAGATGAGGGATGCTCAACGAATAGGCAAAGCTGTTTCGTACAAACTTGGATATAGCAATTTCACATTCGACCTATGGATGATCCTTCATAAGATCAATTGCAATGCCTCATTCAATTACCGTCACCAATATCTCAATCCAATCAACAGTGCTTTTCAAGAGAGATTCTCCAATATGAATGATTACAAAAAAGAAGTGAATTTCAAACGATTGCTAAATAAACTATCACTAGCAGATGTATGGGCCGCCGTAGATCGGTCGGATGACATTATGATTAAGAATAAGAAGGCTGGATACATTGAACAACAATATTGTGGCTACAGGTATTACACCATAAATCCTTCTCTCTCAGTGGGCGATATGGTTAAAAAAACCTTGAGCCAATGCATGGTGCCACGAGAATTCACCCGTCAACAATCATGATGAATGTCATATCTAAGAGAAATCCGTGTCGTGCTTTACTCTTGAATCTATTATACAAATTGGGCAACCATCGGCCACAGTAAAGCCAAGGCGGTATATACCAGGGCTGCAGCAAAGAGTGTGTTGATCATCTTCCCTACTCTGGGCGACTGGAGGATTCGGAACAAGAAGAATCCGAACAGTGAGTAAAGTGCTAGTGCGGTAATTGCCAAAGCGGTGAAGAACGAAGCACTGGGTGCTCGCCATAAGAGGGTTTTAGGCAGGTTGACTAAGAAAGTGGAATAGACTGTCAGTCCGACAATCAGGGTCTTAGCATTCAATAATTGCAAAAACATCCCCTGAAAGAATCCTAACGGGCGAGCGATATCCTCTTTCACGGTAATGGAGGATCGAAGGATCAGATAGGCTAGATAGAGGATGTACAACGCTCCCGCCACCGTCATCACCGGTATGAGGCCTGGAAGACGTGTCGTGATGGTAGAAGCCACAAAACCACTTGCCATCATCACCAAAAAGAAACCGGTGACAATGCCACTCTGGTATTTAATCGATCGTTTGTATCCGAAAGTCAGAACCATAGATGCACTTGAGAGCGTGTTTGGTCCCGGACTATATGTCGAGGCGAAGGTAAATGCTAAGAGTGCTGGAATGTCTATTGTTGAAAGGATATCCATTGAGGGCATTTGACCCTGTACCGAAGCACAGGGTCAACCCCTCATGTAAAATTATCTTCTTGGACCTGCAGCCAATGCCTTTTGGGCAAGGGTAAAGAAATCACTGACAGTCATCGAGGCACCGGCGATCTCATCGGTAGAACCATCATTATTCAGCTTGATTTTGCTCGGATCCTGGGTCTTGATCAGATACGCCTCAACAGCTTGGGCTTGCTCATCCCACTCTTTCTTGATCGGGCTTGCCTTGATCATGCCATAGCCGCCTTGGCTTGCCACAACCTGTTTGTCCCGACCATCCTTATCCAGCCCACTGTAATAGACGTTTACGATATTGCCATTATGGACATAGAGGGTTGCTGTGGTCTTCCAGCCACCATTATCGTAGGAATCAGCGATAGCATAGTACACGCCGTCAGCCCAAGGACCCATCTGAACTGGTCCATTGGCCAAAGCCTGTTCGACGAGTTCATCAAATGCGTCAACGTGAATCGAGACACTACCGATCTCATCAACTGAACCGGTCTTCTGATTCTCAATCAAGTACTGCTCGGTGTCGTAGGCCTGCTCCCACCACTCAGCCCGGGCTTGGCCGAATTTGACCATGTTGTATTTGCCGGCTTTATCATAGGCCTTCTTCTCATCGCCTGTACGATTGAGAGCGCTCCAGTTAGCTCCAGCAATACGGCCATTGATAACCGTAAGGGAGACCCACTCCTTCCAATCAGAAGGATAGTCATCACCAATGGCAAAATAAGCACCATCGGCTAGGGGACCACGGCCTACAGGACCCGCGGCCAAAGCTTTGGCAACAAGATTGTTCAACTCATCAACATGGATCGATACACTGCCGATCTCATCGACTGTCCCAGTCTTTTGGTTGGCTACAAGGTATGCCTCTACATCGGCGGCCTGTTGATACCACTCCGCTCGTGCAGCACCGAACTTGACCATGTTGTAACGACCGGCCTTATCATAGGCCTTCTTGTCCACCCCACCGGCGATGTTCACGCCATTCCAGTCAACGTCAACGACCTTTCCACCCTCAACGGTGAGAGTGACCGTCTCCCTCCACCCAGAAGCTGGAAAGGTGTCTTCCATGGCAAAGTAGATGCCATCGGCAAGGCCTGCAGGGATGACTACTTCAACGGCCGGTTGGGCAGGTTGAGTAGGCTGGACAGGCTGGGCCTGTTGAGCCTGTTGAGCAGCTGGAACGCTTGGCGCTTCCTTCTTTGAGCATCCGGTGACAACCAGCAGTAGGGCTAGTAATACTGCTGTTACTACCACGAGCTTTCGCGTATTCATTACTGTTTTCTCCTCGATGAAAATCTATACGTTGCCATCATAAGCACAGAGTTGACACTTTTGCAATATTGTAATGAGATAGGCTATTTTCCTTTACAAATACATGTTTTTGTATGCATTTTGTTGCCTATAAAGCATTTAATTGTAGGAGTATTCCCATTGGACTAATCGGATATTTAAATATCGATTAAAAAAGTTCGATTAAATTTAGGTTGATTTCAGTTTTTCAGTAGATTTTTAGCGAATTTGTTGAAAAGGCCTAGCGTAATTGTCAAAAATATGGAAGAATGGTTTCGATAAAAAAAGTAATAATTGCGCGCTATCCTAGTCGTGTGGTAGAGTGTCGATAACTCTATGCCAGACTCTTGGAGGGTCTTGGGGACGGCATTAATCGCAAGCCCTTGGAAGCCTGGGCTCAAGGAAGGAATCATGGAGAAGAAACGCATCGTAGTTTTGGGTGGAGGATACGCTGGGGTTCATGCAGCAAAACGACTGCATAAGGCCTTCAAGCGCCACAAGGACAAGGTAGAGATCACCTTGATTGATAAGAACCGTCATCACATCCTGATGACTGAACTCCATGAAGTTGCGGGTAACCGTGTACCAGAGTCATCGGTAAAGATTTCCTTTGACCGTATCTTCAGTGGAAAAATGGTCAACGTCGTTCGCGATACCATCGACGACATCGACTTTAAGAAACAGGTACTCACCGGCGGACAGGGCTCCTATCCGTACGATCAACTGATCATCGCCACTGGCGCCGAGACTGCTGACTTCAATATCCCTGGAGTCAAAGAGCACGCCTTCTATCTGTGGAGCCTGGATGATGCAGTGCGCCTGCGCTGTCATATTGAGAACACAGTTCGTGAAGCAGCCCGGGTCTCCGATCCTGAACTTCGCAAGCAGATGCTTACCTTCGTCGTCGCCGGCGGTGGTTTCACCGGTGTTGAGATGGTCGGTGAACTCATCGAGTGGCTGCCCATCCTTTGTAAAGAAAATGGCATCGACCACGACAAGGAAGTACGCCTGATCCTCGCCGAAGCGCTTGGCAACATCCTGAGTATGCTTGGGGAGAAGCCGCGGGCAAAGGCTTTTGCCAACCTTGAGAAGCGCGGAGTTGAGATCATGCTCAACAGCCTGATCACCCAGGTCTACGCCGATGGCTTTGTAACTCGTCATGGTGTGGAGATCAAGACCGATACCCTTGTATGGACTTGTGGTATCAGGGGAACTGCCTTCTGTGAAAGCCTTCCGATCACCGATGGTAAGATTGGTCGTAAGCTGGTAAACGAGTACATGCAGAGCCCTGACTATGACAACGTCTATGTCGCCGGTGATGGCATGTGGTTCCTTGAGGACAACCGTGCAGTCCCACAGATTGTTGAAGCTGCAGAGCAAACCGCAGCTACTGCCGTTGCCTCCATTGTTTACAACGTAAAAAGTGAAATGGGTCTGAAGGCTCCCGAGCCCAAGCCCTTTAAATCAAACTTCCACGGATATATGATCAGCGTCGGTGGTACCTGGGCTGTCAGCCACACCGCAGGTATTGCCATGAGCGGTTTCTTCGCCATGGCTCTGAAGCATGTGGTAAATATTTATTACCAGAGCACCGTAGCTGGCGTCAATGCCGCTTGGGCGTACATCAAGCACGAGATCCTTGAGATCAAGAACAAGCGTTCGTTGATCGGCGGTCTTGCCGAGTACAAGGTTCCCTCCTACTGGACGACCTTCCTCAGAATGTGGTTGGGTGTTATGTGGACCATCGAAGGTGTACAAAAGATCTTCGACGGTTGGCTCACCGATACCACCGGTGGTAAAGTCTACTGGGGTTCTGCTGATGGTGTCTCCGGTGCAACGGATGCAGTTGCCGCAGCAACTGACGCACTCTCTTCGGCAACAGATGCCCTCAGTTCTGCCACAGACGCTGTGGCCGCAGCTACCGGTGCAGTTGCCGACGCCGTGGCATCAGCGAGCCAGAGCGTACAGCAGTTCGCCCCACCGCTCTTGAGCAAGCCTCTGGGTATCTATACCTGGATCAACGACACCTTCGTCTCCCAGGCCCCCTACCTCTTCCAGCTGGTCATCGTCCTCGCTGAAGTGGGTATTGGACTTGCCCTGATCGTCGGTCTCTTCACCTTCCCTGCAGCCGTGGTCTCCATTGGTCTTTCGATCATGTTCATCATCGGTGCCCTTGCGGGTAAGGAGAGCCTGTGGTACATCGCAGTCTCGATTGTGATGCTCGGTGGTGCCGGTAAGGCCTTTGGCATGGACTACTGGGTCATGCCCTGGATCAAGAAGCAGTGGAACAAGACTCCCTTTGCAAAGAAGACCTACCTGTATCTCGGTGAGCCTGAGTTCACCCGCAAACAGATGGAACGCAGGATGGGAAATAAGTAGACAACGTATGCTTGATTTCTGGAATGACGAGCCTGTAATACAATCACAGTTGGAGGCGGTGCACCAAACCATCGCCTCCACTGCTGATGAAGCACGCTCTTTTATTCGCCCAATCCTCCTTGACCACGTACAAGCCCCGGGAAAAATGCTTCGCCCTGCCCTCGCCTTGATCACCAGCTTACTGGCAGGTCCAGAAGCGACTGCAGATGCTGTTGAAGTGGCAGCGGTCGTGGAACTAATCCACCTTGCCAGCCTTGTCCATGATGACATCATTGATGCTGCTCCCAAGAGACGGGGTAAACCTACCCTCTATGCTCGGGTTGGAGCCAAGCAGGCAGTGCTTGCCGGCGATTACCTCTTGGCAAAAGCATTGGGCTTGGTCAGCAATAGCCAGACGTTCAACGCCCAGGTCATCAGCAGCGCAATGAGTCGACTGCTGGAGAGTGAGTTGGATCAGGATGCAGGGGTGGGTAACTTCTTCATCAATGAGACGACCTACCGCAAACGCATTGCAGGAAAGACAGCAAGTCTTTTCTCCTTGGCATGCTACGCTGGAGTGGCCTCTACAAAGACTGACCCGATCCTTGAGATGATTTGTCACCGCATTGGATACGCCCTGGGTATGGCCTTTCAAATTCAGGACGATATCCTCGACTACGATGGCAACTCCTCCAACCTTGGCAAACATACTGGCAATGACCTACGGTGTGGCATCCCCACCCTTCCTCTTATCTACGCTCTGAAAGAGGAAAGGAAGGCTGGAGGCAAGGAACTCTCCTCTTTGTTGATTAAAAAACGATTGGGTGAGAGGGCCATTGCCAAGGCAATTGGACTGGTAGCCTCCCTTGGCGGAATTGAGTACGCCAGGTCGGTAGAGGACCGCTATCGCAAGCGGGCTCAGCGCGATATCGATCGCCTGCCAAATACCGAAGTGAGGCGACTACTCTCCAACCTTCTTGCAACGCTCTCCACCCGCTCGGTATAGTAGGGCCATGAACGATAGTGATTTTAGTGGAGAGCGACGCGCTTTCAATGATTCATATGAGAATACCATCGCCTTCCTCGAAGGTCGGCAGAAGACGAGAACTCTCTCGATTCACGACCTGGAGGGTGAACTACACCACCTGACCATCTATGAGGGGCAGGACTGGGGAGGCCGTGGGCCATTAAAAAGTGCCGAGATCCAAGGCGAGATCTCGGCGTACATCACATTTATTGATCGACTCAAAGCGAACAGTTAGTCGCTGAGACGTTTCTCCCCTTCCAAGGACCTTAGAGCTGAGATCTCCTCACTCGTCTCTACAACCCCCAGATACTCACCCTTGTCGTTACGCACGGCAAAGTAGCGAATCAAGATGAACTTATCTCCTCTTTGCAGCCAGAACGACTCGTTTTGCTTGCGCCCAGTCTTAAAATCCTCGACCAAAGCTTCAACGACATGTAGGCTCTTGGGCGGATGGCAGTGTGCAACCTCTCTGCCTACGATAGTACGGGTGCGCGGGAAGACGCGGTCAGCGGCTTCGCTGAAGTAGCGTACCCGATCATCTGCACCGACGAAGGTAATATCATTGGGCAGGGAGTTGAGCATCCACGTCAGCTCCTCCAAGGTCATTGCTCCACTAGGTAGAACAATCTTTCCATCAACATTCTGAGCGGCCTCATCCTCCAGTTTTCCGCTGATGGTGGCATTCCATCGATACCATGAGGTAGCATCAGAAGGACTTGCACCCTCGATGCCTCCATTGAAGGCGTATCCAATTTCAGCGCTATCACGAGCGACAGTAATCCAGGCATCCTTGTCCATCACGCCCTCGAGCATCGGCATGAGGATGTTATTCTCCTTGGTGACCATGCTCCTCACCTGCTCTTCCAGTTTGGCGAGATCGTCTTCGGAGACGGTTTTATTCTCCCCCAGTTGCCCGATCGCCGTCTTCCAGAGGTCGCGTATCTCATCATCAACGCCCCACATTACCTTCGGAGGAGCAGTAAGACCGGCCTTCTCCATATAGGGGAAGAAGAGGTTCTCTTTGCGGGCATAGTGGCGGTCGAGCTTGGAGAGCGCCTGCAGTGCTACCAAAAGGTTCGTCTTTGCACTATCATCGTGGGCCTTCAAGTATGTCTCTTTGGCCTCTTTGAACTGTCCATCCAAGAAGGCGAGCAACCCCTCATTCTCTTTGACGAACACAAAGGCGGGGTGACCGGGGGTTTCTGTGATGGCACTCTTGCCGTGGATGGCGTCGATGCTATCACCGAAGACTGCTGCATGCACATCACAAAGCTTCATCACCTGCTCTACGGTGATCTCTCCACTCTCCATGAGCTTACGCTCAGCTGCTGCTAGCTCCTCGGCATCGATGGTGCCAAAGTCCTTCTCAAAATCGGCTTTTACCTTCTCAGTATCCTCACCGCGGTGTAGCCGCTCAATGATATCTTTCAATCGTAAAATCTTGGCGTCGTCCATGACTCCTCCCTAAATATTAATATCCTACTATTTCAATATGATAAAAAGCGCCCCAATAGTGAAGCGCTTCATATAGCAAAATTTGGAGAAAGGTGACTCAGTAGGCGTTCGTGATGTAGTGCTCAAGTTCTCCGATCTGGAAATCTCGTTCCTCAAGGACAATCTTGACTACGTCACCAACGGAGACCATGCCAATGACTTTGTCGTCCTCCATCACCGGAAGGTGTCTGAATCGACCAGCGGTCATTAACTGCAAGCAGTCTTCAGCACTCTGGTGCGGTTTCACATAGGTGACGTGGGTCGTCATAACATCTTTGACTTTGATCTCTGCGGTGTTCAAATGCTCCAGCCGGCGCGAGAAGTGTCGGATGATATCACGCTCGGAGAGGATTCCCTTGATATCACCCTGCTCGTTGAGGACAAGGAGTGCACCGATCTTGTGTTCGGTCAATTGCAGAAGAGCGTGAGCCAATACATCATCGGGCTTGATGCTGTAGACGGCGTTTCCCTTTTGGTCCAGAATCGATTGCACGTTTGCCATACCATACCTCCACATCGAATTTTCCTGTTGGTCCTTCAAGGGTACCGCACCAACGCCGCGGACGCAAGATGCAATTAGGGTGCTGTAAATTGTATTTACCCCTTTAAAAGGCAGTAAAAGGGACAAATAGTTGTCACTGGCAACAATTTACAGTATACATAGTGGCATATCCTGAACATTGTTTTAGACCAAAAGGAGATACAGCTTGCAAACTATCATTTTCTATTCAGTGGCGTTGGGGCTCTTGCTCCTCTCGTTTATCAAGGATCGAGCTAAGACCAAACAGTCCCTCATCAAGGCGTTTAAGTCTTTTGCTAATATCGTTCCACAGATGCTGGGTATGATTGCCTCCATTGGAGTTATCCTCGCCGTACTCAGCCCCCAACTCATCAGTTCATTTATTGGCGGATCCTCGGGTTGGATTGGAGTTATCATCGGAGCGGTCATTGGATCGATTACTTTGATCCCGGCGTTTGTGGCCTTCCCGATGGCAGCAATCCTGCTGGAGAATGGGGCCGGCTATATGCAACTCGCCTCTTTCGTCTCTACCCTCACGATGGTCGGTGTCGTCACTCTCCCTCTTGAGATCAGATACTTTGGTAAGAAGTTTGCCGCAATCCGCAACACCCTTGCCTTCGCCCTCTCCTTTGTCGTTGCCTTTGTCATCGGCAAGGTCGTAGTTTAGGAGCTTGTTATGAAATATATCAAACAATACGCGCTGTTCATTATCAGTGTCGCAGCTACCGTCCTCTTGCTCTTCATCAACAAGCCGGTGGGGGTAAAAGCGGTGACCACTGTCTCAAAGAGTTTTAAGGAGATGCTCTTGATCCTGCCACCAGTCTTTATTCTTTTGGGACTGCTTGATGTATGGGTGCCGCGGGAGACGATGGTTCGCTTCATGGGTGAAGGTTCGGGCATCAAGGGAGCCCTACTCGCATTTTTGTTGGGTAGCGCTGCTGCTGGCCCTCTTTATGTGGTCTTTCCGATCGCCGCTGCCTTTATGCGAAAAGATGTCAAATTCTCCAATATCCTGATTCTCATCGGAGCGTGGTCAACGACTAAGATTCCGATGATCCTCTTTGAGTTGAGCTCCTTGGGATTGCGGTTTGGGCTGACCCGTCTTGCCCTCAATATCCCCATAATTTTGATCATCACCCTGGTGATGTCAAAGGCCTTTGACAAAGAGGAGGTAGAGTCTTTGTACGAGCGGATCAACCAGATGCAGTAGTTGAGAGTTCCACTAAGCGATCAAAGTCAACGATTCGGACAATCCGCGCTCCTATGAGTTGGATGACCCCATCCTCTTCAAGCTCATTGAGCTTTCGGCTGAGCGTCTCACGGGCCAAGCCAAGGTAGTTTGCAAGTCCCTCACGGGAGAGCGGAAGATGGATCTCCTCAAATGCGCCGTTGCGTCTACCATAAGGGCGACGGAACTCAAGAAGCAGACTTGCAATTCGCATCTCTGCATTTCGCCCACCCATCGATTGCAACACGCTCTCCAAGACTCGCATCCGATTTGCCATCGCCTCGATGATCTCTATCGCTACCTCGGGCTGGGTAATCAAAAGTTCGCGAAACTGAGCCTTGCTGAGGATACAAACTTCTGTCTCTTCCAACGCTTCAACGGTATAAGGGACCTCTTCTTCGGTGAGAAGAAAGCGAGCGCCATAGTAGTCGTGCACCGGAAAGATGTAGAGGATCTGCTCTCTGCCATCAGCACTGACACGGTACGCCTTTGCGCTACCGCTCTGTATAACAGTAAACCCTTCGGCGCGATCTCCTTCATTGACCAGGATCTCTCCCTTTTGGTAGCGCTTGTGTTCCATTTGGGCAGTGAGAACGTGCACTGCCTCGATGGGCAGGCTAGCAAAGAGGGGAACATTACGGATGCACTGGTCGTTGGTGCACTGGTCGCATGAAAGGGTCGTTTCCATCCAATCTCCTAGTAAAACGCTCGTATTGTGATTTCAATCACAGCAACTCTTTTTTCTTCATGGTAGAAGAAGGGTAAAGACAGTATACGAAAGAAATATATAAGAGGAAACACCATGAAGAATCGATATGAGATCAACGTGCGCAAGTTCATCGCCGACCACTATACCCCCTACGATGGGGACGACTCCTTTCTTGCCGACCCAACTGAGCGAACACTCGCCTTATGGGAGAAGTTGAAGGGATTGCTGGCTACCGAGCGCGAACGCGGAGGCATGTACGATATCGATGAGAAGACCATTTCGACGATTACCAGTCATAAGGCCGGCTACATTGACCAGGACCTCGAGCAGATTGTAGGTCTGCAAACCGATGAGCCGCTTAAGCGAGCCATCATGCCCTTTGGCGGCATCCGCTTAGTCCATACCGAGTTGAAAGCCTACGGGCGAACGATGGATGAGCAGGTGGATGAGGTCTTCAAGTATCGAAAGACCCACAACGATGGCGTCTTTGACGTCTACACCTCCGAGATGAAGCGAGCGCGACACAGCGGGGTCATCACCGGTCTGCCTGATGCCTATGGGCGCGGACGGATCATCGGTGACTATCGTCGCCTTCCCCTCTACGGAATTGACTACTTGATCGCCCAAAAGCACCATGCCAAGGACAACTACACCTTCGATGCAATGACCGAAGAGGTTATTCGAGATCGCGAAGAGCTCAGTGAGCAGATTCGTGCCCTAGAGGCACTGAAGGAGATGGCTTCTTTCTACGGCTTTGATATCTCCAAGCCTGCAACCGACACCAAAGAAGCAATCCAGTGGCTCTACTTCGCTTTCCTCGCTGCAACCAAGGAGCAAAATGGTGCTGCGATGAGCTTAGGACGTGTCTCCACCTTCCTGGATATCTACAGTGAGCGGGATTTGGTAAATGGTACATATAGCGAAGCTGAAATCCAGG
>JBAZCM010000017.1:0-25562 GCA_041654935.1 Sphaerochaeta sp. | reverse complement strand
GGGTTGATCAAAAGCAGTACAGTCGAGAAACATTCTGTACATATTGGTAACAAACGATACATCCCAACTGTTCAGGGGTTGATTAAAAACTGTACAACCACTAAACATCCTTTCCATATTGGTAACAGACGACACGTCCCAGCTGTTCAGGGGTTGATCAAAAGCAGTACAGCCGTTGAACATGCTGCCCATAGCGGTGACCGATGATACATCCCAGCTATTCAGGGGTTGATCAAAAGCAGTACAGTCGAAAAACATACCGACCATACTGGTAACCGCTGATACGTTCCAACCGCTGATATCCTGATTGAAAGATGTACAACCACTAAACATATAACGCATATCGGTAACCAACGATACATCCCAACTGTTCAGGGGTTGATTAAAAGCAGTACAGTCGAAAAACATGCTGCCCATATTGGTGACCGAAGATACGTTCCAACCGCTGATGTCCTGATTGAAAGATGTACAACCACTAAACATCCCAAACATACTGGTAACCGAAGATACGTTCCAACCGCTGATATCCTGATTGAAAGATGTACAACCACTAAACATCCCAAACATACTGGTAACCGCTGATACATTCCAGTATGATATTGATGCTGGATTCCACTTGTTGCAGTACGAAAATGCGTGAACTAAACTTTGTGAGATGTTGGGAATGTCAATCGGATCACCCTCCAAATTTTGGCATCCATTCATCCGGATAGCGCTGTAATTTACGCTTCCCCACTGCAACACCTCTGTCACCTTGCGAGAATCGTAGCCGTAAAAATTTGTTCCCGTTGTGTTATGGTATATACTCGGGAAACCGCTCCCATCGGCTTGCGGGTAAATCTTGATGATGTACTCTCCAGGAGCATCCCACGCTAGGAGCAGGCTGGGGCTGGTGGTGCTGATGGTCTCCAGCACGTTGCCAGCCTCATCGCACCTCTCCACGGTGTAGTCGAATTCTTCCGACGGGCCTATCCCTTGATTCAGGTAGTACTGCGTATCCGTTGAGGTGCCCGGTAGCGAGGTGTTCACCCGCAGAACCAGCGGCCTGACCTCTGCCTGATTGATCCGGGCCACGTAGTACTTCTTCACCCCGAAGTCCAGCTCCTCAATGTGGTAGATCAGCCCACCGGCCACGTGCTCCCTCAGCGCGTACGTCCCCGTGCTGGTGAAGTCCCGGACAGGGATGATGTTCATGCTGCTCGTTTTGGCCGCTGAACTCTGAACCCCCGTCATGAAGTTCATGGCCCAGGCGCTGTCCGCGTCATCCTCCGTGGAGGACCAGTGGTTCACCGCCTCGTAGTTCCCCACGCCGTGAAGATGTAGATTCTCATACACCTTCTCCAGCTCACCCCTGCTCGGGAGGTACCAATCGGTGTACACCTTCTCCATCGTGCCGACCTCCATCCACCTGCTTCCCGTCCTGGCCCGCCAGTGCGCATTGGTGTAGCCGCCCTCCAGCACGTAGAACTGGTTCTCCGCGCTGACGTACACCTCCAAGCCTAGGTACCGCTGGATGAGGGGTATCGCATCGCGGTCCTCAAGGGTCTCCTTGAGCTTCTTGAGCTCCAGCGGGAGCTGTGTGTTCACGTTAAAACCGCTACTCAATGGAATACCTGATGACATGGCTAGCTGAATTTAAAGGTTATGTTGAAGTTGGTCTGCGTGGTCAGGTTCTTGAACTCGTACACAAGGTACGAGGTGGGAACGGTGTTCTTGTACAGCGTACCGTTCTGCGTGAAGGTTTCCATGCGCTTGGTGAAGTCAGAGAGGATCTCAAACCCGTTGGTGTCCAGGATGGAAACAAGGTCTCCATAGACCGCCGGGTAGGCTAGGTAGTACACCTGTTCCACCGGGTTGAAAGCGTAGGCCCTGTTGCCCTTGGCCACCAAATCCTTGGTCAGGCCCTGCACCTGCGCCACGGTCAGCCCGGGAGCGCCCACCCCGTAGTAGAACGGGTCTCGCCACGTGATCGTGTAGCTCCTTAGTATCTCCTGATTCTTCGTATTCATTGCGGTTACCCTCCACTGATGCGTTTGGTTCGTCACGGTCTTCACCACGTCGGTGAAGCTCAGCACGGCTGAGCCGCTGTTGGGCATCTCGCTACCCAGCGTGGCGCCACCCGTCACGTCAAGCACCGAGATGCTGTTGGCCTTCACGTTCGTGGGGTTGGAAATGCCCCACACAAAGGTTCTGGATGCCCCGAGTACCACCACCCCGCACTCCAGCGTGGTTCCCTGGTCGCTGATGGAGAAGGAGGTGACCACGGGCTCCTGGTAGGGGTATAGCAACCCGTCCATGAGCGTTTGGTGATCCACGTTGTCAAAGGTGCTCCCCACGATGTACCCGCCCACCTTCTCCGGCATCGGGGTGGGATTGGTGTAGCGCAGATCCGTCTCCATGGGCACGAACTCCACCACGCCATCCACAGCCTTGAGGAAGCCCTCCCTGCCGTACACCTCTAGGCTGTTATTAATGCGTAAATCCTTGGTCACGATGCGCTTGGTCACCTCGGCATCCCCGTGCACCTTGAAGTCAGAGGTGTCAGGAATGCCACGGATGCCTACCTTCTTATCGCTGTGCAGCCCGTGCTCCGTTTCGATCCACTGCTTGTCGATGCTCTTGATCAGAAATAGGTTGATCACCACGTCGAAGTAGCTGGTTACGTAGGTCACCCTGATCTTCACGGTGGCCTCATCGATCCTCAGGTTGGTGAAGTAGAAAACGTTCCTCGTGCGGCTCACGTTGACCTCATCCGACTCGAGGATCCTGTACTCCAGCTGATCCCACGGGATGAGGTTCCCATCAAGGGTGGCGATGAGGCTGCTCGACCCGCTGATCCGGGTTCGATCCTCAAACATCACGATCTGGTTCGGCTGCGCCTGCACTATGAACATATTCAACTATTTTTAGAGCCCAGTGAAGAGCTTATAAACGTTAATCCTTCGCCTACCCACATAGGTCCCCCCCACGGTACGTATCTCAATATCGAAGCTACCAGTGTCCACATCCGTCATGGCCGTCACGATGAACTCGAATCCGACCTGCTCCACGGTCATTCCTAGGCTCACGTTTACCGCCTCGACCTCGTAGTTGAGGCTGATGTCCGCATCGCCCTGATGCGCGCTGAAAACAGCTCCTAGGGCGCGTAGGTCGCCTGTGCTATCCTCCAGCACCATGAGGTTCTCCGGGCTGACATCGAAGATGATGGACAGCGTATCCTCCTGTGAGGAGACTGTTTCCCCTGACTCGTAGTCCTTCGCGGAGACCAACCCATCCACGGTGAAGCGTTCGCCATTCGTCATGTTAATGGATCTCATGATGCCCATGGGGATGCTGCACACCAGGTTGCCGTTCTCATCCAAGCTGAAGTAGCTCAGTATCTCCTCGTACTCCGTGGGCAGTGACCCACCGCCCTCACCGGGTTCGCCCTGAGGCCCCTCTGGGCCGGGAATGCCCGGTAGTCCCTGTGCCCCCTGCTCCCCCTGCGGCCCTATCAGGCTCTCCGAGTAGACGAACTCCGCATCGCTCTCCCGCTTCACGCCGAGCCGAACCCCATCGGAGAAATCCCAGTGGAAGAGCAGCCCCTCCCCGGGGTCACCCTTTGGCCCCGGGGGGCCAACCAATCCCTGTGGCCCAGGAGCACCTGTATCCCCCTTTACGCCCTGAAGCCCTCTGGGCCCCTGTGGCCCTGCTGGGCCGGTAGCCCCTGTATCACCCTTGGAGCCCGGTATGCCCTGTAGCCCTCGCTCACCCTGTGGACCCCTTGGCCCGGCATCACCCTTATCCCCCTTGGGGCCTTGCAGCCCCTGAGCACCAGCTTCCCCCTTGTCCCCCTTGTCCCCCTTGGGGCCCTTGGGGCCAGGAGGCCCTTGCAGGTACTTCTGCGTGGAGGAGCCAGCGGGATCGGGGTTGAATATCGGGGTGGACACCTTAGGCCTGTCGTTCTTCCGCGCCTCATCCTGCTTCAGCGACTGGTTCGCCGTGAAGTCTTCGGCCAGCTTGAAATCCTTGTTTATCTTGATGTTCGATCCCATGGCGTTAGTTTTTTACGTCCAGCATGGACAGTTCGTTAAGCTTCTGCGTCAGCATGAGCACCTCCTCATCGGAGAGAAGGCCTGAATGACCACTGTCAACAATGGTGTAGTAGTGCCTCTCCAGCGGCTGGATCATCAGCATCAACCGCATCACGTGGTTACGCTTCTCCCTGAACGCCACGTCCCCATTCCTCTGGTAGTCCAGCAGGATCATCGCGTGCTCAGAGAGGTAGTACCTCGCGGTGAGGATCACGTTGTATAGCGTATTCTTATTCATGGCTTACTTGTATGATATCTCCCAGGTGTTCATCCTTTCGTTCACGTAGTTCACGAAGCTGGTGTACTTCGATATCTGACCAACCGAAGCGGCGGCCTTAGCGGCGTAGAGGTACATGTAGAGCGTGATGAACTCCTCCAGCACGTACTCTGGCAGGTTCAGCTTGAGGCGGGCAGCCCTGTTCTCCATGAAGGCGAAGAAGCCCTGATTCTCCATGTAGGAGCTGATCTCCTCGTCCCCGCTGATCATCACCTCCAACTCGAACTGGTAGTATCCATCCGGGTAGGTCTCGGGCATGGTGAAGCTGGGATCGACCTCCTCCCCCACCTCTAGCACCCGAGTAAAGGCATTGGGTGAGATGTTGATGAACCCCGCCGTGAGGAAATCATCGAGTATCGCTCGATCCGCCCCGTCCATCAGGAGGAACTGGTATAGCCCATCGAACTGGTCTGACCGCATGGTGATGCGGGCCGAGGTGATGTTCACCTGATGACCCGCCCAGACGGTCTTGTCGTAAAATCTTGCTGCGGAGGCATCGTTGAACTGTTCAACATCCATCCTGAGTACTAATCCTTCTGCCATGGCTTGCTATTTATATTCTTTTGCGGTTCGGTTGATATACATTCTTTGCCTCTCGCTCTCCTTGAGGTAGGGAAGCTCCTCCCGGATGGTCTTCATGAGCTTCTTCGATTCCTCCTCCGACATGCTGTCGATGAACTGCTCGATGTACCTCAGCTCCTGCATTCTACTGGTGTGCTTCATGTTGGCGATGTGACGAAGCATCTCCCTATCCATGAGCCTCTCGTAGCGATCCCTCTCCAGCGCCATCATCGTTTCAAAGATATGCTTTTTTCTCAAAAGACGCATTTTTTCGGGCTCAGAAATTAGCTTGGCGTGATGAATAAGGTTACGAATCAGCGCCCCCCCGGGGAGTAGGCGCAACCCGTTCATATAGAATGTTCTCTGCCCAGCCTTGTGGTAGTAGGTATCCTTGGCGGCAAAGGCTTGAGGCACCTTCTCTGGGGCGATAAGGCTCATGAAGAACTCCTGCATCTCCCCCGATAGCTGGATGAAGTCCACGAGGAATCCCAGCGATGGCCCCACCGTCTCCATGCCGCGAACGTTCTTGAGCAGGCCGTACGGGTTGATGAACATGAGCACGTCATCCTGCACCAGCTCGGCGAACCACTCCAAGACATCCCTTCCCCTGGAGTCCAGCATATCATCGTCATCATCATCCCACGGGAATATGACGAACATCGTGGCGATCATCATCCCAATCATCTTGAGCATCCCCAGGATGCCCTTCTTCTCGTAGTGCGCCAAATCAGCGAACCTAATCTTATCCCCTCGCTCCTGCTGTAGCACCTGCATCATGAAGTACTCCCGGTTGCTGCTGAACGTGGTGGTCTTCATGCGTCCGTAGTTCTTCTGGTACTCCTTCTCCCGGGTCTCGAAATCCTTCTGGAACTCATCGTAAAGCGCCTCACGCTCCTGCTCCGATAGGCGGTTGTACTGAAGCTGTACCCTTGCGATGTAGTTCCACGCTGCGGTAGCTCCACCCACCTGAATCATGTTGTTCTTGTCCATGGAGTACTTCTTGCCGATCAGCTTCACCTTGCTGGTCATCCACTTCCGGAACTGGAAAATGAGCTTGCCGGCAAAGGTGTAGTAGAACGGTGCGGCGTATATCTTGGAGTAGTCCCCGTGGATCTGGCTTACCCGCTCCTTGATCATCGACACCTCCACGTCGCTCATCGCATCAGCCTCCCTGCCGGGGATAACGTTACCCTTTGAGTCGTAGGCGTCAAACTGCTGATCCGTCATCATCCCGGTGTACAGCGTTACCTGTATCACGGTCTCCACCTTGTCCATCAGGAAGTAGGCCCCCTTGTAGAACTTGGTTACCGACTTGCTCAAGTCCTCCATCATCGCATCGCTCACGATGTTCACCATCCCGGTGTTCTTCATGATGCGAATGGCCTTCAGCGGGTTCTTGCTGAAGCGTCTAACACCCGTGGAAAACTCCGCCCCGTTCCAAACGATGTTGTCCATCAAACCCACCGCAAGGTTCTTGATCTGCGTCATGTAGTTGAAGGACATCGCCCTAAGGCTATTCAGCCTGTTGAAGGTGTCGATCGTGTTGCGGTGAAACCTCTTGCTCTCCCCCGTGGGCAGCTCCCCGAACACCGTGAGGTTCGTGTAATCCTTGAGCCACCTCCACATCTTGTCGTTCGGCTCACCGCGGCTCTGATTGTCCCTGAACTCCGATCCGTACTTATCCAGCATCATGTGAATGCCCGGAATGACCTTCTCGAAGTGAAAGTTGGATATCATCATGCGGCCAGACGCCTCCAGCGCCTCAAAGATGTATTCAGTCTGTATCGCCGTGGTCGGGCCGCTATGGCTGGCCAGCCGGTACACCCTCGACTTGCCCTGATTCCGGTCCTCGTACTGCTGCTTGGCCATCTCGTTGAGCCTGCCCATCTCGCTGCCCATCACGGGTCTTCTCTTCAGGAAGGCGATGAGGTGCTGCGAGGCCGAACCGTATATACGCTTTAGGTCTTTTTTTGATCGGAGCTGATCCGCGTAGTGACGCTTCACGTCGTACAGGGGTATTTTTCGTACCGTACCATCCTCCATCCTGAAATCCACCATCTCGTTGTCCCACGCCGCTGGTGAGAGCGCCTTATGCACCCGGTTGCTGTAGGGGGTGAAGATGGATGTCCACCAGAGCCCCTTCTTTCCGCTCAGCATCCCAGCGATCTCACGCTTCAGGGCGAAACGGTTCGGCACGGGAATAACAGCATCCGGCGTGGAGAGCATGCCGTACTTATCGTACACCGAGTAAAGCCACTCGGAGAACTTCCTGGCCTGAGGGTGAAGATCCCCGTTGATCTCCTCAGCCCGCTTGAAGTACTGCTTGCCAGAGGGCGTCTTGCCCACGATGAACATGTAGTTGTTGTCAAGGAGCTTCATGTACTCCTTCAGGTAGTAGCTGAAGGTGGCCATCTCCATCTGCGAGTTGTTGAAAGCGTTCTCAATGGAGCTCACCATGCTGTTCAGCGGCACGAACTGCTCCTCCAGCTCCCTTGGGCTGGTGAACGACCCCTGCATGGCCTTATCCTCCCTGAACCGCCTCTTGTACAGCTGCTCATCGGTGTTGGTCATCATCTGGTACAGCTGATCCGCCTGACGGGGAAAGCCCCTGATCCCGAACTTATGCTCCTTGCGTAACGCTTCAGACCGGCTAATAGCGTCCAGCGACTGCGCGATGATCTCACGGAAACCACCCGCCACGCTGCTGTGCAGCGAGGATATCTGCCGGTACATGTCGGTGAGCTGCTTCACCTTCTGCTGCGATTCCTTCCTGAGCTCATCCTCCGTCTTGGGCTCACCGTCCTTGTCCAATGGGTTCGGGGGGCTTACCAGCTCCTCGAAGGCCTCAATATTCTCAATCCTATTCATGAGCTGGCGCATCACGAGGATGGAGCGCTGCACCATGCGATCCTCATTCGGATCCCTCTTCTGCGTGAGGATACCCTCCATGTCGAAGTGCGTACCCCTCACCTCTATGGGCGCATAGGCGTAGGACGGGATGAAGTACTGGTTGTTCAGGGGCAGCTGCCTGAGGGGTTCCCCTGACAGCTCGGAGAGATTCTTCAGCGCGATGCTCTTGTACTCCCGCATCTCCTTCGCATTCCCGTACAGCACCTTAAGCAGGCCATCCCGCTGACCGATCTTGCGTATGGTGGTGGGGTGCTTATCCCCACGGAACTGCACCACCACGTTCTTGAAATTCCCATTGGTCACGATGCGCTCCACGGTTCCATAGCGCAAGGACTTTACGGTTTTGCCGTTAGCGTCCTTCTCAAAAACAGCCTCAGCCACCATATCCCCCGACTTCAGCTTGGCGGGGTTAAGCACGTTCCCCTCCAGATCCCTCCAGCCGATCTCCTCCATGAACACGTGACGACCCTCCTTCTCCTCCCAGAATACGCGCACCTTGGGCTTGCCCTCCTGGTCAAAGTTCTGTAGGGTCTCCTCCACCTCAAAGGATATGTTCCCCTCCTTGTCGTAGAACACCTCTCCGCGCATCTGGCTTACGCTTTCAAGCATGTTACCCTTCATGCGCTCGGCAGCCTCCTCCTTGTTCCTCCCGTACATGTAGCTGAACAGGAGCTGCTCAAAGCTGATGGGTTCCTTACCCTTCACCTTGTAGAAATCCTTGTACTCATACCCCATCTCATCGACCAGGCGGCTCATCATCCCGTACACAGAGATGTTCTGCACCTTCATGATGTCCTGAGGCATCACATCCTTGAGCTCCTTGTTGAAGTACTTGGTCAACCCGAAGATGGCGTTGGCCGCCTCCTTGCGGGCGAATGGCACCCACTTGTCGCCAAGGGACTTATCGACCTCCGCCTTGATCTGCTCATAGTCCTTGCCGTTGGAGAGCTCCGCCATGGTCTGAATCGCCTTGATGATCCTGTCCTCGAACTGCACCTTACCCACCATCTTCAGCGGCTTGCCCAGCTTCGCCTTGCTCACGAAGTGAACCGTATCAACCGAATTGTCCTCCATGGTTACCCGCTGGGAATCCTTCTCCAGGAATATCGGGTATATCCACGTCTCCAGCACCTCATTGCGCTGCACCTGACCATCCTTCCCAATATGCTCCTGAGACTCTGCCAAGTGCTTATACGTTAAGAGCTGTATCTTAAAATCATTCATCTTGTTCTTCAGCATGAAGTGCATCGGGGCGTTATACCTTCCTCGGCTCTTGCTGAGGTAACCGCTATCCACCTTGCCTTCCTCCCCCATATGCTTAATGTCCATCGTCTTGAAGTCAATCACGATGAGCTTGTTCTCCTCCACCTCCACGACGAGATCAAGCTTCCCGTGTATGCCCCCCTTGTGATCGACCAGCTCGATCTCCGTGTGAAACTTGGCGTTCGGGTACTGCTTTTTAAGCTGATCCTTTAGCTTCACCAGCTGGCTCACCAGGCTCATGGTCGACTCGTAGTGAATAAGCTGATCCTTGCGGGGCATCTCCACCTCATACTTCGCAGAGAGCTCCTTGTACAAAGGTATACCATCCAGCTCCGAGGAGAAGATCTCCTCCGCCAGCTCGTGCATGCTCGTGCCGGCATTGGCCGCGTAGCGAAGATCATCGATCTTCTGGTTGATCAGCCTCTCCTGCTGCTTCATGGGTACGTTCAGCTTGCCGTCCCGCTGTAGTATGCTCCACGCCACCATGTACTCGTTGAACTCCTCGGGGGCCAGCATGTTGAGGATGGATGTGGGGCTGATGAACTTGTGACCCGTCAGCCTGTCCTCCTTCACGTGGTGCTCCACCTGATCCCCATCCTTACCAGTATATCCATTCGCTGGGATATCGGTCACGATCATATTGCGAACGGTTTGCTGGTTGAACTTGTCCGTTGAGTTCGGAGTATGCCTCCACACATCCCTAGCCATACGCTCAAGGTACGCCTCGTAGCTATCAACTTTCAGCTTGCTGAATAGCTCCTTGATGGCTCGCCAGAACTCCCTGAGCAGCCGCTTGAAGCGGGGCATCTTGGATTCCTCCAGCGCCACCATGGCCTGATCCACACCGATCCGCCCGATCTCCATGATGATGCGCTCATCACGCTCCTCCGCCGTCATGCCCTGCCTGGGGAACATCTCCCTCAGCCCCATCTTAGCCCTATGGTTATCAGGTAGCGCATCCCAGTATATGTGAGCATACTCATGGATGGGCGTCGACTGCACGGCGTTCACTGGATCAACGAACACCGCATTCTCAAAGGCGTGCCCTATGGCCCGGTTGTCGAATGGCAATCCACGCTCCTTGTTGCGCTCTGCGAACCGCTGGAAGGCAGCCCTATCGCTGAAGAACTCTACCTCTGGGTAGCGGGTCATCAGGTGATTCACCATGAATGAGGCCAGCTCGGGATTATCTGTCAGCATGGCCTCCTGCATTTCCTGCGTAGCGTGATTGGCTATCGGCGAAGCCATTGCGGATGGGGGTGCTGGCTGGTTGCTACTTGTAGATGGGTTATACTCCTCCACAACGTGCGATAGCACGGCCATGGCCTCCTCGTAAAGGCTATGGCTGGGCTTGATCCCGAATAGGCTGAGGATGCTATCAAGAATCTCCTCCCACAGGTTGCTGTACTGCTTCTCATTCAGCGCGCTGACAGCGCGTAAGGCCTGAATGAACTCCGCATTGGAAAAAAGCTCGGCAGCGAACTCGTTAATATTCTTCAACCCATGATGCCCTTTGTCCAGATTCTTCCTGGCATGCTGGAATAGCCTGTTGAAGTACTGGCTGGCCTCGCTGTTGGAGGCCAGCGCAGAAACGGTCATGCCGTGGATGATCTCATGGATGAGCGTGGGCTCGGAGCCTAGGCCCCTGAATAGGGCGTTCTCGGCCACCATGATCTTACCCGATGGGGTGTAGACAGCAGCAGCCTCCGTTCCGTCCTTGAGCTTGATGTGCTGCGCGCTGGACAGGAACACCGGGATGCTCTTGTCTAGCTTCATGAGCAGGTGATGGGCCAGCTTCGACAGCGGGTGATCCCCCTTGCTCATTTGATTCAGGACATGAGCAGCTGTGGTGCTCTTCCCATTCTGGGAGAAGTACTTCTCCTTGAGCTTCGGATCCTTGGCGTTGCGATTCTGCTTGGGTGACTCCTTCTGCTCTGTTTTGCTGTAACCTTCCAGCACCTCTCCTAAATGCTTTCCCTTCCCCAAGTGCAGAATCTGTTTTCCCTCAGGGGTGAACTCAGTTTGCTTAAAACCTGCGCTCTTAAAGCTGCTCTCCCTTTCCCATATGCTGTAAGCGCTGTGAGGCTGTATCTCGTCCTTCATGGGGTTTTCTGCGCTACGCATCTTCGAACGCTCAATGATGTCCTCCTCGCTCCTGTTCAGCACCGCGTAGTCTACCTTGTCCATGAGGAACTGTGAGGTGGTGAAGAACCAGTTGCCCCCCACGATCGTCCTGCCCTCAGCCTTGAGCTGATCAATACGCTCACCCAGCCTTGTCGCTACGCTATGCTTATTCTCCTTGCTGGAGGCCACCTTCCCAAAGGATTCCATCGTCAAATCCCCATCCTTCTCCCTGTACGCCAACCCCAGCTCATCCAGTATCTCCATGATGAGCATATCGGTATCCACCACGTTGTCGTACTGCTGTACCAGCGTCGACTTGCCGGAGGTGGGCGTCGAGTAGATCATCTTGCCCCTGAACATAGGATGCAGCTGCTTGCCCATAGGGGTTGTGCTGCTTGACTTCAACTCCTGTGGTGATAATCGCCTGAAGGTTGTTTGGTAGCTACCTATCTTGATCCTCTTGTTCGTGGGATCCTTCAGCATCTTCTCGAAGTGCTCCACGCTCCACCCCTCCTTCCGTGACCACTCAGCAACCCATTGGGGATCGTTAACCTTCTCCTTGGTTAAGCGCTCCACGCTCTCCACCACGAAGAAACCATCAATGCCCTCAATCCTGAACACCCTGCCCGCGGCATTCCGCTCAGCGAAACCGTAGTTCTCATTGAACTGGTAGGATAGGGGGAATGAGCGGGTAGTCGCTGTTCGCCTTCCGCTCTTTACCTCCTTGAGGGTGGTGGTCTCCTCGCCCCAGATGTTCTCTGAGGCAGGCATCTCGTACTTCATCTTCTCCAGCTTGGTGAATGAGGCCAAGTTGTTGATGAACGCTTTCACGTAGGCATGCCCGTTGTAGAGGTCGTCAGGTGACTCCACGATCTTCTTCTTCCCAAGCCTTACCCCTATGTTGAACAGCAGGGACTGAGAGGTTACATTCAACGCATCGATCGCCTTGATCAGCTCCCTCTTGCTCTTTGCGCTCCACATGCGCTGGTAATCCTCAATCCGAAGGGGTGAAAGTATTTCATCAAGATTATTCTGATCCACCTTGACCCTATCGCTGCCCATAATGCTCATGTCGAAAGCCTTTACGGTTCCCCTCGTGCTCAGGATTGTACCCACGTTACCGATGATTAGTTTGCCGATGAGCTCAGGGTTCACATCACCATACTCATTGTTTGACCATTTCTTCATGAGCTCAATGGCCTTGCCGTTCTTCTCGTTCAGGAACTTGCCGCTCATGAAGCGGTAATACGTTCCTGAGGATGGCATGGTGCGGGTCTGGTACGTGAACAGCATGTACTGGTAGAGCAAATCCTTGAAATCTGATGGAAGCTTGTCGAAATCCGCCTGTATCTGCTTGAGCTCAGCCACCGAGTGATCGTGCTGCTTGATGGCGTCCATTACCGATAGCCTGTTGAGCTTGGTCTGGTAATCCGTTTCTGTGGCCTTGATGGTCTCCTCGATGTCGAGAAGCTCAAGGAACAGGTTTCCATCCATCTCCTTCTTAACCTCTTTGAACCGCTTGAACATCTCCGCACGTACCTCAGGGTAGTTGCTGAGCATACCGTTGGCCACCAAGCTGATCATTGTTTCCGTGCTGCTGAGGATCTCCTTGATCGTTTGCTCATTGAAACGCACTGAACGATCAATGTTCTCTTTCCTCCGAATGGATTCCTTAATGCCCGATATCACGTACTGCATCAGGTTGGATGATTCTATATCCTGTGAGAAAACCGTTTCGTAGGCGTAGTCCAGGGCCTTATCCGCATTCTGAAGGAGGATATGGAACTCCCCATCCTCAAACATATTCGTTGCGTCGTAGAACCGCATCCTGTCACTTCGAAGCATTTCGATGCTATTCTTACCCATCAGATACTGCTCGTAGGTTTTGGGCATCTTCTCTGTGTACCGCTGCACGTTCTTGAGCATGGAGAGGTCAGATGAATATTCTAGCAACTTTCCCAGGCTATGGGTGTTGCTATTACTGCCAAACCTCTCCACCACCTTTTGCATTGCGTACTCCTGTACTTCTGATAACGACATGAACTGGCTAACGGACTGTAGCTTCCTTGCCTCATTCGTGAAGTACTTGAATTCAGGCTGATTGAACAGGATGGCCAGCTCCTCGATGCGGTCGGTGATGGCCTGATCATGCGCCTCCCGTGAGGTGAAATGGTCTGAGCCCAGCTCCTTGCTGTTGATCAGGGCGAAGATGAACATCGTGGCGGTCACCTCGTTGAACCCCATCTTCTCGATCTTAGGATCCTTCGCGTTGTCAAACGACATGTTGAGCAGGTACCCAATGTGCGCCTTGATCATGTTGTACTCATCCTTCGCCAGCCCGTTCAGCTGCATAACCTTGGACACATTGCCCTTGTAATCTATAAGGTTTATGGTGAGACTGTTTTTCGCTGTGGGCTGTATTTTATTCAGGTAGCTGAATACGGTGGACAGGTTTGTCACAATACCCTTCATCATCACCCCCACCATGTTGTTCATCCTGGCTTCCTCCAGCGTAAGGGGGTTAGCCAGCTCCTGATTGCTGAAGGGCTTATCACCATGAAGAGGATCTCGTGCTATGGTCGAAAGCCTGTTGACGAAATGATCGTACTTATTGGTATTGATCGGATTCACGAGTATTTCGTAGTTGGCTGGGTCCTGGTAGCTCTTCTTCATGCTGAGCATGGCCCGATTGCTTAGCCCCTCCTTGCTGCTATCCATGATGATGCCACCATCCTTATCCCTGAAGAATACCTGGTTGTACCGCTGGTCACCATCGTAGTCCTCCCCGGAGGATTCGGACAGTTGCTGGGGCAAGGCGGTGAAGTTCCCTACGGAAACGATGGTGTACCTACCCATGGTATGGCTGTGCAGATCGTCTCCTGGCACCCTAGAGCTGACGATAAGCTCTCCGGGTACCATGTACTCCGTTTTGCCCTTGTCGTTCTTGATCGCCTCGATCTCCCACTCCTGAACATTGCCCTCCTGATCATACAGGTCAGCGTAGCGATTCTTATTATCAGTTATCTCCTTGATCGCCTCCTTGCGGCTATTGAACATCTTTGGCTCCCTTGCACCGGGTATATTTGCTGCGATCTGGGGCAGGAGCATATGCGTTTTGCCCTTATGGGTTACCTTTCGAAACCCCTTAAGCTGATTGAACATGTCTGGAATGGCCTGTGTGGTCTGGCGATTCCCATACATGAGCAAACCGTTCTTCTCCATGTAGGAGAGTATCTTCTTCTTGATGGCACCCCGCAGGAAGGGATCATTAATGTCTGCACCCTCCAGCATACGCTGAGCAAGAAATTTATTCTCCCCCTTTAGATCCTCTAGGCTATTGATGTTGTAGTTTTCATCTAGGGTCTCCTCCACCTCTTCGCCCATCCTTTGCGTCTCAACGAACCCCTTGTTCATGAGCTCCAGCACGAAGTGCTTCTTCTGCTCCGGGGTAGCCAACCCGTTGTACTCCTCGTACAGCTGGGTCATCATCACATCGATCTGGCTATTCATGAGTTTAATGAAGGAGTCCGATCCCTCCATCACGGTGATGTTCGAGCGGTACTGGCTGGCCAGAGAATTCCCCTTTGGAGTGGGGTCTTGCCGTAGATCCTGCTGGATGTAAAAATCCTCTCGGCTGCGCTCAAAGATGAATCGGTCTATCTCCCGTGGATGTATTTCTTTATTCAGGGTCATATCCTTGTTGAACAGGGCTAGAGAGCCCAGGTTTGTGATCTTACCCCGCTTCTCTACCCTCGCAGACCAGGGGGAATCCAACACCTTATGCTCATTCTTTTTCGTTCCGCTATCGAAGGATATCGTATCCACACCCCTACGGATCACCTCACCCTTCTCGTTTAGCTGAGGTTCCATGAGCTCCAGCAATGGACGCCACTGCTCCCCAAAGGTCTTGATGAAAACTTCTGCCGACACCACGTTGGCCTTGGTCAACGATCTAACCCCATCCTTGGAGGTGGCCGAATGCAACGCTTTCGTTGATGTTAGCTCTTCACCGAATTCATGCTCACGGTTGTAGATTGACCCCATGCTACGGCGCACCTTCTCCATGAACGCCTTTGAACCGATCACAATGCCGTTGGGGATCTCAAATTCATTCCCTGCAATGCCCTTCGCCATCGGATCGTTGATGACGATATGCGTGTACTTCTCCTCCAATCCCCCCTCAATGTCAACCAGCCTGTAGCCAGGGGATATCACGGGAGCAGCACGCTTGATTAGATCTGTGAAGTCACCGCTGTAGTTATCCCCCTCGAAGTCACCGTTCACCAATTGGCTCAAGCTGTAGGTGTTGAGCGCAAAGTTATAGATGAAGTCCTTAAGCATTGACTGTAGCGCATCGTTATCCTTCAGGTCAAATGTTTTCATGATGCGCGCCCCGTAAACCCTGTCGAAGTAGCTCACCACCGCATCAAAGTTTTTGATCAACTTCCTCACCTGCTCCTGCTGACCCTTAGACCCAGTATATTTTCGCCTTGGAGAACGGATGTACATCAGGGTATCCTTATCGCCAAACTGCCCTGCAATGGCGTTGTAGGTATCTCCTTCCTGATTGAAGTACACAAGCTGTGACAGCCAGAAATCCTCATTCGACATGGAGTCGTTGTTGGCCACGGAGCTGTTTGATCCCTCCTCGCTGGACGTAAACCCCTTGACGCCTCGCTGAATGGTGATCTCCAGCTTCTTACCCATCGCCTTCATCTTCTTGCCCACCTCCGTGGATGGCTCAGCGTTCTCACGCTCAAGCACCGTTCGAAGGTGATTGGATAGCACCATCCCTGAAAAGAAGTTCCCCTGATGATCCCTCCCGTTGCTCCACGACTTGGCGGTTAGCCGCTTGGATGAGCCGAGCTTCTGCACGTTGCTCCGCACCCCACGCTCCTTGTCACCCTTCAAGAAGTAGTCCATGAGGAACTGGTAGGCATCCATACTTTCCCCCTTCTTGCCGAACTCCTGCACGAAGTTCGCCTTGAGCGTACCCAGCAGCTTGCTGCTGTTGCTGGTACGCCACTTGGCGCCCTTGACCCATGATCGGCTATCGTTGAACGAGGCGATACGCTTATTCTGGCTGACTACCCGCTTGATGCCAACCTGGCTCAAGTCCTCAACGTGCTTATTGCCATTCTCCATGGAGAAGTTTAGGTAGTCATTGTAGCTGTTGAATTCCACCTGCACGTAGTCCTGCTGCCCATTATCCAAGGTCACGTTCAGGTAAACCACGTTTTCGTTCTTATCATTGTCCAGCATGTAGTTGTCACGCCACACCTCTTTGCTGATGCCCGTGACATCCTCTAGGAACTCCAGCTCCATGTTGAATACCGCCCGCTTGGCCTCCACGCTGGGGTTACTCTCCATCCTGTTCATATCGGTTCGGAGTACCTTGAGGCGGGAGAGCAGCCCATCGCTCTTGGTTTTCCCCTGAAACTTGTAACGCTTCAGGGTCTCCATGGTTTTCTTCACGAGGTTCGATGCCGAGAACATGGGGTTCAGGTGCGTCACCATGACCCTGTTCTTGGCGTTGGGGCTGAAGTTGAAGGCTAGCGTCTCGTTACGGTATATCTCCGCGTTCTCATAAAAATTCCGCATGCTGACGAACTCCTCGAACGAAACGTCTTTTTCGTATATACCCATGAGGAGCCGTTCGTAGATGCCCCCCTCATCCTGCATCTGCTTGTCCTCCAGGTCAAGAAGCATGTTGATGAAGTCATCCTTGCTCCGAACCTTGCTGAACTCCCCTTTCTTTGCCATGGAGAAGAACTCCATCTCGATCTCATCGGGGCTCATGCCGGAATCCTCTGCGATGGCCTGAAACATGGTGGCGAAGTTGCGCCGCTGCTCCATGGTGCGCTGATCCCCGGTTGTCATGATGGATCCCGTGTTGTGCACCTCCCTGAGCAACCTCTCCTTCACGCGCTGGGCGTTCTGCTGGTAGAGCTTGTCGAAAGTGTTCTTCAGCACCTTCTGGTAAGGGTTTTTAGGCTCGAATGACCCGTTGAACAGCGAGAGCATGAGCTGCTCCAGCTGCTTGGCGTAGGGCTCGAACTCCCTGTTGCTGGCAGCTTCCTCCCGGATGAGGCGGATCGTCTCAACAGCCTTCTGCTCCAAGGATCTTGCCCCTGAGGTGATGGCCTGCCGGGATAGCGCGATGCCACGCTTCAGCGCCGTCACGCTGATGGTGGGGATGGTCTCCGACATCTTCTCCTCCATCCCTTCCTTCGCTGACGGTGAGGCCAGCCCATCCTCGATCTCCTCAAGCGCCGCGCTGAGCTGCTCATCCTCTGTGAGAACTGGCTTGCGCACGATGAGTTTGCGCTTGGGTGGAGCTTCGTCCTTCTGTTCAGCCTTAGCCATTTCATCTTGCTCCTTCGCTACGGGCTGATCGGTTTTCCTTGCCTTCTCCTCCTTCTGCATCAGCTTCTCCTGCTGCTCCACATCCCTCTTCGCCTTTCGATGCTCCTGCTCCGCTGTCAGCACGTCCAGCACATGGCTGATGGCCCCAATGCGGTTATCCAGCTGCGCCATTTTTTTCGCCTTGCGGCTGGGATCCATCTTTTTATTGTCGGAAAACTTTTTCTTCTCGTGCTCCACGTAGGCCATCTTCGTCTCATAGTCCTGTCTCGTTTTGGCCAGCTCCTTATCGCTCAGCTTCGCTGCGCTACTCGCCACGTTCAGGTCTATGTTCGCCTCCGCTTCCCGTGAGGCTAGCCCTATCAGGGAGAAAACCTCATCCTGAATGTTCTTCGCCGTTTCCGCCGAGATATCATTGGTGGTCTTGAGCAGCTGAATACGCTGCACCGCATCGAATATCGCCATATCCGCTTCCGCTGCTGTCAGCGCATCCCCGCCGGACTTCGTGACATCGCTCTCATTCAGTATCCCCGTTTCCAGTAGCACCTCTATGGCCGCAGCCTGCCCCGGACGAATGGGGCCACGAATACCCTTAATCTGATTGTGCTTATCCACGTACCCCCTGAATGCAGCATCATTATTCACCTGCTCCTCCATCCACTGCGGGGTGATCTGTGATTGTATCTTTTTCAGCGTAGCAGAGATCTTCTTCTTGAAGTTCTTGCCGTACCTCATTATGATCGATTTCTTCTTGTTGGCCTTTTGCCTCCCCAGCGCATCGGCCCGATCGAATAGCTTCTGAATGGTGCTTGAGCTCTTCTTCTCACGGCGGGTAGCCTCATCCTCATCCTGCTCCTCGTCAAAGGGACTAACTTCTTGCTCCATCTCGCTTGCCATAGCTTGCTCTACGAAAGGCTTACCCTCCTGCTGAGCCGTCTCTAGCGTGCTGTCCAGCGTGTTGTCATAGTCAAGGTTTGGCTCCCCAAAGGCCTGCTTCTCTACAGCCTTGTATTCCCGGATCAGCTCCTTCTTTTCCTCAATGTACCTATCAATATGAGCCTGTGATGCCTTGGGCATACCCTTCTTCCCGTTCTGGAGGTGATCAATCACGGCCTGCTGGATGAAAATCATCTGCTCGGGGGTGATGCTATCCTGATTCTCCCTGGCCATAATCTCCATCTCGATGAAGGCCACCTCCCGGTTCAGCTGGTTCTCAATGACGTGAAAACGTTCCTGAAGCACTCTCATCTGTTCCATCTCCTCCTCGCTGAGGTTGCCTTTCTTCGCCAACGCCTCAATCCGATCCTCCAGCTCCCCCCGTTTGGCCACGAAGTACTTCGTATCGCGGGGCACACTATTGCCCCGGTTATCCTTCTTGAGCAGCTTCATATCGCTAAGGTGCTGCTGCTCCCTAAGCTGCTTCTCCTCTCGCTTCTCCTTGATGCGCGCTAGCTCCTGATTCAGTATCTGGGCCTGCTGCTGGTAGCGCTCAAGGTTGACCTCCTCCTCGGGGGTCAAACCGATGACCTCTCCATCGCTCTGAATGCCCTTTTTGGCCTCTAGTTCCTCAATGAGCGGAAGCAACCGTGTAAGCTTTTCCTGCATTCCCTTGCTGTTGGGCATAATCATATTGCCATCCTTGTCATAATCAATAAGACCAGCATCCACCATGTCCTTGAACTCAGAGAGGATGCCGTACTGCATTGGATTCTCGAGCTTCGCCTTATCCAGCTGCTCATCAGTATAGCCCTTCTCCTTTAGCTCCGCTTTGCGCTTGGGAACCTCCTTTTTCTGCTTCACGTAATCCGTATGCACTTTTTGATTCTGGCTTATGGCATCGTAATCTATCTTGGAGATATGCTTGTTCTCCAATAGCGCATCCAGCACGCTCTGATCAAAGCTATTCGTCTCCTCATTGTAGGAGCTGAAAATCTCTCTTGCGATGCTAGGCTTTAGGCGTATCTCATTCAGGTTACCCTGCTTATCCACATAGCGAAGCCTTGTCCCGTTCTGCTTGTGGGTTATATTATTAAACCCCATGGATAGCGGGCCAAACATCAACCCGAATCCCGCCACGGTGAGGAAGGTGGTCAGCTCCTCCTCATGATCCCAGTAGGCTACTCTCCCCAGCAAGCCGAGCTTCTCGTTCTCCATATCCCCCGTAAACAGGTTGGCCATGCGGGAGTTGAAAAATTCCTCCAGGTATTCACCCGTAGTGCCGTGCCAGCCTAGCACCTCCTGAGAGAAGCCGTTGGCCATCTGTATGGCTCCATCCTTGCCCTTCACCGCCATGCTGGGGCTCATCTCCTGCACCCAGCGTAACGGCTTGGTCTTGGCCAATTTTTTATAAAAATCCTTGGCTGTGCTATTGACCTGGGCTGCACCACGAATACCAATAGCCTTCTCTAACCCCTTGGTTCGCATCCAACGCTTTCCGCTGGCGATGTAGGGCATAATGAATTCCCCCATATTCTCTGAGAATATTTCGGAGTATGCTGTCCAACCAGCATCCCACGCCGCTTTACCCCTGGAGCGCTCATGCGCTACGAATGGGGTAATGCCCTTCTCAAACGAGGGGTCAATGCCCAGCTCAAACCTTCTTCTGGCGTACTCAGGCACGTAGAGCTGTGGCATCATGGTGCTCTGTACAGCAGATCTGGCCGCATACTTCATGAAGTTAGGGGCTTGCCTTTTCAACCACTGCTTCGAGGTCTCCTTAACTACACTTTTTGCCGTATGCTCGAGAACCCCTTTGGTAACCGCTTTGGTGGCCACGCTGGTCGCACCGAATGCCGCCATGTAGGGCAACATCTCAATGATCCCTGTAGCCACGTTGTACGCCATGCTCTCCCCCTCCTTGCTCAACATCTCTCCCTTCATTCCAAGAGCTGATGCGAGGATCTCCTCCGTCATGTTAAGGGATTCACCCCTAGCCATCTTTTTCCCAAGCGCAAGGGAGCTGAAAGCTTCCTTCCACTCGTCATTCACCATGTCGTTGTTAGGTATATCCTTAATGGCCTGCGCAATAGCCTTTCCAACCGGCATGCCCTTCTCCGTCTTGGAAAGGATGTCGTCCAGCAGATCCTGCGCTTGCAGCATATTTCTCCTGGAGCGGCTGGACATGGGGATCTGATCCACAAACTTGCCATCACGGGTAGAATGCGTTTGAGCCACTTTCCTCCATTCGGCCTCGGCCAATGGATTGTCATAGTGTATACCACCCATCCTGCCGGTTTCAGGGGGTAAATCCACCTTAGGAGATATCTTACCCAGAACCTCCTTGAGGTAATTCGCTTGGTAGCGCAGCCCATCAGCCGTTAGCCCCTCATCATTCATGATCAATCCGTTATCGAGGAATAGGTGTATTTTCACCAGCTCATCAAACTCCTCACGGAACGCTGGATCCTCACTGTACCGCCTCCTGTCCTCTGGGGACAAAGTGCTGGGTATTCCAGCCATGATCTCCTTCAGGGCCTGATCACGCTCTGTGGAGCTCAAGGTATTTTTTCGCTGCCCCTGCTTCTCCATGCGCGTGGCGATCGCTGACGGCATGAGCGATGGGTTGAGAGCTGCCATCCAGCCCAGCCTGCCTGTACTTATCTTCTCCGCATTCTCCCGACCCTTGTATATCTCGCTAAACTCATTGAGCTGCTCCTGCACCTCAAGGGGGAGCTGTTTCCTATGCTTACGGGTAAGCTCAAGGAACATATCAGAAATTCTATCCTCGACAACCTTGTTGACCTCATTGGTTAGGTTCTGTATGGCCCGAATCTCTTCTGGCTCGTAGTGTATCTTACCCTCCTCATCTGGGCGCTTACGCATCGCTTCGAAGTACTCCAGCGCCCACTTCTGACCGCTAAACTCCTTGGCGATATCGTTGAAGAAGGACTCCACGAACTCAGGCTGCTTGAAGCTCTCCTCGATCTCTGCCCTGGCATCATGGCTGGCCATATCCGCATACTTGGCTGCAATCTCCATGGTACGCTCCGGAGTGAACTGATAGGTGGGGTTCTCCTCTTTCTCCTTCGCGTAAATATCGTTGTAGTGCATCCTGGTAAGCCTGTCCAAGGCGTAATCCTTGTATGGGCCATACTTCTCAAAGAGCTCATTGTGTAAGGCTCGAGAGTCGTTCTCCACATTCTCGTTCTCTGGATTCGTAAGGGACTTGAACCGCTCGTAGTAGTCAGTGAAGTCGTCATTGTTAATCCTGTAGAGATCGAAATCCCTTATGGTCTGGTTTGCCCGCTTGAGCTCATCATCTATCACAAGTCCATCCTCAGACTTTTCGTACATCCTTCTCCCCTGCTCAGCCACCATGGCCTTCTTCTTCTCCTCCAGCTCAGAGCGATATCTATCCCACGTTTCCCGCTGCTGCTGCTTATGGCTCAGGAGCGCCTCCCTGTCCATCGTTTCAAGCTGGAAAGCGTTGAGGTCACCCTTGTAGGCGTTGCTGCTGTGGAGCTGCTCATAGAGCTGCTTATTGAGATTCGCGTCCTTCCTCGCGTTGGCCTTGATCTCGTCAGGAATGTCAATCCCGTCAAGAGGTGATGTACTTGTTATCATCTTGCAACTGTTATTTTACTACCTGTTTAAATCTACTTTGCTTGCTGTTGTCCCTATGCCCTTGTGTGACCCGAAGCTGAGGTTGTACTGAGTCCTCCTGAAATCAGGATCATCCATAAGGACGGTGGCAGGGATACGATACTCCCTGATCACATTCTTCATGCTAAGGCCTGTGTCGCCCATGGGCGTTTCCGTGTAGTCAAAGCTTTCCCTTTCGGTTAGGAAGCTGTTCATGAGCTCATCCTTATTGAAGGTTCTCGTGCCTATCCGTATCTGATTCCCTTTCACAGTGATCTTATCCGTAGCGTTGATGCCGGAGGTCTCCTCCAGCTGAGTACCCTTAAAGAATTTTCCGAACTCCTGTCCGTTCATCGACATGATGAGGTTATCCAAATTCGTCTTGTTCATCACGATGGGAACATCGCTTACCATCATCCCGTACGTCGCTGAGGATACCTTCCCAAGCTCATCCTTCTGTATGTTGGTGGGGAATATCTCCGTGTCGTAGGAACCCGTGTGATCCTTATAGCCCCACTCAGCCATCATGCCTCGATCCAAGGGGATCTGTAGATCAAATACCGTTCCGTCATCCGACCGAAGAGCTAGCTGCACTCGCGTACGCTTACCATCGTTGGCGGGGGTGGCGTTGAACATCGAGGTAACATTGGGAATGGCCCGCTTTATGCTTTTGATCCCAGTACCATCGGTTTTTCCAAGCGACTCCACGGCGTCAAAAAAGTCTTGCCCCATGCTCAGGTCCTTATTCAGGTTCTTCCTGATGGCATCCTCCAGCATGGGCTGCACGTGATCATTGTATGGATTGAGCAAGGGCTGATCAGCACCTCCACCCCTCTCCACCGGTTCAATGGGGCGAAAGGATGACCTGAGCGTTTGGATCATGTACTCCTCAATCGCCTCAGCCTCCATCTCTCCCCCCTCTCTCCAGTCATTACTATAGAAATCTTTAATATGGTCAGGGAGGTTGTAGAAGCTACTTTTGGCATCCTGCCATAGCGCTCTACCCGTGCCACCCTCTCTGCCATTACCCTTAACCCACTCCTCCACAGCAGAACGCTTGATCACGTACCTTCCACCCTCAAAGGTGAAATCATTCATCGTGAACCCGCCATAGGTATTCATCAGCTGGGTGCCAGACTGTATGAAATTCTCCTTTGATAGGATGGGGAATGGATCAAATCCATCCCGCTGGGCCACCTCCATGTAGTCCTCACCCTGAGAGGCTATCTCCATGAACCTTCTATTCCACTGATCAAACGATTCGCTGCTGAGATCACCTTTCAACCGGAGCTGCTCTATCTTATCGTAGAGAGCTTGGTTCTTCTTGTCGTTATGGATGTGCTGTGGGACCAAGGAGTTCTTAAGCGTTTCCAGCTCGGTATGCCAAGCCACATCACGATTGGGGCTCGGAGTGCGGTAATGCTCTTTAATCCCATTGATGGCCTGCATAAAATCGCTATTCACCCTACCCATATTCTCAGGGGTGATAAAGCTGCTTCCCTTGATTAGGTCTTTAGCCCCTGCGAGCTGCTTGGAGAGTTCCTGCATTTTGCTCTCCTTGATCTCTTGCGCCTTGATCATGCGATCCACGTGCTGGAGCTCCATGTTCAGCGACTGCTGATCTAGCTCTCTTGTCGGATCAGTATTTCTGTACTGTATCGCACCAGGCGAAACTTGCCCGTAGCTTGAAAAATCTTCCATGGTCTACTGCTTTTATGATTGCTCACCCTCCGTTGGAACACCTGTTTTGGCTTCTGACTCGGCGATGCCCTTGGCCTCCTCCTCAGATATCTTTATGCCCATATTCTCATATATTCTCTGTATGCCCTCAACATCCTTCGCCTGTATTGCCATCGCCAAAGTGTACTCTGAACCCATGGCCTTGGCCTGCTCGATCAGCTCCACGGAGCGTTTCTTCCTGGCCTGCTCATCCTTTCTGGCCTGAATCATATCGTAGGCCCCCTGCATTCCTGCCTGCGCCTTGCTCGCCGCCTGCGTGGCCTTGGCGATATTCAAACCTGCCTCAGAGGAATCGATCTGCCCCATACGACCAGCAGCACCCTCCTTCCTTGAAAGTAGCTGCAGCTCGTTTTGCGTTAGGGCATTGGCCTTCTCGATATTCGATTTAGAAACCACCTCGCCCAGATCAGAGATCAGCTTGGATATATTCTGATTGTAGTCCTGCGGATTTAGCGAGTTCATCGCAATGTTTTTTGCCCCCTCCTGCTTGAGCCCTCTAACGGTGCGCTCTGTATCACGGAAGCTTCTGTTCACGATTTGATCAGCCTTACCTTTGGATACAAAAGCTTCACCCTCCAAATCCTTCTCCCGCTTGCGCCTATCCTTCAGGCCCTGCTTGATCCGATTCTCGGCTTGACGCTGCTGAATTAATCCTGAGGCGGTCTGAAATAGCATGGAGGATGGCTCAAGCCAACTTGGAACCTCTCCGCCCTCCTTCATGGGAACGAAGCTCCTGTTCTGCGTATTGAAGTGGCTGTCCACCATGGGGCGACCGGCCTTATGTGGGAACATTGTTTCTGGCTTGTCACCACGTTCTTGTAACGTTTTATCCCGGATATCCTCAAGGCTCGTGCCGTAATTACCAAGAAGCTGCTCAGCGAAGGGCACTTTTTCTTTTGGTATAACCAGCTCCCCATCTGACAGCCTTACGGGTCGACTACCATCGTTCATCTTTCGCTTGGGCTTATCCTCCTTGATTGTCTTGGCTAGCTGGCTTACCAGCTCCTTGGCCATGGGTGTTGTTCCGGCTGGAATTACAAAATCACCGGGATCGAGCTTGCCTGGGTTCATATCGTCTGTTGGGCCACCCTTGCCCCAGATGAAGCCACCATCACTCACGTACTGCACCGCTCCTGTATTCATCTCTGACTCCCTCTCTGCCTCTCGCTTCATGGCAAGGGTGTCGTTCCGATTCACACGGTTCTTCAGGATATCCTTTTCCGCTCGCTTATTGGCGATCATGCCTTTTACCCCGCCAACAACAGCCCCCACACCGGCCCCAATAGCCATGCCCGCAGGGCTGAATAGCGCTCCTGCGGATGCCCCCTGTGCAGCAGCATCCAGCGCGGTGGCGCCAGCAGAGCGAAATTTTTCGGAGCTATCCAGCGGATCAATGCGGCTGCCCACATCGTAGTCTGCATCGCTGGTCAGCATATTAACTCCCTGCCCAGCAGCGCTGGCCACCTTGCCCAGCATATCATTTCGCTTGATCCTGAGCTCAGATTTATGGATTTCGCCCCATGCCTCATCCGTTCTACCAGCGATCATCAGCTTGTCAATCCTGTCCCTCTCCTTGGGGGACAGGTTGATGTAGCCCTTACTACTTTTCCAATCCTGCATATCCATGATTATGTATTTTAGATGTTATTACGTACTACTGAGGATAATGA
>JBAZCM010000016.1:0-27862 GCA_041654935.1 Sphaerochaeta sp. | reverse complement strand
AGACTATTGAAGGTATGTTGGACGACTGCCTGGAGTAAACTGTTCTCTAAGGGCAGCTCTCCTACAATGAGGGCAATCTCACGCCAATTGAGGCTCACCAAGTCCCTCCCTTCTTTCCAATGCTTCTTTTATGCCTCCAGCCAGGTAGAACGATCCACAGGCGAGGATCGCCCCATCGGCGGGTGTATGTGCATAGGCATACGCCAAAGCCTGATCGTTCTCTTCGATGAGCACGACCTGCCGGCCTTCGGTATTACGTTCATCAAAGAGGGCTTTTAGGGCAACAATGTTACTTTTCTTGTAGGTCCCCGGCCTGCTGATGATAATCTGGCTGGCATGCTGGAGTACCGATTGGACCATGTGAACATGATCCTTATCCTCTAAGGCACCATAGATGATGGTGGTCTTGCTCGCTTCATGAAGGGCAGAGAAGGAAGCGAGCAGCGCTGAGAGCGAGTGAGCGGTATGAGCTCCGTCGACATAGAGGGCAGGATGGTCTCCCAGCTGTTGGAAACGCCCGGGAGCGGTATTCTTACAAAATGCATCCAAGAAGAGACTCTCATCAAAGCTCAAAGTACGCAGCACTAAAAGAGCAAGGGCACTGTTTTGGGCTTGAACGCTGCCGCGCATGGAGAGGAGGAGTTGTTGCTCTGCTCGATCTGCCCATCGATAGGTAACTGCCTCACCATCCTCGGTGGTCTTGGAAATAAGGGCTGTCAGGGCTTGGTCAAGGCGGTACACAGGCGCTCCGTTGGTCTGCGCTTCACTGAGGAAAATCTCCATGACGCGCCGGTCTTGGTAGCCGATGAAGACTGGCTGCCCCTCTTTGATGATCTTGCTCTTCTCTATAGCTATCTCTTCGATGGTGTCGCCAAGGATTTTGGTGTGCTCAAGTTCAATGGGGCAGAGGACCACTGCCTCTGCTTCTATGGTGTTGGTGGCATCGAGGCGCCCCCCTAGACCGGTCTCGATGACCGCCCACGAACAGCCGGCCTCTTTGAAGAGCAGGTAGGCATACGCACAGAAGAGTTCAAAGGTTGTCGGGGTGGTCGGTCCCCACTGGTCGGTGAAGGTGAAGGTTGAGACCGCTTCGATCAGTTGATTGCCAACCTGTACCAAGAAGACGTCATCAAAGAAGGTGCCGGCAAGGGTGAAGCGTTCGCGATAGTCGCTTAAATGTGGGGAGAGGAAGAGGCCGGTCTTATATCCTGAGGCAGTGAGGGCGGTGGCAAGGTAGGTGGCCGTCGAGCCTTTGCCCTTGCTGCCGGCCAGATGGATTTTTTTAAATGATCGTTCAGGGTTACCCAAATGGGCGAGCAGTTTGGCCATCCGATCGAGGCGGTAGGTACGGGTGGTGTAATTATCGGTTTGCTTCTCGAGGTTGGTGAAGTTCTCCAAGAAGTCGATCATCTGGACAAAAGTGGTGATAGCCATCGTCAATACCTCGCGGTCACTGTAAAAGAAGGCTTTGTTTTGGTCAACGGAGGGATTGTGTTCAACAATTATACGGATTTGCCAAATGTGTCATGAAAATCTTGATTAACCGTGGTTTCTTGCTTATAGTGGATTGAGATAGTACGCCTGAGGAGGCCAAAATGGCACAGAAAAAAGACACTGTGAAGCCCTGGGATTTCTTGGAAGAGTTCCGTGGCAAGATGTTCACCGGTGAGTGGCCGACTGTTGTCCAGATGTTTGACATCTCCGTCAAACGATATCCTGAGAATACCTGCTTCATTGCCTTTGCTCCTGACAAACAATCGATGACCTATACTGAGGTCCAAAAACAAGTAAACAAAGTAGCTGATTACCTGATCTCTAAAGGAGTCGGGGAAGGGGACAAGATTGCCGTAAGTGGCAAGAATAGCCCAGAGTGGGCAATTGCCTACTTGGCAATTCTCTACGCTGGAGCGATTGTCGTTCCCCTTGATGCTACCCTTAACAACGCCGACATGACCAAGCTCATGGCCTTTGCTGGGGTGAAAATGTTCTTTGCTGACGCCGACCGGCTCAAGGGCTTCGATGAGAAAGACGAGCTGAAACTCGAAGAGCGCTTTAGCCTAGAGGCCGGAGGGGAGCATCCCTTTGTTATGGACCTCAAAGCAGTCAAGCAGAAGAGGCGCAAGGCTGATGTCGAAGAGACAGCGGCGATCCTCTTTACCAGCGGCACGACCGGCACTCCCAAGGGCGTGATGCTCAGCCACCGCAACCTGGTCAGCGACTGTTACCTCTCCCAAGGCAACATGACCATCCTCCCAACTGACGTCTTCTATGCAATCCTACCGCTACACCACAGCTACTCAATGATGGCTGTCTTCTTTGAGGCCTTGAGTGTGGGAGCCGCCATAGTCTTTGGTAAGAAGCTGGTTATCAGCCAGGTTTTCAAAGAGATGCGCGAAGGTGGGGTGACGATGTTCCTCGCCGTCCCGATGCTCTTCAACAAGATGATCGGAGCTCTGATGGATGGGGTACGCAAGAAAGGCATCGTCCTGTATGGCCTGATCAAAGCCATGATGGGCATCAGCGGTATGATCAAGAAAGTCTTCAAGGTCAACGTTGGCAAGAAGATGTTTGGCTTCTTGCTGAAGAACCTCTCCTTGGAGAACAACCGCATCTGTATCAGTGGCGGCGGCCCTCTTCCCTCATCTACCTTCAAGATGTTCAACCAGCTGGGCATTGACTTTGTCCAGGGCTATGGCCTGACCGAGACCAGTCCGATTACTCACCTCAACCCGGTTGAGGCGTACAAAGAGACTTCGGTAGGTAAGCGAGTCCCACAGGTTGAAGTGAAGATTGTCGACCCAGACAGTGATGGCAATGGCATCATCTACATCAAGGGGCCGATGGTCATGCAAGGCTACTACAACAACCAAGAAGCAACCGATGAGGTGCTTGAGGATGGCTGGCTGAACACCGGAGACGTGGGGTATCAGGATAGTGAAGGGTACCTCTACCTTACCGGTCGAGCAAAGAACCTCATTGTCACCGAAGGTGGAAAGAACGTCTTCCCCGAAGAGATTGAGGACTACTTCCAGCTCTACAACGAGATCGACACCATCTGTGTGTTGGGCTACATCATCGATGCGAAGACCAAGAGTGAGGGTATCAGAGCCCTGATCTACCCAACTCAGGCCTACACTGACGAGATGGACAAGGAGCATGGTGAGCGGGCAACTGCTAAGGTCGAGGAGCGGATGAATGCGATTGTCAGCGAGGTGAACCGCAAGTTGCAATCTTACAAGAAGATCACCCGTGTGACCGTCGTTGATGAGCCGCTTGAGATGACCAGTACCAAGAAGGTCAAACGGTACATCGTCGCCCAAAAGTACAAGGATTGATGATGAACAGTAACGTACGTGCCTACTTGAGAAGTCAGGCCCACTCCCTTAAGCCGACCGTTATGGTCGGCAAGGGTGGGGTGGACGAGCGGATCTATGCCTCGTTGGATGAGTCACTGACCAGCCATGAGCTCGTGAAGGTGAAATTCCAAGCCCAAAAGGATCAGGTGCGAGCTCTCAGTGAACAACTCGCTGAGAATACCGCCAGCACCCTGGTCTCAATCATCGGCTTTATCGCCACCTTCTACCGACCCAGCGAAGAGCGACTGATCGTCATTCCTAAAGATTTGTTATAAGACACAATAGGCCCCCATCAACGACGGGGGCCCATTATAGAGAAAATCCACCAGAAGGTGATAGTTCTTCATACCACCTCCAGTGGATTTTTTCAATGCCTACTCAACCGGACCTTTATAGTGGGTCACGTCCAGAGCCTGGCAATAGGAGTTCAGAAGATCCAGTTTTGAGAGGTTCTCCTCTGCGTCACGCGGGTTCCACAGCTGCTGTGCAAGAAGGAACATCCGAGGAAAGAGTAAGTACTCGGCTTGGCGCGATGAGAGGACTCGCTCGGTCCAGAGGTTGCCTTGGCCACCCAGGACCATCTTCTTGGCCTCTGCATCCATCTCGGCGGGAGTAGGGGTGTAGGACGCTACTTGTCGAAGAGTAGAGATACCAAGCGTTCCCATCTCCTCGGGGCTATCGAAGTGTTTGTAATCGAAGTAGCAACCCACGGTATTGGGGCTCATGATCACCTGGTGGCCGCGCTTACTGGCCTCCAGGCCTCCTTCGATGCCTTGCCAGGATTGGACGATCAGGTCGCTTGGAATACCTAGCTGTTCGGTGCCATCCAGTACTTCATCCCATCCAATGGGCCGTTTTCCAACATTGTGTACCATGGCGCTGATCTTGCTGGTGAGCCAGCTCTGTAGCTGTCGTTCACGGGTCAACCCTTCATCCTTCATGCGCTGTTGGCACTTGGGGCACTGTTCCCACTCATCTTGGGGGCACTCGTCTCCCCCGATATGGATGTATGGTCCACTAAAGAGTTGGGCAACCTGCTCAAAGACATCCTCGAAGAAGGTGAGCATCTTATCATTGCCCGCACAGAGCACTTCGTTGAAGATTCCCCAGCGGTCCTGTACTTCGTAGGGGCCTTCGGTGCAGCCAAACTCAGGGTAGGCAGCCAACAGGGCTGAGACGTGGCCCGGAGTCTCTACTTCGGGGATGACGATCATCTGCCGAGCATGGGCATAGGCCTGGACTTCGGCGATCTCCTCTTTGGTGTACATACGACCGTAGGAGCGGCCGTCGGGGTATTGCAGCTCAGTTCGTTTACTCGCCACCTCCTTAAGCTGTGGCCATCCATCGATGGGGATGCGCCATCCCTGGTCATCGGTGAGGTGCCAGTGGAAGCGGTTCATGCCAAAGAGTGAGGTGATATCCAGAAGTTTCTTAATGAAATCAACGGTAAAGAAGTGGCGTACACAATCGAGCATAAAGCCCCGCCACTCAAAGGAGGGAGCATCCTCTACAATACAGGCGCCAATGATGTTGTCCCCAAGTAAGGCGAGCCTTCGAACAGCCGACAGGCCATAAAAGGCTCCTTTTGGTGAAGAGGCACGAATGACAATCTGGTCTTTGGTGACCGAGAGGCGATACGCTTCCTCTTTTATATCCGCTTGGTACTTAAAAAGTAGATCCTCTCCGCCAATCTTACACCCGAAGATGGAAGAGGCTAAATCGGCAATCTCTTCAAAAGGAGGTTCGGCAGAGATGGTGGTGGTAGTATGAAGACGAAAGAATCCCTCCTTGTCCTCAATGGACAAAGGGACTGGGAAAAAGAGCTCACTGGCTTTTGTGCTTTGGTGTTTATTCATGAATCTTTGGTATCACGGGAAGTGAAGCAAGTCAAGTACAAAGCTTGTACATACCTAAGTCAGTAAATTCAAGATTCCGCTTGACAGCTAGAATAGGCGATGGTACGCTTTGTTTGTACAGAGAGCGAACAAAGTCGCTATTTACTGTGGAGGATGCATGCGGATCAACAACAATGAGTTTCAAAAAAATGCAAATACCTCCCTGGTCGCCCAGTTGATTTGGAAAAATCCTGGGATCAGTCGAGTAGACATCGCCCGGGAGCTGAACCTCTACCGTTCAACGGTGACAAACATCGTCTCCTCTTTGATCGACAATGATGTGGTCTACGAAGGAGAAGAGGGCAGTGGGATGAGCCGTGGTGGTCGTAAACCAATCACCTTATACCTCAATGACCAATTCGGAGTGGTCGCCGGTTTTGACCTTCAGCCCTCTCACTACCGACTGGTGATCATGGACATTATCGGACGCACCCTCTTCGAGGATCAGGGAAAGCTACCCGAGACAGATTTTGACTCCATTCTCCTGCTATTGATGGATATCATCCTCAAACAGGTAGAGATTCTGGACCTTCCCCTCATCGCTGTGGTAGGCGGCATTCCTGGTATCGTCGAGACGGACCGGGGAATCATCAGATATGCTGAGCCCTTTGGACTGCATAACTATGACTTCTATGGCTTCATATCTTCACGCTTTGACGTGCTTGTCTTCGTAGAGAACGACGCAAACTGCACAGCCTGGCTCGATAAGACGGTCAATCGCAATATAAACTTGGGAGACTTCATCTGTATGATTGGTGACTACCATGAGGGCAACTACCAGTTTGATGACCGTGCCGGGATCGGTGTGGGTGTCGGCTTGTGCCTTGATGGCAAGGTGTATCACGGATCACACCACTCAAGTGGCGAGATTTGCACCCTCTCATGGCGCGGTAACAACTCTGGGCAGACCGGTCTTCCTGAGGAGCTGTTGATCAACAGCGTCCATGATGAAGAGGCGTGGAAGGTCTTTATGGTCGATCTCTTCAGCTCCCTGGTGCCGGTTGTTTCGGTCCTTGACCCTCGGGTCTTCTTTATCCATGGACGACCTTTCAGTGATGAAGGGAAACTCAAAGCCTTGCTCGCCGACCAGTGTCCACAGTTTTTGGATATTCTGAAGAAGGTTGATTGCAAACTCTTCTTCGACACCCAAGACGCGACCGTTGTTGCTAAGGGGGCGGCGATGATGTTCCTGCAAAAACTGTTTGCAGTCCCCGAGCTCAGCGAAATGGAAAGCAGAACACACTTTGATTGGGATGATGTCATCGCCCAAGTCTTTCCTGCTAAGAAAAGCTATGTCAAACTACAACAGGAGGAAGCTCATGGCTAAAGTCCGTACCATGGCTGACGCTCGGCGAGAGCAGCGCAGAGCCTACTGGACCTTGGTGTTGCCTGGTTTCTTGCTCTACATCTCGGTGATGGCATTCCCCACTATCTTCTCAGTGGTGCTCAGCCTCACAAACTACAACGGTGGAAAACTTTTTGGAGGCCGGGTCCCTATAGAATTGGTCGGTCTTAAGTGGTATCAGCGCCTGATCGTCGATGAGTACTTCTATCTGGCCCTGAAGAATAACCTGTGGATTGTCATGGTCTCGGTCTTCGGCCAGATCCCGCTGGGATTCTTCCTCGCCTATGTGCTCTATCGCGGGTTGGTAAAAGGGCGCGACTTCTTCCAAACCATGATCTACCTGCCTACCGTCATCTCCACGGTTGTCATCGGTATCCTTTGGAAGTCATTTTTTGCTCCTCATGGAGCCTTCCCAGAGTTGATGCGATTCTTCATGCCTGGCTACGAGTACTCGTTGAGCCAGCACCCGATGATTCCGGTACTCTTTGTCATCCTTTGGATGTACAGCGGCATGTATATGATCATCTTTATCGCAAACCTGCAAAAAATCGATAACACCATCATCGAAGCTGCACGCATAGATGGTGCAAGTGAGATGCAGGTTCTACGATATGTGATTCTGCCCGCCCTCAGTGGCGTGATTGTCGTCACAGCGATCTTAGCGATCAGTGGATCGCTTAAATCCTTCGACCTGATCTTCATCATGACCGCCGGTGGCCCGGCTAATCGGACCAGCGTGCTGTCGATCTATATGTTCGATAAGGCGTTCAAGGGGGCGCCCAACTACCCCTTGGCCAATGCCATCAGTACGGTGATGGTGATCATCAGCTTCTTCTTGATCGGCCTGACAAAGTTTGCTGAGAATAAATTCGGGGGGAGAGAGTAATGAACGATATTAAAGACCATAGCTCAGCTCGCTCGCGCATCAGCACAACGATTACCTACTTGGTGATGATCTTCTTTACCGTCATGGCACTCTATCCACTCTTCTGGTTGATCCTCAGCTCATTCAAAACAACCACTGAGTTTCAGATGAACAAGCTGGGATTTCCCCGTCGTTGGGTGACCATCAACTATAAGGATGCATGGGTGAGGGGAAAGTTTCCCGTCCTGATCGCCAATAGTCTCTTCTATACGACCGTAACAACCTTGGCGATCTTGTTGCTCTCCTTCATGGCAGGCTTTGGTTTTTCAAAGATCCGCCACAAGGCAACGGCCGTGCTCCATGGCTCCTTTGTCATTGGAATTCTTCTGACACTGCAGTCGATCATGGTTCCCTTGTTTCTAATCGTGAACTGGGTTGGTCTGTACAATACCCGCCTGGGAGTCCTGATCCCCTATATAGGTATTGGTATGCCAATGGGGGTGTATCTGGGCACCGAGTATATCCGCTCGATCCCCGATGCCTTGGTGGAATCGGCGCGTATCGATGGCGCTTCGTACAGTCATATCTTCTGGCGTATCATCGTGCCGATGGCTGCCCCGGTAGGTATGACCGTAGCCATATTGACCGTAACTGGGACGTGGAATGAGTTTATGTTGATCAATATCCTTACCAGCAGCGATGCACTGAAGAGTCTGCCGGTTGGGGTACAGAAGTTTGCAGGAGCATTGTCTACAGACTACGGCAAACAATTTGCGGCATTGACCATTGGGTTGATCCCGATGCTTCTCTTCTACTTGATCTTCCGTAAGGAGATTACGAAGGGGGTTGCAGCAGGAGCGGTTAAAGGCTGATGAAATCTGTTTGACAGGTGACAGAGGCCATGGTACGATTGGTTTGTACAAAGTATGAACTAATGAATAGGAGACTTCATCCCGTTGGGATGATGGGTAAAAAAGGTGAGGGTAAGACCCTCAACAAGATGGTTTTAACAGATCATTTGGAGGTTGAAATGACTGGATTGAGAAAAGTTGCAGTACTGTTGCTCGCACTGGTTGTGCTCGGCACATCACTGGTAGCACAGGGTGTCAAAGCTGACGCTGAAGACGGCAAAATCACGTTGAATGTACTAAACTACATCGACATGAGTGAGCCCAACAGCGCCAATGAAGTGAAGATGATCTGGGATCGCTTTGAACAAGAGAACCCTGACATCAAGATCGTTCGCGAAGACCTCTTCAACGAGCCGTTCCACTATAAGACTGAGGCGTATATCGCCAGTGGACAGCTCCCAGATGTTGTCTACATGTGGCCTAGTGGTCGCTCCACCAGCCTCCACACCACAGGAAGCGTCAAAGACCTGATGCCATTGCTTGAGCGTGACGGACTGGTCAAAGACTACAACCCAGCAGCCCTTGCACCTCAGTTTGCTGGATTCCTCGGCGAGCTTCCCAACGGAATCACCACCACCCACATGCTCTTCGTCAACAAGAAAGTTCTTCGTGACAACGGTCTTCCCATTACCACCGACTTCAATGAAATGAAGAAGATGGTTCCTGTCCTTAAAGCGAAGGGAATTGAGCTTATAGCTATGGACAACATGGACGACTGGGTCATGCAGAGCTGTCTGTTCAGCATGGTCGTTGGCCGCTACGGTGGCGTTGACTGGTACGATCGCCTTGAGGCTGGCCAGCTGAAGTTCACCGATCCTTGGTTCGTCAAATCCCTCGAGTTGATTGACGACATGTACAAGAGTGGCATGATCAACCGCAACACCCTGGGTAGCCCCTACGGTGCATCAAGGTCCTCCTTCGCCACTGGCAAGGCTGCGTTCCTCATCGACGGTGACTGGGCAACCGGTTCCTTCATGACCGACGTAACCACCGGAGACGCTCTGATCAACGCCAAGGCACAGGCCGATGACTTTGAATTGATGGTCATCACCAACCTGCCAGGCGAAGTTGTTCACAACTCCAACAGTGGTGTTGTGGGAACTGGTTGGGGCATGAGCGCTGACATTCCTGCCGGCAGTGCTCGTGAAGAAGCTGCTTGGAGGCTGATTAAGTTCCTGCAAGGTGAGTATGTGCAGACCTACCGCCTGACCACCGGAGCCTCTTTCCCCTCCAACCTGAAGGTTGACGTTGCAAAGATTGCACGAGAAGAGAACCTTGAACCGTTCATCACCAAGCGTGCTGATTACTACAACAACTATGTGCCCATCACCCCGGTTATCGACGGTGTATTGCACTCTGACGTCTTCAACGTCATCAACAAGGGCCTGCAGGAAATCGGTCTTGGTTCGAAGGCACCGAGTGTCGTCGCAGCCGAAGTCCAGAGGGCTTGGGAAGCATTCTTGAAGAACTAACAGTTCTTAATGCATCAATTGTGGGGAGGCGAATGCCTCCCCATTTAATTGCCATTTAGGCCAATCAACTGAGTTCTGAAGAGAATTCTCTAGAACTTACAGAGCGAGTCTCAGTATCGCCTCTACATCATCGACAGTGAAAGGTTCAAATGACCCCAGTGTCGCTTTGCCAAGGAGGGCACTTTCAGCCATGACTCGGATATTCTCATCACCGATCTTGGCATCACTGAGACGGATGGGCATCCCTATCGACTTATAGAAGTTTTCCAGCTTCTCAATTGCTACCTCTACCATTCGATTCTTATCATCAAAGGTAAGGTCAACATCCCAGACGCGGGTAGAAAACTGCACGAAGCGATCGATATGCTTCTTGTAGACGTACTTCATCCAGGCAGGGAAGACGATAGAGAGCCCAGCTCCATGAGCAAGGTCATAGATTCCACTGATCTCGTGCTCGATATCATGGCTGGCCCAGTCTCCCTCTCTGCCTTGGTCGAGGAGGTTGTTGTGAGCGATAGTGCCGGTCCACATGATCTCTGCCCGATAGCGATAGTCATTGGGATACTTGAGCGCAAGTGGTCCGTAGGCAATGATATTTCGCATAGCGCTCTCCAGCAGGCGGTCACTTAAGTCGTTGTGTTTCGCAGTAGTGAAGTAGCGCTCAAAAAGGTGTGCAAGGATATCGGAGATACCGCACCCTGTTTGGTATGGTGGAAGAGAGTAGTTGGTCTCAGGATCCATAATAGCAAACCGTGGGATGATTGTTTCACTATTAACAGCTCTCTTTAGGTTCTTGTCCCAATCGGTGATGACGCTTCCTGTTGAGCTTTCAGAGCCAGCTGCTGGGATGGTAAGGACCACTCCAAGTGGAATTGCCTCTTTGATAGTGTAGCTGCTAGATGTGTAGTAATCGTTCCAGATATCTTCATCGTCGCGTAGCTTGGCACCAAAGGCAATTGCTTTGGCTGAGTCGATGGCACTACCTCCCCCAACAGCGAGGATGAAGTCAACCTTTTCTCTTTTACAGAGTTCAATCCCTTCTTTGACAAGGGAGAGGCGAGGGTTCGGAACAACTCCAGGAAGCTCAACTACCTCAAGGCCCGCTTCTTTCAAAGATTGCATTACTTGGTCGTACACCCCATTCTTTTTGATCGATCCACCACCGTAATGCAGCAAGACTTTCTTGCCATAGGCAGAAGCGAGTGTGCCGACCTCTTGTATGGTTCCGGCTCCGAATACGATTCGAGCTGGGTTGTAATAACTGAAATTCAACATACCTGATGTCTCTCCTTGGAAAATTGTGTAACAAAAAATTAGGGCCTTGATCTCTTTCTCAAAATCTCTCAATACCTACAGCCGCATCTTCTTCACAATACCCACTCCAATGTGAGTCTGTCCTGCAAAGAAGGGTCTATCGTCATGGACCAAAGGCCTATAGAGTTACTATACCATAGTCGATTGATCTACTTCCACATAGTAAAAATGAGTTGGTTTTGTTGTGCAAAACGTAGAGTTAGGGAATAAAAGGAAGTGTGTCTATACCAAACAGAGAAGTAAGGGAGGCTACCTCGGAGCGATGCCCTGAAGTAGCCCTGTTAGCTAGAGATAACTGTCACTTCCTTTATACAAGTTGACCACTGCAATAACAGAGGTGATCAAAATGAGGAGGAAGGAGATGGCGTTGATGACCGGAGTCGAACCATCTCGGACCTGCATGTACATGTTGATCGGCAGTGTTGCCTGCGATCCCACCAGGAAGATTGTCGTATTGAAGTTCTCAAAGGACATGAGGAAGGCCATTGCCGCTCCTCCGATGATTGAAGGCCTCAGATACTTCAGCGTGATAAACCACAGAACCTCAGCTTTGTTGGCTCCGAGGTTGTAGGCAGCCTCTTCGAGGGTGCGATCAAACTTTTTCAACCGAGCACTGACTACCAATGCTACAATTGTCGAGATAAACGAAGATTGACCGAGGACCACCAACGGAAAGCCTGGACCCAGGAACTTCACATAGATGTTCATGTGGTCCTCTATGAAGAGTCCAACGGTATTGGAGAACATGAGAATTGAGATACCTAGGATGACTCCAGGAATAACCAATGGCGCGATCATCAAGAAGTAGAGGGCTCCTTTGAACCTGAACTGCTCCTGTTCAAAGAGGAAGGCCGCACACGTTCCGAGGAAAGTAGAGACGATCATGACGGCAATGGCCACCCGAAAAGAAGTGTAAAGACTTCTTAGGTTCGTCTGGTCATGGAAGATGCCATATTTCTTGGGCCCTTTTCCGAAGAACCAATCCAAGGTGAAGCCCTGCCAAGGCAGTGATGGGTACATCGAGTCATTGAAGGCAAGGACCATGGTGACAATCAGCGGGGCGAAGAGGAAGATGAAGTAGAGGGCGATAAAGATGTTGAAACCGGTGCGGTATCGCTTGGATGATGGGAGACTGCGAATCATTTTACCACCTCCTTCAAGTTCTGCCTGGTCAATTTGAGAAGAACCCAGATGATCAGCGATGAGAGGACCAGCAACAAGAAGCCAAAGGCGGCACCTTGGTTCCAGTTGAAGTACAGGATGATCTGGTTGTAGATCTGTTCGGTGAACCACAGGGAGTTCTTACCGCCCATGAGGTTAGGCGTCAGATAACTGCCGAGGACCAACATGAAGACGATGATCCCACCATTGACTAGGCCGGGGGTACAGTGAGGGATGATAATCGTGCGCCAAATGGCACGCTTGCTGGCTCCTAGGTCAAAGGCAGCCTCAATGATCGAGTTATCCAGGTCATCCATAACACCGATGACCGGCACTACCATGAAGAGCATGCTTGTATAGACAAGGCCCATGATCATGGTGATGTCGTTGTAGAGCATCTCAACGGGCTGTTTGAAGAGCCCGATGGAGACCAAAAGGTGGTTCAGCAGTCCACTCTCTCGTAGCAAGATCATCCACCCATAGACTCGAATCAACTCACTGACCCAGAAGGGGACGAGAATGAGGATCATCAACATGCCTGAGAGTCGGCCCTTTACGACCTTGGAGATGTAGAAGGAGACCGGCAGGCTGATGACCATCACCAAAAAGGTAACGGTAATGGAGTAGGCTGCGGTGCGAACAAAGGTCAGCCAGTAGATTGGCTCACGAAAGAAGGCTAGGTAGTTATCCAAGGTGAGCTTTCCGGTGTTGGCCTTGGTAAAGGAGAGACGCAACAATTCAAGATGGGGGAGGACAATCAAGAGGAAGAGCCAGAGCACTACTGGCAGGAAAAAGAAGAGAAAACCCCATGGGATGGACTTTTTATTCTTCATCATAGAGTTTCCAATCCTCCCTCCCAAAGCAAATAGCCTTGTTCTTATCCCATCCGACCTGGATTTGGTCCCCGGCCTTGATGTAGTCAAATTCCCTGGTCTGGGGCAGGGCAACGACCAACTCATCCTCGGTGCCGCGCGGGCGAACCAATAGACGGCTATTGCCACCATCGAAGAGGATGGAGGTGACATCTGCCTGAAGGGTGTGGAAGTCCGGTCGGTCGCCGGGATTGATGATAACCGCCTCAGGTCTGATGAAAAGGTCGTACTCAGCCCCAGTGGCAGCGTCGATAGCGTTGGCAAGTGGCAGGTTATATTGATCGGCATAGCGAGCTATGGTCTGGCTTTCGGTACCATTATGGAGAGTTACATTCAGTTTATTGTTATTGCCGACAAATTGGGCAACGAATGAAGAGGCGGGGTTGTGATAGAGTTCTTGAGGTGAGCCAATCTGCTCAAAACGCCCATTATTCATAACTGCCACGGTGTCGCTCATCACCATCGCTTCACTTTGGTCGTGAGTGATGTAGACAAAGGTTGTTCCCACCTGGGCCTGGAGGGTCTTCAGCTCAACCTTCATATGTTCACGAAGTTTTGCATCGAGGGCTCCCAATGGCTCATCGAGCAACAACACCGTCGGTTCCATGATCAGGGCTCGGGCGATGGCGATGCGTTGCTTCTGCCCACCAGAGAGTTGGTCGATTTGTTTTTTCCCAGATCCGGGCAGTCCTACACGTTCCAGCAACTCCAAGACCTTCTTATCGACACTCGGGCCTTTCTCCCCGCGTCTTCGTAGGCCAAAAGCGATGTTCTCATGAACGTTCATCATGGGAAAGAGAGCGAGGTTTTGAAAAACAAGATTGACCGGTCGTTTGTTTGGTGCCACGCCATCCATGTTTTTGCCAGCGAAGAGGATGGTTCCTCCATCGGGTTTGTAGAAGCCGGCAATCATGCGCAGCAGGGTGGTCTTACCACACCCAGAGGGACCGAGGATTGAAAAGAATTTACCATCCTCTACCTCAAAGGAGACTTTGTCGACCGCGGTGAAGTCTCCAAACCGTTTGGTCAGATCAAATACAGAGAGTGCATTTTTCATACGTTGTTTACCTAACAAGAGATGCCAATAGCCGCCTTGAACGGCTATTGGCCATCTGTCGAATACTACTGCTAGCGAGCAGCTTGTACCTTGTCGAGGGTCTTTCCTTCCATCTCCTCAATGCCTGCTGGAACGGTGGGGTACCAGTTGATGTTCGCCAGTACCTCTGGGGGCAAGCCACGGGTGAAGTTAGCCTTGATCTCCTCGTCGAGGAAGTTCACTGCATCTTTTGAAGCAGTTCCGTAGGTCTCTCGGTTGGTGAAGAATGCAGCATTCTCAGGTCTGAGCATGAAGTTGATGTAGGCATATGCTGCATCGAGGTTTTCACTCTTTGCTGGGATAGCAAAGGTGTCGACCCATGCGAGGGCTCCACTGGTCGGTGCAAAGTAGTCGATGTCGGGGTTCTCGCCATGGAGTTTCCATCCAGCCTGCTCCCATGCAGAAGCGGCCCAGACCTCACCACTGCGCAGTGACTGCAGGAGCTGATCGCCGTTGTCCCAATAGGTTTTTACAGCTGGCTTGCCAGCGATCAAAACCTTCTCCATCTCATCGAGGAAAGCTTGGTAGGCGACCGGATCGTCGTACAGGGCGAAGGGATCGTAGCCGAGGGAGAAGCCCATGCCGATCAGGGTGGGGCGCTTGAGGCGGTAGGAGACCCGTCCGGTGTACTTGGGATCAAGCAGGTCCTTGAAGTCCTTTACATCGGGGGCAAACTTGCGGTTTACCACCAACCCTTCCGTACCATAGATGTGGGGTACAGCATAGGATTGGCCATTGACCAGGGTGTTCTTCTTCACAGCCTCTAGCAGTGAGGGGTCGATCTGAGCAGTATCCAAGCGTGAATAGTCGATAGGCTGGTAGATACCATACTGTTCGACAACACTGGAGATTCGGTCCTGTGAAGGTTGTGCCAAGTCAAATCCGCCACCGCGGGTTGCTCGCAGCTTACTGATCATCTCCTCGTTGTTACTGAGGGTGATCTCTACCTTGTAGCCGGTTTCAGCGGTGAACTTGTCCAAGAGCTCCTGTGGGGCGTAGCCGGACCATGTGATGACGCGCAAAACTGAGTTCTTGGAATCCTTCGCTCCTTGTGCAAAGAGCGCAGTGCTCAGAACGAGCAGAATAACAAGAACAACGATTGCTTTTTTCATACAATTTTCCTCCTTTTTGTATGAAGGTAGCCGCTGCATTTTCTCTGGTTGTCCGCCCTCATGCATCTGATGCAGTCGGCATTACGGTAGTATAGTAGGGCCTGCTAACCGCGATGTCAATTTAAAGTTATGAATAGCGAATTTATTCTACTTCCGGTTATATAAACGATAGTGGAGGGTGATTTTTCAAGTCGATTGCACCGTCGCTTTGTATGCAGTATGCTGTGATTGTGTTTCAATCAGGACACACTATCATCAGTATAAAGAAAGAAGGACAGCACTATGTGGATTGCATTTGCAGTAGGATCGGCACTCTTTGCCGGAGCGACATCGATCCTCGCCAAATTAGGTATCAAAGAGAGCGACTCTACTGTCGCAACAGCTATCAGAACGGTCGTGGTGCTCCTCTTCTCTTGGCTTATGGTACTGATCGTAGGCTCTGGCCCTACCATCAAAGACGTCAGTGCCCATACACTGCTCTTTTTGGCTCTCTCAGGCCTTGCCACCGGCGGCTCATGGCTTTGCTACTTCAGAGCTTTGCAAATCGGGCCGGTGAACAAAGTGGTTCCAATTGATAAGTCCAGCACAGCCCTCACTATTCTCCTTGCCTTGATTTTTCTCGGTGAGGGAGTAACTCCAGTCAAACTCTTGGCAGTAGCTCTGATCCTCGGCGGAACCTATATGATGACGATCAAGCGGGGTGCAAAGAAAGATGAGACTGTTGAAGGGAAGGGCTGGCTAGTCTGGGCAATTTTCTCAGCGATTTTTGCAAGCCTTACGGCTATTTTAGGTAAGATTGGCATCAGTGGGATCGACTCAACACTCGGCACAGCAATTCGCACAATCGTAGTTCTGATCATGGCATGGATTGTGGTCTTGGTGACCGGCAAAGCTCCCTTGATCAAAAAGACACGAGGCAAAGAGCTCTTCTTCATCTGTCTCTCGGGCTTAGCTACCGGCGGCTCATGGCTCTGCTACTATAAGGCACTGCACGACGGACCGGCGAGTGTCGTCGTTCCTATCGACAAACTCAGTATCCTAGTTACCATCGCCTTTGGAGCAATCGTCTTTAAGGAGCGCCTGGATAAGCTCTCTGCCCTCGGTCTTGTACTAATTGTGGGCGGCACGCTGTCAATGTTGCTCTAGCACCTGCGGCTGCTTGAGTACAGATCAAAGATCTTCAGCTGATCGGTGAACTCTTCAAGGCTCACCGAGCCCACTGTCTTGAAGGTAACAATCTTCGGAGCTGTGGGACGGAAGGCGAAGAGATTGTCACTGAAGACTCCCTGAAGCGAACCTGCATCGAGGGCGACCTCGAAGGCAGGTTTTTTGCAACTGAGGGAGACACTGAAGCCTCCTAGGGTCTTGGAGACCTCGTAGGAAATTTCAGGATCTTCAAGATGACTCTCCTTGGGCTTGGCAAGCATCAGGATGTTCTCGATGTAGAGATTGCTGCTCTTCAGCTTCAGGTAGATGAAGGTATTGGCTGGATCCAGCTTCTTCTTTTTACGTAGATTAATAGTACACAGATGGGTACTACTGTAGGGAGGGAGATCCTGATAGTACTCCTGTTTGCCCTTCTTTTGCCCATCGTAGCTGGAGAATTTGACCGAGACCTTCGCCTCTTCGATAGTCTTCGGACCATCATTGACAGCATATACCTCGATGATGCCTTCCTCTATTTGATAGGCAATCGGCAGGGCAGGGCTATAGAAGTGCTTGGCTGCATAGTGCAGCAGTTTCCATTTGCCGGTGTAATCGATAGAGGACCAGCTGGCTACCGGCCAGTTATCATTGAGCTGCCAATAGAGTGTTCCCATACAATGGGGCATCGTGGTCCTCCAATACTCGATGGCCATGCGCATCGCCTTGGCCTGCTGGACCTGACTGAGGTAGAGCATCTCTTCAAAGGAGGAGGGGAAGCGGTAGTAGCGGCTGAAGTTCTCAATGATGATCGAGTTGCCCCGTGGGTTCTTCTGATGGTGTTCCATTACCACACTGGTGAGGTTGTGCTCCTCCTTGGGTGCATAGGTCTCTACCGTGGAGAGGGAGGGGAAAGATTGGAAGCCAAACTCACTGACAAAGCGTGGATTGATCGAGTAATACTCTTCAAAGGGACTGCCATCATGCCATACTGACCAGAAGTGCATATCTCCGCGTCGGTCGTCATGCCAGTTATCGGAAAAGTCGCCGACCCCGGCCGATGGGCTTGAAGGCCACCATGTACGGGTCGGGTCCTGTTCACGGATTACGCGTCCTACGACCCCTTCATTGAGACGATCATAGTCAATGACATAGCGGTCGCGGTTCTTGCGACTCTCCTCATACCATGTGATCGCGCCCAAGTCCTCGTTGTTGCCACACCACAGGGCAAGACTGGGGTGGTGGGCCAATCGATCGACCTGGTAGCGGATTTCTGCCTCGACATTCTCCAAGAACTCTTGGGTTGCCGGATACATGGCACAGCTGAACATGCAGTCCTGCCAAATCAGAATCCCCTTCTCATCACAGAGGTCGTAGAAGACCTCTTTCTCATACATTCCACCTCCCCATACCCGTAGCATGTTCATGTTGGCATCGATGGTGGACTGTAAGAGATATTCATAGCGCTCTTCGGTAAGTCGTGAAGGCAGGGCATCGAAGGGGATCCAGTTTGCCCCCTTCGCAAAGATATCTTGGCCGTTGACGCTGAAGGTCATTGACCTGCCGCCCCGATCGTCATCAATAGTCTTCACTTCAAGTGTTCTGAAGCCCACACGGCGACTGATGCTCTGACTGCCGATTTTTAGGTCCAGTGGATAGAGTACTGCCTTTCCGTGCCCAGCAGGCCACCAGCGCTTCACATCCTTGATCTTCAGGCGGAAGGTCAGACGGTTCAGGCCTTTGGTGACTGTAGCGGTGCCCTCCTGCACCTCTTTGGCACACTCGGCATATACTGCAATCTCTGCGTCACGACTTGCATTGTAACGAACGGTAACTTTCAAATCCCAGGAATTATCATCCTTGGCCACTGTGTCGATGCGTACGCTCTCCACCAACCCCTCTTCAACAAAAGAGAGTTCAATGGATTCATAGACGCCCATCGCCAGGATGCAGGGACCCCAATCCCAGCCGAAATGACACTGGGTCTTTCGCACCAGGTTACGCCCCTTGGCGTAGACTGGATAGACGGAGTAGGGAATTGTGTAGGGAAGCTTCTTAGCCTCTTGGGCAGCATATCGCTCGGCGCTGATGAACTGTAGGACAATGGTATTCTCTCCGACTGTCAACGCTTCGCTGATATCAAAGCGCCATCGGCGGAATTGGTTGTTGCAGAAGCCCACCTCCTTGCCGTTGACGAGGATGGTGATAATCGTGTCAGCCATGGTGAGGGTGAGGATGGCAGGCCCTTTGGCGAGCTCTTCTTGTGTGACAGTCAGTGTTTGGCTCAGCTGCCAGTCAAGTTGGCCCACCCACTGCATAGCCAGTTCATCGGTTGCCCAATAGGGATCGCTGATTACCCCATGGGCCAGTAAGGCAGTATGGATGTCCCCCGGCAGGGTGCAGGGGATGGCAGGGTTTTCATTGAAATATGGGGTATGTAGGGAAGCGGCCTTTGAGTCGATGGGGGAGAGGGACCAAGTCCCGTCCAAGCGGATTGTGTGCATGATAGAGTCCTCCACGAAAGGAGTATAGCACATTGTCCGCCCCTTGGATCAGCACAACGATGAGTTTTGGGTGAATTCTTCTATGCGCTAGGACGCTCGTAGAAGAGCGCCTCAAGCGCTTTGACAGAGAGGCTCTTCTCCTCACCCTCTACGAGGATATGAGCGACACCCACTTCAGTATCGACGGCCAGGACCTCACAGCGTTGACCGACCACAATCCCTTCGTTTTGTAGATAGACAGCCATCTTGCTGTTGCTGCTGATCCGACTGATCACTACCTCGGCCTGTAAGGGAGCTTGGAGGAGTGAACGGTCGGTGAGGGTGAAGGAGTTTTGTTTTTTGGCCGGAATCATGTTGCCATTAGGGTCTTTGGTAGGATTTCCTAACTTCTCGGCAATAGTATCGATCAAAGAGTCGCTGGCCGAGTGCTCCAGCCGTTCGGCCTCTTGATGGGCCTCCTCAAGGCCCAAGCCAAGCATCGTCACTAAAAAAGTTTCCAGCAATCGATGGCGGCGCAGGATCCTCAGTCCATATTCAGCGCCCTGCTCGGTGAGGGTACAGCCCTGGTGGGAGAGGTACAGCACATACCCCTCCTTCTGTAACTTCTTCATCATCGACGTAGCGGTACCGCTGGTAACGTTCACCAAAGCGGCCAGCTCACCGGTGGTGATACGCCGGTGATCTGGGTTTGCGAGGTGTTTGACTATCGCCTTGAGATAATTCTCAGTGGTGTAATCTGAAAGTATCGACATGCGTAGCCCTTCCGCTTTCGGTGAGGTGGAACACCGAACCAATTTGTTCGATCAGATTGCGTTCAATCCCGACATTTACGATCTTGCGCAAATATCGGGGAGAGAAGTTGAACTGCTCCTTGAGGTGGCCGACCGAGCACTCAGTCTCCATGTCATCTTCGCCGCAGTGGTGGAGCAGGTGATACAGGACAATCGAGAGCGTATACTCATCACGGATGCGTTGTTTGTTGCGGATCTTGGTCACCATCCCCACCGTGGGGCTGAAGAGGTAGGCCGAGATGAAGAAGAGGCCCATGATTGAGGTGATCGCCCCACTGATACCGCTATCGATCTGGATAGCAAATAATACCCCACCAATACTGGAGAGGGTGGCGATGCCGAATGTGATGATCACCATCAGCAGCAGCGAGTTGGTCAATAGCAGTGCTGTGGCAGTTGGGGTGATCATGAAGGCAAGCACCAAAATTGCCCCTACCGAGTCAAAAGCGCCAACGGCGGTGATACTGGTCATCAGCATCAAGAGGTAGTGTAAGAAGCTCGGTGAAAAGCCCAAGCTTCTACTGAGGATCGGGTCGAAGGTGGAGACCTTCAGCTCCTTGAAGAGCAGGAGCATCACCGCAAGGTTCAAGATTAGGATGATGGCCATCTTTACCATTGACTTAGGCAGTGAGTAGCCGAGGATCATCATGCGATCAAAGGGAGCAAAAGCCAGCTCTCCGAGGAGAACCGCATCGGTGTCCAAGTGGACATTCTGGGCTAACAGAGAGACCAGGATCACCCCGATTGAGAAGAGTGGTGGAAAGACAACGGCAATGGCCGTGTCTCCTTTGACCAGGCGAGTACGATTCAGCGCTTCGGTCGTCACTACCATGACCATGGCAAAGAAGACCGCCCCAATAATTGGATACGGGGTGTTAAGAGAGCCACGGATCAAAAAACCGATAACGATACCCGGCAGGATGGAGTGGCTGATCGCATCACTGATCAACGCCATGCGCTTAAGCAGGAGAAAGACCCCTGGGATGGCACAGGCGAGGGAGGCGAGAGTTGCGATGATGATAATCTCTAGAGTCATGATCGCCCTCCGTGCAAGGTGGCAAGGTGTGCCTTACCTTCTCCGCTGAGCAGGTAGGAGGCACTGCCATCGTCGAGTAAGAGCCCTTCTGCAGTCAGCTTCTTCAGCAGTCGCTTGACCCCGTGGCGCTCGCCGACCATCAACGCGATGGTGTGACGGCTATGATAGAGGCCCTCCTCCTCATGGGAGCGGGCAAGATCCTCTAGGGCGAAGAGGATTCTATTCTCATCAAAGCGCTGGTGACGCTTGATCTGGGCGATTTTTTTGATCACCAACCCGCGCTTGCTGCCAAAGAGAAAGCTCACAATGATGATCGCTGTCAGCACCAGGACAATGACCGGACCGGTTGGCAGATCCATCGTTGCGGCACTGATAAGGGATCCAACCATGCCACTGATGCCACTGAAGAGAGAAGAGAGGATCACCATCGTCTTCAGTGAGTGGGTCCACTGCCTGGCCGCAGCGGCTGGAGAGACGAGCAACGCGCTGATCAAGATAACTCCAACGGTCTGAAGGCCTGTGACGATGACTGCCACCAACAGTGTTGCAAAGATTACATCGATGATCTTGCGGTTAAAGCCCATGACGGTGGTCGACTGAGGATCGAAGGTCGAGGCCTTCAACTCTTTGAAGAAGAGGATCAAGGCTAGTAACACCACTGCTTGTACAACCGCGATCACCGCCACATCACTGGCTACGATGGTGGCGGCTTGACCGAAGATAAAGCGATCCAGCCCTGCTTGGGAGGAGTTTGGGAGTTTTTGAATATAGGTAAGCAACAGTAGACCAAACCCAAAGAAGATGGAGAGGATAATACCGTTGGCTCCATCGCTGTCAATCTTTGTGGTGCCGGTGATGGTCATGATTGAGCCAATACCGATGATACCAGCAACCGCAGCTCCTATGAGAAGGAGGGAAGGGTCCTTGATCCCGGTCAACAGGTAGGCCAGCGCAACACCAGGTAGGGTGGCATGGGCAATGGCGTCTCCGATCAGCGATTCACCACGTAGGGTCATGAAGGTCCCGATGGCCCCAGATCCCAACCCTAAGAGAAGGGTTCCTAGTGCAACGTTTCGTAGGGTGTAGTCAAATAACAGGTTATACAACAAATTCATCGATTCTCCCCTTCATGGCACTGAACTTGCCCTTGTATGCCTTGGCAAGGTTCTCTTCGGTGAAGGTACTCTTTACCGGTCCATCGGCGACCGTGTGGACGTTGAGGAGGACCACATGGTCAAAGTACGCCTTGACGGTCAACAGGTCGTGGTGGACGATGACCAAGGTCTTTCCGTCCTGCTGTAATTGGCGCAGCACCTTCAAAATAGCCTGTTCGGTAGCAGCATCAACACCGGCAAAGGGCTCATCCATCAAGAGCAGGGATGCATCCTGTACCAGGGCCCGGGCGATGAAGGTCCGTTGCTGCTGGCCGCCTGAGAGTTCGCTGATCTGCCGGTCAGCAAAATCAACCATTCCCACCTGCTCCAAGGCAGCGATTGCCTTCTCACGCTCTTGTCTTCCTGGAGCCTTGATCCACCCCAATGCCCCGTAGGAGCCCATCATCACCACATCCAGGACCGTAGTAGGAAAGTCCCAGTCTACCTCACTGCGCTGTGGCACATAGGCGACGGTGCGCCGCATCTCCTTTAGGCTCTTCTTCCAAAAGGTGACCGTCCCACTGGAGATTGGCACCAGGTTGAGCATCGCTTTCAACAGTGTTGATTTACCAGCTCCGTTTGGCCCTACGATGGCACAGATAACTCCCTCAGGAATAGCTAAGTCAATATCCCAGAGTACGGGATTATGGTGGTATGCGACCGTCAAATCCTCTACTTCAATTGCTGTTCTCTTCTCATCTTTCACGCCAAAATCCTCACTTAAGTGCCAAAGCACCGACAATCGTATTGATGTTGTGTTCTACCATTCCTTGGAAGGTTCCCTCATGGGTCCCTGCATCTCCCATCGCATCACTGAACAGCTCTCCACCGATGGCCACATCAAAGCCACGAGCCTTCACCGCTTGCTGCATCGAATGTACTATTCGCTGGGGGACCGAGCTTTCAATGAAGATTGCCCGAATCTGGTGTTCGACGATGTACTGGGCAAGCTCTTGGACATTCCGCGTTCCTGCTTCACTGACGGTGGAGATACCCTGTAGCCCCTTTACCTCAAAGCCATAGGCTCGGCCAAAGTACTCAAAGGCGTCATGGGCAGTAATTAAGACCCGCTGCTCCTCATCCAGGCTCATCGCTTTCTCTTTGACATACGCATCGAGATCCTGCAACGTCTTGACATACCGATCATGGTTCTGGGAGATTGCCTCAGTATGTTCGGGTACGAGGGCGATGAGCGCTTCGTACGTTGCTTCAACGGCGTAGAGCCACAGCGAGATATCAAACCACACATGCGGGTCACCTCCCAAAAGGTACTCCTTGGGAATGGCCTCACTGACCGCAACGGTGGGCTTCATCTCACTCAGTGTCTCAAAGACATCGGCCATCTTGCCCTCCAAGTGGAGGCCACCGTAGAGAATCAGGGCAGCTTCATCGAGGCGCTTGACGTCACTGGCAGTCGCTTTGTAGAGGTGGGGGTCGACCCCTGGCCCCATGAGAGCTGTGACCTCAACGAACTCGCCTGCCAGATTGCGGGCAATATCGGCGATCATCCCGATAGTGGTGACCACCCGGATCGTCCCATCATTGACACCCCTGCTACAGCCGGTCAGAAGGATTGCGACGATAAGCAGGCCTACCATCAATACATGCGTTTGCTTCATACATTGATGGTGCTCCAATTATTTTGATATGTCAAGATATTATTGTTGACAAACAAAGAAATCGAGATAAACACATAAAAAACCCGGGTCGAAGAGACCCGGGCAGTATGATAACGAATTGTTACTCCTGGTGCTCGAGAGCGAGTGTAACGGTGGTTCGATCGGCTACCTCAGCCGGTCCAAAGTATTGGATAGCTCCGGGGTAGACAAAGGAGGTGGTGCGTGCCCACAGGTCCCGCTGTTTGGCAAAGTACTTGAAGGGCTCACCCTCAAGGTCCACCATTGCCTTTTCGATCACCGGCTTGTTCTCTCCGTGGCGAACTTCCATGTTCATCATCATCGTGATCGGAATGCCACCGGCTTTCCACTTAGCAGCTTCCTTAGTCAGAGCTGAAACGCTAGAGATGTAACCAGTCAGTCCTGCTGCGATAAGCATGAAGGCGTTGTAGCCAAGTGAGTAGCAGTAGTCACTATCGAAGTTGGAAGGGAAGGCACAGCGACCCTCATAACCGAAGAAGTGGGTCATCGAGCTGAACTTGCCTGTATAGCTGCCCTTGCTCTTCATCAAGGCAAGCTTCTCCTCCACCATCTCGGCGAGCAGCTTGTCGGTCTCGATGCGAGAGACCTGGACGTTGCCGTGCGGATCACGGTCCATCAAGAGCTGTTCCTTGATATCGGTGGGCAGGATGACAAAGGCATCGGCAGATGCTTCACTGAGGCGCTCGGTGACAAAGTCAATCTTCTCACTATTGTCAGATAGTGCGTTGAAGTGGTCGGCCTCCTTAGCCAAGAGGTCGTTGATCTCAGCGATCAGGACCTTGATCTCAGGGATGAACTCAATCACGCCCTCGGGGATCACGGCAATACCAAAGTTGTTCCCATCTTCGGCTCGAGCGGCGATGACCGCACTCATGTCAGCGACGATCGACTTGAGGCTTTGGCCCTTTGCCTCGACCTCTTCACCGATGAGACAGATATTAGGCTGGGTCTCGAGCGCACACTCCAAGGCGATATGGCTGGCACTGCGGCCCATGACCTTGATGAAGTGCCAATATTTCTTGGCACTATTGGAATCGCGGGCGATGTTTCCAATTAACTCGCTGTAGGTCTTGGTGGCAGTATCAAAGCCAAAGGAGATTTCGATGAACTCGTTCTTCAGATCCCCGTCGATGGTCTTCGGACAGCCGATGACCTGAATCGGGTACTTCTTCTCCAAGAAGTATTCAGCCAAGACGGCTGCGTTGGTATTGGAGTCGTCACCGCCGATGATCACCAGAGCGCTGATGTCGTGCTTCATGCACACCTGTGCACAGATGTCAAACTGCTCTTCGGTCTCAAGCTTAGTCCTCCCGCTTCCGATGATGTCAAAGCCACCGGTGTTGCGGTATGGGTCGAGATAGGCAGCGTCGATGATCTTATAGGAGTCCTCAAGGATTCCTGAGGGGCCGCCTTTAAAGCCGTAGAGCTTGTTCTCGGGGTTTGCTGCCTGCATGGCATCGAAGAGACCGCTGATAACGTTATGTCCTCCAGGGGCCTGTCCGCCACTAAGAATGACCCCGACATTCCTCTTTTCGGTGACCGTGGGGTTGGCACCTTCGGCGAAGGTGACCCGGCTCATACCGTAGGTATGGGGGAAGAGCGCCTTGATTTGCTCTTTGTCACGCTTTGGCTCAGTTTTGTCTCCATGGACCGCAGCAATGGCCTTGATGTCGGCGGTCAGGATCTTCGGTAACTTCGGCTCATACGCGTGCCGCAGCTTCTGCAAGGGGGAGATTTCCATGATGAACTCCTCGTAAGAATTTGATATAACTGACCTCACCATAGAACAAAACAACCCACTGTTTCAAGCAGAGCTCTTGTCACATAGAGCAGAGGAAGGTAGGCTTGGGTATGGTAAAAATCTACATCGATGCCGATTCCCTGCCTACCCAGCTACGCGCCATCATCCTCAAACGAGTAGTCAAGGAGGGCCTCAGTGCTATCTTTGTCGCTGACCGGCCCCTGCGTGATGTAGAGCGGGCCCGCCAGGAGCATACCGCCCAATTGCGCGCTCTGGCAAAAGAGCGAGGCGAACAAGAGACCGAGCGCCTGCGTGCTATGCGCAGCACTATTGAGATGGTAGTGGTCCCCCCTGGAATGGACAGCGCTGACGACCACCTTGCCCACATTGCCGAGCGTGGCAACCTTGCCATCACCCACGATGTCCCGCTGGCAAGTCGGCTTGCCCAGGTGGGCCTGGTGGTCCTCGATGACCGTGGGGGTGTCTATACCGCTGAGAACGTTGCCGAGCGCCTCTCGATCCGCAATATGATGGGAGAACTGCGCGAGATGGGCATCTTCAGTGAACAACATCGCCCGATGGACAATCGACAGATCAAAGCGTTCAGTGATGCCTTTGATAGCGAGCTGACCAAACTTCTGAAGCAAGAAGGGCGATGATCACCCTAAAGGGGTGTGAAGCGCATCGTCACCGTACTCTATCAAAACCCTGTTGAGCGTGAGCGCCTGCTCGCCCGCCTCTCACCCCTTGAGGGGGTGCAAGCCTCTGCAATCCGTCTCTCCCAACTTGATGTCTGCCCCCCTGAAACCCCCATACTCTGCTGGTGCGCGGACCTGCCCTTTGCCCTCTGGATCAAGGAGAAGAGCTTTCAGCCGTTACTGCTTTTGCATCCCGATTTCACCGCCCCTCTTTTTGCTCTCTTGGAGGATGGGCGGTGTGCCTGCATGGGGGTCGGTGAGTCAGATTATCGGCTCACCGAGCAATTGGAGCGACTTTTTCGACGAACAGCGTTCGTCAGTGAGACAGCCACCTACCTGACCAAGCGGGAGCTTGAGATTGTGCACTTGGTGGCAAGCGGCTTCAATACCGCCGAGATTGCAAAACGCCTCTCAATACAGACGTCGACCGTCACCTCCCATAAGAAGAGGATCTTTCTCAAAAGTGGGGTGCGGACAACCAGTCAGTTAGTAGCGTGGGCGCTGCTTAGAAGTCAGCGGAGCGAGGAGCGCGAGGGAAGGGAATGACGTCTCGGATGTTGCCCATGCCGGTGACGTACTGTACCAGTCGCTCAAAGCCCAGACCAAAGCCCGCGTGGGGGACAGTGCCAAAGCGCCTCAGATCCAAGTACCACCAGTAGTCAGCCGGGTCGAGGTTCATCTCGACCATCCGCTGCACCAGCGTCTCGTAGTCGGCTTCACGTTCGCTGCCGCCGATGATCTCTCCCAGGCGTGGGACCAATACGTCCATACCGCGTACTGTCTTCTTATCCTCGTTGAGCTTCATGTAGAAGGCCTTGATGTCCTTGGGGTAGTCGGTGACGATGACCGGACTCTTTGCAACCTCTTCGGTGAGGAACTTCTCATGCTCACTTTGCAGGTCGATACCCCAGCTGACCTTGTACTCAAAGCGGTCATTGTGCTTCTCCAACTCTTTGACAGCGTCAGTGTAGGTCAAGTGGGCAAACGGAGTGTCAATGATCGTCCTGATCGTATCACTCATCCCTTTCTCAACAAAGTTGCTGAAGAAGGCCATATCCTCTTCACGTTCCTCCAAAACTGCCGTAAAGAGGTACTTGAGAAACTCTTCTGCTATAGCCATGTTGCCCTCAAGCGTACAGAAGGCCATCTCAGGCTCCACCATCCAGAATTCGGAGAGGTGACGCTTGGTGTTTGAGTTCTCAGCCCGGAAGGTGGGGCCAAAGGTATAGATGTTCTTCAGGGCAGTGGCGTAGCTCTCTCCTTCCAACTGTCCGCTGACGGTCAAAAAGGATTGGCGGGCAAAGAAGTCTTCGTGCCAGTCTACCTTCCCCTCTTCGGTCTTGGGGACATTGTTCAGATCCAGAGTCGTAACTTGGAACATTTGCCCCGCCCCCTCGGCATCGCTGCTACTGATGATCGGGGTGTGGATCCAGACAAAGTCTCGCTCCTGAAAGTATCGGTGGATTGCATAGCTGAGGGTGTTGCGAGTTCGCATCACCGCCCCAAAGGTGTTGGTGCGGCCCCTGAGGTGGGCAATCTCACGAAGGTATTCGAGGGTGTGGCGCTTCTTCTGTAAGGGATAGGTGTCGGTAGGGCAGGGACCGACAAGCGCGACGCTCTGGGCTGCCATCTCAACGGCCTGGTTGGAGCCTTGGCTTGCAACGATCATGCCTGTTGCCTTGATCGAGGAACCTGTGGTGATCGAGTCGATCAAATCTTGGTCATTAAGTGCTTGCTT